>JAQBHL010000219.1:0-41461 GCA_032127745.1 Acidobacteriota bacterium
AAGCCGAGTAAGGAGGCAAACGATTCCGAAGTCCCGGGAACAAAGTGCCGACGCACGAGGCGCTCCCGACGCGGCAACCACATCAGCGCCCGGCCCCGCGGGCCACAACCACCAAGCTCTTTCTACCGCCCAGGCTCCTAGCCTTCTCGGCCACCCGCTCCGGCGGCGGCGAGGCGCTCTTGCAGGAATGACTCGAGCCGGTCCATCACCACCGGCCAGGCGTACTCCCGCTGCGCGTAGGCCCGCCCCTGGCCGCCCATCTGGGTGGCGGCCTCCGGATCTTCCAGCAGATACCGGAGGGCTTCGCGGAACTCCGCTGCGTTGTCGTAGTAGAGGCCGCCTTCCCCTCGTTGGCACTGTCCTCTCAGGGCCTTGCACCGCCCGTTCACCAGCGCCGGCCGCCCGTGCATCCAGGCCTCGAGCAGGGCGAGACTCAGGCTTTCGAAAGGCGAGGGCGCCACCAGCGCATGCATGTTCTGAAGCAGGGCCGAGCGCTGCTCTTCGCTCACGTGGCCCAACGCGAGGACGTCTTGTTGCGGGGGCAACTCAACCACCGAATGACCGGCCAGAACGAGCTGGACTCCGCTCCCTTCGAAATCGAGGTATCGCTTGAAGTGAGCCAGAAGCTCGGTGCTGCCCTTGTTCGGGTCCACCCGTCCCAGGCAGAGGATGAAGGGCCGCCTGACCCCGAGACGATCGAGCACGCCTCGGTCAACGGGCGGGCCGGGCTCGTCGACCCCGGAGCCGATCACCTCGAAGGCGGGGAACGCGCCGCGGGCCACCGACCGGATGAGGGCGTGTTCTTCGACCGTGTTGTGAACGATCCCGAGAGGCAGAGTGAAGAACTCGCGCAGAACTCCGAGACGGATGGCCGGATCCTCCTCCGCGGTGGGGACGAGGATGGCGCGGGGCGCCACCACCGGGAGGCCGGCGAAGGTCGGGTAGTAGCGATAGGAAAAGAAGATGAAAAGGTCGTGCCGGTCCTTGTGCTCCCGGAGATGGTCGATAAGGGCCGGGACGTGGGGACCGCTTTCCTGGAACCAGTGACGCTCGTCGTCCTCGGAGCCGAGGCCGGAGAAGACACGCCGGCTGTGGTCATGCCAGAAGATCGGATCCCGTTCCGAGGCCACCGGGAATCTCAACACGCTCACCGGGCCGTCCTGCTCGGGTCCCGGGGCATAGGCGTTGGCCCAGCTCACGTAGTCGCGAGCGCAGCTCGTGAGCACCGTGACCTCGTGACCTCGCTGCGTAAGCCGCAGGGCGAACTCACGGCAGTGACGTTCGGAGCCGCCGGGAACGTCGGGGCCATAACGATCGACCACGAAGGCGAGCTTCATTCGGCGAGGGGAGTCGCGCGGCGGCGCCGGGGATCTCTCGCCGCTCGGGCCGGACGGGGAAGGAGGGGCAGGCGGCCGCAACTCCTCCATCTCCTGACGAAGCCGGGCGTGCGATACCGCGAGCGACTCGACCGCGGACAGGAGCAGGAGGTTCAGCTTTTGCTGCCGGCGCAGATTGTGCCAGGTGTAGCTGTAGAGCCACCGGTTCAGGGGAAACAGGACGCGTTTCTTGAACCAGACGATGAGCGCGCCGATCCTTCCCCGGTGCGTTTTCCAGGTCAGTGGAGTTGGAACCTCCCACTCCTCCTCGAGACCGAGGACCTGAGGGTAGAAGGGCGCGCCGGGAGCGAGTGCTTCGTTCGTGGCCTGGAAGACCGCCTTTACCTGCTCATACGCCTCGCGGTCGCGATCGTCACCAAAGCCCAGTCGCTCTCGAGCCTGCAGACGCAACCGCGCCATGATCGGCTCGATCGCGAGTGGCGTCGTCGGGGCCGGGCCCGGATTCGGGGGAGGGGCGGGAGTGGAGGGAGTGATCTGGGGCATGGGCTCCGGTCGAGGCTACTCAGGTCCTGACTTCCCGGCAATTCCAGGACGTGGTGAAGAGTTCCGCCCGCCCGGAGTGGCGATGGGTTCCGAGGCCGCAGTGAGCAGATTGAACTCGTAGACCCTCAACGCCAGAAGACGAAGGTCTCCGTTCTTCTGAATGGCGTCGGGGACGAAGCTGCGATTCGTGGACAGGACGATCTCGTGGAAAGGCTGGTCGCCGCCCTTGAACACCGCCTCCAGACGGAAGCGCCTCTCGTTCAGGCGAGCGGTGGCGAGGGTGGCGCCGTTTTCGGATATCTCTATGCTGAGGTCGGCGCCGAGGTACTCGATGGGAGCGATGCCTTCGACGATCAGTCGCGCGCCCACTGCGGGAATGTGGAGGAGTGAGCGCGCCCGCGGAGATGCCCAGCGAAACGGGCGCAGGTCTTCGTCCTTTTCCGGGAAGAACCAGCCCTCGGCATGGACGAAGCCGGCGGCTTCTATGGGACCGTAGTCCAGCCCCTCGAGCGCGAACGGCATGCCCGCCGGCGCCTCCCCCCGGCGTGAGACGGCCGAGAGCCGGAGATAGATGGACGCGGCGTCGGCCGGAGGCAGGAGATAGCCGCGCGCCAACGGTCCTCCGCATGGCGCCTCGCCATCGAGCAGGCCGGGCACTTCCATGTCGAGGACGCAGCCCTCGGCGGGGCCGGTGGGGATGCCGGCGAGAAGCAGAAAGGATGGGTTGCGCATGGACTTGAGATAGGCCTCGCGCCGCGGGTCCCGGGCCGTGTCCTCAATTCGCCCCGACTCCAGGGAGAGCAGCCATCCTTCACCGGAGAAGAACAGAGGCCGGTCGATCGCGAAAAGCTCGGCCTCGTTGGGTCGCGCGCCGGAGAGGAACGGACGGATCTGCGCGGGCCATTCCCACCGTCCGAGGAGTCGCGCCGCGCCGCGGGAGAGAGTCACGAGATCGGTCCGGCGCGGATCGGCCAGGAACATGACCTTCCTGTGGTCTCCGGTCCGGAAATGCCTCGAGAGCCGGGGCATCGCCTGCCCGGGGGTTGCGCTCAGAACCTCCATGCCCTCGGGCCGGAGCCGGAAGTAGCGCCAGAACATGTAGTGGCCGCCGAGCGTCCAGCCCGCGGGTTCGACCGCCTGACTTTCGACCATGGCGAGGGCCGCGTACGGCGGGCTGGTCCAGACGTGATACAGGGCGAGGGCGGGAAAAGTGAGAGCGGCGGACGCGGTCACCACACCCCCCACGATCGCGCGTTCGAGGTGAACGGGCGACCGGACGTGCTCCCCCAGGAACCCGAGGCCCTCGACGGTGAGCCATGCGATCCACGGGACATAAGGCAGGCTGTAGCGAACGGTCTCGACCTGCTGGACCAGGGTGTGGATGATGAGATAGGGCACGAAGGCGAGCGAGGCCAAGGCCAGGGTGGCCGGACGACGCCTGGCCACGGCGAGGAAGCCGATCCCCGCGACGGTGGTGACGAAGCCGCCGAGGATCGGGGAGACCCAGGGTGCGATCGCCACTTTGACCAGCGCCCGGGCGGCCCGGTTGAGAGTGAAGCCGACCATGACCGGCTCGGATCCGGCGGCGTCTCCCATGGTCTGCGCGAAAGCGCGCGCGTATTCCGCGGGTCCTCCGGATGCGATCACCAGGGGAATGCCCCAGAGCAGAATACCTCCGGCGAGAGCCGCCACCGGCGCCCGCCACTTCCGGGTGCGCGCGACGGCAAAGAGCCAGAGGGGAATGGTGAGGGCGCCGGTCTGCAGTCTTACTCCGAGGGCGAGGCCCGCGACCAACGATGCCGCGGGCAGCGTCGTCACTTTGTCGAGGGAGCGGAGCAGCAGGGCCTGGCTGGAGATCACGAACAGCAGGCCCACGCTGTCGCTCATCGGGCGGGCCCCGTTGAACCACAGGATCGGGCAGCACAGGACCAGGAGCGTGCTCAGAGCGGCGCGCCCGGGCGTCGAGCTGAGACGGCTGAACAGAGCGAAGAGCGGGAGCACGAGGGCCGCCTGGGCAAGCGCGCTCAACAGGCCCAGGGCCCGGGGCGGATCGGGAATCACCGCGTGGACCACCCGGGCCAGCAAGACATAGACCGGATAGCCGGGAGGGTGAGGCTGGTGCAGCCGGGGATCGAACCGCTCCAGCGCGAGGGCGAAGTTCACCGAGTCGATGTCTTCGAGGGTGGGGGGGAGAAACAGGGCGCGGCTCAGCAGGACCGCGACACTCGCGGCCAGGAGCAGCCAGGGAAGGCGCTGACCCCGCGTTCGACCCAGGGGCGTTTGAACCGGTGCGTCCACAGGGGAAGGAGTCTAGCGGCTCCCCTGATCACCCGATCCCTCGCGACAAGGAGAAGGATGAGCGCGTGCTAGGGTCCGGCGATGCACGAGCTCGATATCCTTCGCGAGCTGGTGGTGGTGTTCGGCGCGGCCCTGGTTGTGGTCCTGATCCTCGGGCGTCTTCGCCTCCCCACCATCGCCGGCTTCCTGGTGGCCGGGGCGCTCCTCGGCCCCAGCGGCTTTGCCGGCGTGCAGGACCGTCACCAGATCGAACAACTCGCCGAGATCGGGGTCGTCCTTCTTCTGTTCACCATCGGGTTGGAGTTCTCGCTTTCCGACCTGCGAAGGATGGGGCGGACGCTGGTGGTCGGGGGAGGCCTTCAGGTGGGCCTCACCACGGGCGCCGTCGCCGCGGTGGCCATCGCTTCGGGATATCCCTCCCCCAAAGCGGCGTTCATGGGATTCCTGGTCGCGCTGTCGAGCACCGCGATCGTGCTCCAGGGCCTGGCCGAACGCGGCGAGACGGACGCGCCGCATGGCCGGCTGATCGTGGGCGTGTTGTTGTTCCAGGACCTGTGCGTGGTTCCGATGATGTTGGTCACCCCGATGCTGGCTGGACGCGGCGAGGGTTTGGCGGCGCTGCCCCGGGCGCTCCTGACTGCGGCCGCGGTGGTGTTGGTCACCCTGGTCCTGGCCCGCCGCGTGGTTCCGCCCGCCATTCGTCTGGTTGCCCAGACCAGACGTCGCGATCTCTTCATACTGGCCGTGGTGGTGGTCTGCGCGGGGATCGCGTGGCTGACCTCGCTGGTCGGCCTTTCGCTGGCCCTGGGCGCGTTTCTCGCCGGCGTGGTTCTGGCCGACTCCGAAGAAGGGCACCAGGCGCTCAGCGACATGCTGCCGCTTCGCGACATCTTCACCAGCCTGTTCTTTGTCTCGATGGGGATGCTGCTCGACTTACGGGTGCTGATCGAGCAGCCGGGGAGCGTGCTGAGCCTGGTGGGCGTGATCCTGGTCGGCAAGGCGCTGCTGGTCTGCCTGGTCGGACTGGCCCTGCGCTTCCCCTTTCGAGTGGCGCTGCTCGCGGGGATGGGAGTGTCCCAGGTGGGCGAGTTCTCATTCGTGCTCGCCAATCTGGGCGGCGGGATAGGACTTCTGGACGAAAAGGAGTTGGGGGTCTTCATCGCGGCCAGCGTTCTGACCATGCTGGTGACGCCATTCGCGCTCCGTTTCGGTCCCCAGATCGCAGCCGGCGCGGCCCGGCTGCAAGCAGTGGACCGGCTGTTGGGACTTCAAGACGACCTGGCTCCCGCGGTTTCCGATACCTTGCAGGATCATGTCCTGGTGCTCGGGTACGGGGTGGGCGGCGAGATGCTGGGGGAAGTCCTTCGGGGCGAGGGCGTCTCGCATGCGGTCGTGGACATCGATGCGGATCGCGTTCGGCGCGCCCGTCTGAAGGGCCAGCCCCTCTTCTACGGCGATGTCACGAGCCCGGAGATTCTGAGCAGGGTTCACGTGGAGCGCGCCCGGGATGTCGCGGTGATGTTGAACGATCCGGCGGCCACGGTACGGGCGGTGCGGGCGGTCCGCCGGCTGTCTCCGGGAGCGCGCATCCTGGTGCGCGCCCGCTATGTCGGGGAGACGCCGGGCCTGCTCGCAGCCGGAGCCAGCGAGGTGGTGGCCCAGGAGTTCGAGGCGTCCCTCGAGATCATCGAGCGGGTGATGAAGGGAACGGCGTTGAGCGCCGGTCCATGGACATCGGGAGCCGACTCACCCGACCTCCCCGAGGGGGTGCGGGTCCAGACCGTGGCCGTGCCCGATGGCGCCTGGATCGTGGGGCGGACCCTGGCGGAGTCGGGGCTGCGCCACCGCACCGGCGCCACCGTGGTGTCGATCAGCCGCGATGAGAAGACCGCCGTGCACCCGTCTCCCGAAGACCGCCTGGCCGGAGGAGACGTCTTGTGCCTGGTCGGGAGCCGTGATCAGATGGCGGCCGCGCGCCGGCTGGTCAAGGGTGGCCCGGTCACTTAGAAAGGGACGCAAGCTCAAGGATGCTTCGATCGACGCGAATGGTCTGCGCCCTGAGCCTCCTGCTTCCCTGGTGCGAGCGGGTCTCCGCCGAGGTTCCCACCCCTTCCGACCCCCTGCCCTTCTTCGCCCCGGCGGCCCCCATTGCCCCCGAAGTGATCGCGAGGGACGAGCAGGGGCGCATCACGGTGCGGGCCACGCGTATCACCGAGCCCCTCGTCCTCGACGGCAAGGTGGATGACCCGGTCTACTCCAGGGTGAAGTCGGTCAGCGATTTCATCCAGCAGGAGCCCGACGAAGGCGCGCCGGAAACGGAGAAGACGGAAGGCTGGATCTTCTTCGACGATCGCAATCTCTATGTCTCCATGCGGTGCTGGGACAGCCATCCGGAGCGCATGATGGCCAACGAGATGCGCCGCGATCATCCCAACATCCGCCAGGACGAGAACTTCTCTCTGGTGCTCGACACCGACTACGACCGGCGCAACGGCTACTACTTCGCGACCAATCCCCTCGGGGCCGTGCGCGACCAGGCCATCGGCGACGAGGGCCGGAACAACAACCTGGACTGGAACACGGTCTGGGACGTCAAGGCCTCGATGGATGAGAGGGGTTGGGCGGTGGAGATGGTCATACCGTTCAAGTCGATGCGATACAAACGGGTCGGTCCCCAGGTGTGGAGTTTCAATCTGCGCCGCACCGTGAAGTGGAAGAACGAAACCTCCTCCCTGGCCCCGATGCAGAGGGCTCGAGGGGGGAGAGGCCTCTTTGTCTTTTCCGAGGCGGCGACCCTGGTCGGGGTCGATATCCCGGGCTCGAACCGGAACCTCGAGATCAAGCCCTATGGGCTCTCCTCGCTGACCACGGACCGGGAGGCCGATGAGCCCTATTCGAACCACCCCGACGCGGACTTTGGCTTCGACGCCAAGTACGGTCTGACCAGCGGCCTGATCGCCGATCTCACCTTCAACACCGATTTCGCTCAGGTGGAGGAGGATCAGCAGGAGGTGAACCTGACCCGTTTCAGCCTGCTGTTTCCGGAGAAACGCGACTTCTTTCTCGAAGGCCAGGCCATCTTCGCCTTTGGAGGGGGCTCAGCCAGCGGCGGAGGAGACGGCCTCGCCCCCATTCCGTTCTTCAGCCGGCGCATCGGCCTGACCGAAGAGGGCCAGGACCCGATCCGGGTCGGGGGCCGGGTGGCCGGACGGGCCGGACCCTTCCAGGTGGGCGCGCTCGACATCCAGACCCGGGGGGTGGCCGACAATCCCCTGATCCCGGCCACCAACTTCTCGGTGCTGCGGGTCCGGCGCGACATCTTCACCAGGAGCGACATCGGAATCATCGGCACCTACCGGAACACCTCGCTGACCGAAGGCGCGCGCTCCAACCGCCTCTTCGGCGCGGACGCGAACTTCGCCTTCTTCCAGAACCTGAACCTGAATGCCTCCTATCTCACCAGCCGCACGAGCCTGGAGCAGGGGGGAACCACCGCGGGCGACCACTCGAGCTACCGGGGCAATCTCGAGTACGGGGGAGACCGTTACGGACTGGTGCTCGAGCATCTCTACGTGGGCGAGGGCTTCGAGCCGGAACTCGGCTTCTTGAAACGCGAGGCGTTTCGGCGCAATTTCGGGGAGGCCCGCTTCTCTCCCCGCCCGAGTTCCATCGACTGGGTTCGCCGGTTCGTGTGGCAGGGCACCTTCGATCGCATCACCGATACCGGAGGCCGCCTCGAAACCCGGAAGGTCCAGGGAACTTTCCGCACCGAATTCGAGAACTCCGACCAGGTGGAGGTCGAGTACACGAACACTTTCGAATTCCTCCCGGAGGAGTTCGAGATCGCGGAGGACGTGGTCCTTCCCGTGGGCGAGTACGACTTTCAGGATGTGAAGGTCACGTACACCCTGGGCGCACAGCGGCTGGTGCCGGGGAAGATCAGCTATCAGAAAGGGGGGTTCTGGAGCGGGGACCGGGACGCCGTGACCTTCGAGGGCCGGGTCCAGGCCGGGTCGAAGTTCTCCCTCGAGCCGCGCCTGTCCCTCAACTGGGTGAACCTGCCCGAAGGCGATTTCAACACCCGTCTCTTCGGCGCCCGCGCCAACCTCACCTTCAGCCCGCGCATGGCCCTCAGCAGCTACGTTCAGTACAACTCGAAATCCGATTCACTGAGCTCGAGCCTGCGCTTTCGCTGGGAGTATCAGCCGGGCAGCGATCTGTTCGTGGTCTACAGCGAAGGTCGCGGAGGTTTCTCCGAGGATCCCCTCCTGACCAACCGGACCCTGGCCCTGAAATTCACCCGGCTGTTCCGCTTTTAGGTCTCAAGCGAGCGGGACGCGGGCCGTCGGCCTAAGGCTTGGGGTACCAGTTCCGCTGGCGAACCTCGATGTCCTTGTTGACTCCGACCAGCCTCGCGAAGGCGGCGACATCGCTCTGCCCGTAGTGATACGGATAGACGATCGATGGTTTGAAGGCCAGAACGCCCTCGGCCGCCTGTTCCGGCGTCATCGTATAGGGAAGGTTCATGGGAATGAAGGCGACGTCGATATTCTTGAGCGCCTGCATCTCCGGCTGCACCTCGGTGTCGCCCGCGATGTACACGCGTTTGCCGCCCAGGGTGACCAGATAGCCGTTGCCGCGCCCTTTCTCGTGAAACTTGAGCCGGTCGGGGGTGAGGTTGTACATGGGCATGCCCTCGATCCTGATCCCGTCAATAGTGATGGTCTGTCCGTTGGCCACCGCCGTGGTCTTGCCTTTGAGGGGCTCGGGCATCTGGTCGATGACCGCCTGCGGGGCCACGATCTTCGCCTTGCCGCTCGAGAGTTCGGTCAAGGCGGGCGCATTGAAGTGGTCGCCGTGGATGTCGGTCACCAGAATCAGATCGGGAGGCGGCATGCCCTTGAAGGCCGCGGCCGCGCTGGTCGAGGGACCGGCGCCGGGGGCTCCGGCGGGATCGACGTAGATCACCTTGCCGTTCCACGACATGGCGAAGGTCGCGTGGTACATGGGGTGAATGACTATGTCGCCGCCGCTCGCGGCGGGGACGTGGTCCCCGTCGAGCTGCATCTGGGCGGTCGCCGGCCGTGCCCCCAGGAGCATCATCACCGGGGTCAGGGCCAGAGCGGCCAGCAACGCGGAGCGGAGAGCCATCGAGCTATTCATCATCATCGTTCTTTTCCTCCTCGGGAATGGGACCGGTGGCGGACGCCGCTGCGTGTCCACCGGATCGCGCTTCGGGCGGAGTATACGGCGTGCCTCCGGGCCGATCGGGCGGGAGGGCGGGGACGGGTCAGAAACGGAAGAGCCTCGTGACCTTGAACACGAGCGATCGGTTCAGCAGACCGATGGGGGTGGTGTCCGTAGTGTCCCGGCCGTCGCTGTAGACGAGGAACATCTCGCTGCCGGGCGCGTATTCCCAGCGCAGCCGCAGGCTTGACGAGAGGGTGTGGGCCGCGGCGTTGAACTGCACGAGCCCGGCCACCGACAGACGCGGGTTGGGGGTGAAGATGAACCGCGTGCTCGCGATCTGGGCGGTGAAGCCGCCGAAGGGCAGATTCACCCAGTTGAGGTTGATGACCGGCTCGATCGAGAAACGGGGGCTGAAGCCAACCCGCCCGGTGTAACTCGTCTCGACCCGGGTTCCCTCGTAGAACGTTCCCCAGGACGCGGTGGTCGTGCCGGAGACTTTCCGCTGCTGCCCAAGGGTGTACGAAACCGCCACCTTGTCGGATATGTAGTTCCCTGCCGGCACCACCACCCCGGGCGAAATGGTGAAGTCTGCGGGCAGGAACTCGTTGTCGTGGGTGTAGTCGACCGCCCCCAGGTCGCTGTTGTGGAATTCGATGTCGAAGTTGACCGCCGATGTCTTGTTCTCGATGACCTCCCCCGCGGCATCGGTCACGTAGTCGAAGCTCCCCTGCCATGACAGCTTGCGAACCGCCTTGTTCTTCGCGGGCCGGGGGCTGAAGCGGGCCTGCACGAAGCTCCGTCTGAAGTCGGTGCGGCGGAGGAATCCAACTTCCGGGTTGAACCCGCCGCCCACGAGCAGGTGCTCGAGGACGAGGCCGTAGCGATCGGCCGCGTAGTCGAAGCGTCCGCGGTAGCTCGCACCGTCCTCGGACACCCCCTTGGTCTTCGTCTGCGCGTAGTAGCCGGTGAGCGTGGACTCGTCGGTGAACCGCAGCACGGCGTCGGCCCCGGCGGCGAAGTTCGATTGGCTGCCCCCCGAGGTCTCCACCCGCTCCGTGGCGATGATCCCGACGCTGCTCCGTCGGAGGATGTCGCGCTTGATCCGCACCACCGAGAAGTTGGTGGGCACCGCGCGCGCCGATTCCTTCTCGCCGGTCTGGATGTTCAGCAGGCCGATGTCGTAGGCGCCCGCCTTGCCGTTCACCCGGCCGCCGATGCGCACGGGAACGCTCTGGCCCGCGCTCAGGCCGATGCGGCGGCTGAAGAACACGATGGGGACGTCGGAGCCCGCGGAAACGCGCGCGCGATCCCCGAAAGCGAAGATGCCCTGACCTTCGAGAAAGAAATCCCGCTTCTCCGGAAACTGCAGGCTGAAGCGGGTGAGGTTCACCTGCTGCAGATCCTCCTCGACCTGGGCGAAATCGGTATTGATGGTGAGGTCGGCGGTCAGGCTGGAGGTGAGGCCGTACTTCACATCCACTCCGGCGGTCGCGTCCGCATCGTTGCGGAACGGCTCGGCGGCCAGCTGGTTGGTGGTGAGGGAGGTGAGGCCGTAGGGCTTGATCTCGAGATTCTTGGCCAGGCCCGGCGCCTCGAGGCCGACCAGGGTCCCCGCCTCCTGCATCTGGCTGACCCCGGCATTGCCGTAGGAGGAAGGCATCGCGGTGAGCAGCGAGGTCTCGTTCTTCCACTTCACCACCCGGCGGAAGTTGATTCCCCAGACCTGGGGGCCTGGACGCCGGTAGCGGAGAGACTTGAACGGGATGGCCATCTCGAAGGTCCAGCCGTCTTTGGTGGTGGCGGCGCGGACATTCCAGGCCGTGTTCCAGGCGATGAGCTGCTGCCCCTCGCTGATGGCCTGATCGCGAAGCGCCCCCAGTTGGTTGGTCTGGAAGAAGAAGCCGTTTCTCCGGTCATAGTAGGTGTCGAACACCACCGTGATGTTGTCGCCCTGGAAGATGTTGTTGTGGTCGCGCCGCAATTCGGTGGCTACGGATCGGTCGGGCTGGCTGTCGTGACAGTACCCTGAGACGTACAGGGTGTCGTCGTCGAAGAGGATCCAGACGTCCGTACCTTCAGTGGCGGGCTCCCCTTCGCGTGGGAACTGCTGGATGAAGCCGGACGCGGCCGGGATCGTCCGGTAGACATCGTCGTCCAGGCGGCCGTCCAGATCGAGGGGGCGGGCGATGCGTTCGGCGCGCATCGTGGCCTGCCCGGCGTTGTCGCGGCTAATGGTTTCCGGGGCCACGGGCGCGGGCGGGCCCTCGATCGCGGGAAGACCCCTGGCGGCAACGGGGGCGGCGCTCTGGGGCGGCGATTCCGGATCAGCCCGCTTCCCGGCTGCTGCCTGCTCTATCACCTCCGAATCGGGGAGCGTGGATCCGGGCAGCACCGAGTCCCCGGCCACCGCCGAGGCGGCGAAGGACAGGGTGAAAAGGATGGCGGCCGCGAGCGTTGATTGGCAGGGGCCCATGAAGCGCGGAGTGTATCCCGGTCGGCGCAGGCCAGGGCGCCTTCGGCCTGCATTCTCGCAATCGCAGACAGGAGTACAATTCGCCGCGAACTCGTCCCAAATCCACGGGAACGAGACTGGGAGGCTCAAATATGCGCCGAACTTCACTAGCCCTGGCTGCGGCACTCGCGTTTTCGAGCGCCTTCAGCGCGGCCGCACAAACCGGCTCGACCGAGCCCTACAAACTCGGGACTTTCAAGCAGAGCGGACGCCAGTTTCTCGGTGTGGTGCTGGGAGACACTCGCGTTGTCGATCTGGCCAAGGCCAACGCGTCTTACGAGAGCCGCAACGCCACCGCGAATAAGCTGACCATGCCGGATGACATGATCGATCTCATCAACCGCTACGACAGCGAGTTGAAGCCCCGGCTGGCCGCGATCGCGAGTGATGTCTCACGCGCCGCCAGCGCGCCGACCTACGTTTATCCGGTCACCAGCCTGGCGACCCTGCCTCCGGTTCGACCCTCGCTCATCCTCAACGGCGGCGGGAACTACACCGAGCACACCGAAGGGATCGCCGCGCAGCAGCAGCGTTCCGGCGAGGCTTCTCCTCCTTCCGCGGCGGCCGCGTCCTCGTCGGTCTCCGTTCCGGGGATCTGGGAACGTAAGCCCGGCGATACGCGGGACAATCCCTATCTCTTCCTCAAGTCTCCGACCACGGTGGCCGGGCCCTTCGATCCGATCCGCATGCCCATCGGCCGGAAGAACATCGACTTCGAGTGCGAGTTCGACATCGTGATCGGCAAGACCGCCGATCACGTTCCCACCGACCGCGCCGCCGACTACATCTTCGGTTACACCATCCAGATCGATGTCTCCGACCGCGGCGGCCGGGGCGATCGAAAGATGGGCGGGTCCGACTGGCTGGTGGGGAAGAATCACGACACCTTCGCTCCCCTGGGCCCCTTCATCGTGCCCAAGGAATTCCTCGCCGACCCCCTGAACGTCAAACAGACGTTCACTCTGAATGGGACGGTGATGCAGGACTCGAACACCAACCGCATGACCCACACTATCTATGAGCTCCTGCATTTCGCCTCGAACATCCTGACCCTGAGCCCCGGGGACATGATCTCCGGAGGGTCTCCCGCCGGAACGAACATCGAGCGCGCGGAGCCGCGGTGGATGCGGGCGGGCGACACCGCGGTCTGCAGTCTCGAAGGGATCGGGACCCAGAAACACTCCGTGGTCGCGCCCGCGGAACCCGTTCGCTAGAGGCCCGCCCGCCGGCGCGAGGATCGGCGTCCGGTCTCGCGCCGGTGCGGGCGGCGGGCTTCGCGAAGCGGGCTCAGGCGGCCCCCGATGGGGGCCGCTCCGTGATGACGCGCACGTCCAGGGGACGTTGGGTGTCGAGGTGGACGTCGCGCTGTGGGAACGCGATGACGATGCCGCCGGTTCGGAACAGTTCGTCGATCCGATACCGCACATCGCTCTCGATCCTGCGTCGATCGAGAATCGAGCGAGCGTGAATCCAGAAGAGCGCTTCGAAGATCAAGGAGTCGTTCCCGAAGTCGATGAACAACACACGAGGGGCGGGGTCGTTGAGAATGGACTCGTGCTCCTCGATGGATTGCGCGAGAAGCCGTTCCACCTCCCGCACCGGCGAGCCGTAAGCCACTCCCACGCGGACGCTGGTTCGCAGCACGTCATCGGACAGGGTGAAGTTGATCAGGCTGTGCTCGACCAGGTAGGAATTGGGCACGATCATGTGAGTGTTGTCAGGAGCGCGGATGCGGGTGCTCCTCCCCCCGATGTGCTCTACGATGCCGTGGGTCCCTTCCACCGAGACCAGGTCGCCGGCCCGGATGGGGCGCTCGAAAAGGAGGATCAGGCCGCTGATGACGTTGTTCATCAGGTTCTGGCTGCCAAAGCCGATGCCGATGGCCACCGCTCCCCCGGCGAGAGTGAACACGGTCAGCGGGAACTTCACCAGGCTGAGGGAGGCCAGACAGAACGCGATGAACAGGCCGTAGAAGGCGAAGGTGTCGATGGCATTGGCAGCACCCGGCTCGAGCGAGACCCGGGCGGAGAGAGTGCGCGCCACCAGGCCGCTGGCCGCGCGCGCCACCACATAGCCGAGCCCGATGAGGAAGACGGCGAGGATGACCGCCCCCATCGTGACCGGCTCGCCGCCGGCGGTGAACATCACCGCGTTCCAGATTGTTGACACGCTCATCATGGCGCCAGACTCCAGCGTTTTGCCGCCGGGAGGCGGAGCCTTCCGATCCGTGGAGAGCCGGACACCCCGCTAATCCTTCCCTTCGTGCTTCCGCTCGGCGGGCAGCAGCACCTGGCGCACCGCCGCGGACCAGATCTCGTAGCCCTTCGGATTCAAGTGCAGGTCGTCTTCGACGAAGATGTCGGTCATCACGCTGCCGCCGAAGCCGCGAGGAATCACGGTGAGTGGAGCCAGGTCCTTCTCGAGGGTGGGGTGCCAGCGGCGCACCGTCGATGAACCGGTGAGCACGATGGCGCCTTTTGGAGGAGGAGAGAGCTTGTCCGTCGCCTCGAAGGCCTCGATCTCCGCCGCGAACCTGAGCGGGTCGATCTGGGGAGGCGTCGTTTGACCTGCGGCCTGTGCTTCGACATGGTGAGCAAGGCCAAAGACGAGCAGAACAGCGGCAAGAGCTAAGGGGAATCGGGATCGCATATGTCTCCTTTGGCGGCAGGAAATCCGCTCCCCAGGCGCGACCTGGGGAGAGTCGCTGGCGGGAGCATACGGGATCGCGGCCACCTCTTAGCTCGCCCTCGCCCGCATACGCATGGACTCGCTTGCTCCAAGGCGCCAGGGCGTGGTCGTGACCGCCCCGTGGAGCGGGTTTCGGTTGGACCCCCGGGTCAGTGGGGCGGGTCGAAGCGCGTGCCGCCGATGTAGATCGCGTCGATGCGGCGGGTATTGACGATGTCATCGAGCGGATTCGCGGCCAGGACCAGGAGGTCCGCGAAGGCGCCCTTCGCGATCGCGCCGACCGCACCCTCGCGGCCCCAGCACGAGGCCGCGGCGCCGGTGGCGGACACGAGGGCCTGCATCGGCGTGAGGCCGGCCTCAACCATCATCTCGAGTTCGAGGTGTTCGAAGAAGCCCTGGAAGCGCCCGACCGGACCGGTGTCGGTGCCCATCGCGACTCGGATGCCGGCGTCGGAGACGCGCTTCAGGTTGGCCTTCGCGACCTCGAGGGCGGCCTTGTACTTCTGGCCCTGGGCCCAGGCGGGACTCGCCTTGATCCGCGCCTGGCGCGCGGGTTCCGCGAGCTCGGCGGAGACTTCGGCGGAGTAGCCGCGGCGGAAGAAGGGGTCGTCGGCCCAGGTCGGCGTGCGGTCGTACCCGAAGGTCGACACCTCGCGCATCAGGGTGGGCGAGTAGCAGAGGTTGTTCGCCTTCATGCTGGACAGGAACGCGTCGTCCACGGGCAGATCGCGCACGCTGTGCACGATGAAGTCGGCGCCGGCCTCCGCCACCGCCTTGGCGTCGGCGAGATAGAAGAGGTGCACGCCGAGCTTGAGGTGAGCGGCATGGGCGGCAGCGAGGACGGCGCGCCAGGCCGCCTCGGGCATCTTCTTCGTCGTGCCCAGATTGTCGTCGAGCCGGATCTTGACCAGATCCGGCTCGAGCGCGATCACCTTGCCGGTGTCGGCCCTCGCCTTCTCGGCGGTTTCCGCGGAGACGCTGGGGCCGGCCAGGTACACCCGCGCTCGTCCGGGCGGCCCTTTGGCCTGTTGGGCGCGAAGGGCGAAGGCCTCCGGCTCATCGTCGCCCAGGGCGAAGACGGTGGTGACGCCGTAGGTCGCGTAGGCGCGGAGCTGAAGCAGGAGGTTCTCGCGCGTGTAGTACTGAGGTCCGGATTTCAATCCGGCCACCGCGGCGAGGTGTCCGTGAGCGTTCACGATGCCCGGCATCAGAGTCTTACCCCGCAGATCGATGCGGGTGGCGCCCTCGGGTACCTGGACGGCCGCCGCGGAGCCGGCCTCCTCTATGAGGCCGTCGCGCACCACCACCGTGCCGTGTTCCATGACGCGCCCCGTGCCATCGATGACGCGGCCGTCGACGAACGCCGTCACCTGCGCCCGCGCGGGGAGGGAAGTCAGAAAGAGCGCAGCCCAAACGGCCAGAGTGGTTCGTGGCATGGCTGGCTAGGGCTTCGGGAAGAGGATGGGCAGCGCGATCTCGGAGGTGAACATGCAGCGCGCGTTGTGACCGCACAGCGGAACCACGGTGATCGTGTGATGAGCGCCGAGCTTCTCGTTCACGTACTTCCCGAAGGCCTGCCCGCGGGCCAGACGGGTCGGGCCCTGGGCCATGGCCGGGCACGAGCTGTCGAAACCGCCAAGGGGCAGGATGTCGAGCTGTCCGAGCAGATAAGTGGTCGGTCGCGAGGCGAGTTGCGACTTGAGCTGGTCGTCGCTCTGGCTGGCGGAATAACCGGAGCGCTCCGGCATTCCGTAAGGCCACTTGTCATAGGTCGTGCAGCTCGACCCGCCATTGAACGGCCGATACGCGGCCGCATCCGGCGCGACCTCGGGGACATACCCCGGCGGCATGGCGGTCGCGGCCCAGGCCGCGTTGGTGGGCCGGTCGGAACTGGGCCAGGCGTAGCTGGACGGGTTCGACACCACGTAGGTGACGGGGACGCCGAGCTTGTCGTGCACCTGGTTGGACATCTCGTAGCGATTGACCACCTGGCCGCCCGCGGAATGGCCGGCCACCACGATGGCCTTCAGGTTCGGGAAGGTCTCCTTCCGCGCGACCTTGCGCAGGATCTCGTCGAGGAAGTCGAACGAGGTCAGTGCTGGCGTGGTCGGAGACGGGCCTCCCGAACGCCAGGTGTTGCAGTGCCAGCTGATCTCGTCCCTGGCCAGGGCGTCTTTGCAGCCGTCCCCGTTGTTTGAAGCCAGGCGCGGGGTGATGAGCAGCGTGTCTTCCAGCGCTCCGGCCAGGAAGCCGGCGGCGAGAGTCGAGCGGAAGTAGTTGTCGGCATCGCGCCCTGCACCGTGGACCACGATCAGGACGCGAGTGATCGACTCGTTGCGAGCATCCAATGAGTAGGTGCGGTAGACGAGGGATTGCGCCGGGCCTCCTCCGAGAGTCACGAACTCGGTGCAGGCAGCCGAAGCCGTGGTGCACGGAGCCGGGGGAGCGGCCGAGGCGGCGACGGTGGCGAGCAGGCCGATGGCGAAAGCGAAAGCGACGGCGTGGCGGTGGAGCATGATTCCTTGGATCCTCTGTGGAAGGGAGCGGAAGCCTAGTTCTTTGGAAAGAACTTCACACCCGGGAGGGTGGCGAAGTCCTGATCCTGCGTCCACAGTGTCGCGCCGGCCCGCCGGGCGATCGCGTAGATCAGGCTGTCCGCGAGAGGGAGGTCCGTCTGGGCGGCATCCAGGCCGGTTGCGATATCGACATCGACGATCCGGCCGGTCTGCAGGACCGCGGCCGCCTCCAGGGCCGCGCTCTCTCCCCGTTCGCGCCGGACCTTCTTCACCACTTCATACAGCACCAGCAAGGGGACGATCAGCAGGTCGGCTGCCTCGATAGCGGGGGCGAACAGGCGCGCCCGCGGCGTGTCCGCGAAGTACTCGAGCCATCCCGAGGAATCGACGACGTTCCTGGTCTTCACACCCGGTCGCGGTCGCGGGGAATCGAGGTGTCCATTCCCTTGAGGAAGCCTCGCAGTTCGGAGGCCTTGCGGGCCGGAAGCAGCTCGATTCGATCCCCGTAGCGGATGACCCGCATCTTCCCCCCGGCCTTGAGGCCCAGTTCTTCCCGCAGCCGACGGGGCAGCACGACCTGGAACTTCGGAGAAATGGTAACCGTATCCATATCGATCACTCTGCCGTACTACTGCGCGTTATCGATCGTGGGCCCGTACCCGGAATGGTCAGCGGCCGGAGTCGACGCCCTTCATCCGCCAGTCCCAATGCTGGCCCGCCTCTTCAATGATGCGTGGCACATCGCCGGGCAGGACGTAGCGCTCCTCGGCCAGGCGTTTCGCCACCTCTTCGATCTTCGCCATGTAGTCCGACCGTCCGGCGTAGCGCTCCTCGATCGACAGCCGTGGGTCGCCCGTCTTCTCCCGCTCGGTGCGGGTGGCGGGGAAGGGGATGTAGGCCCCGCTGTTGGTGATGAGAGTGTCCGGCGACCCGATCCGTTCGCTGCGGAACTGCCAGCCGGTCAGGGTGGCCAGGGGAACCGCCTGTTCCGGCATGCGGATGCCGCCGAGCTCATTGCCGTCGGCGTCCACGTTCGCCACCGGGAAGGGCAGCGCGGACACCGGCGTCTCCACGTCCCATCGATAACCGCCGGGGACCTGCATGGGCCACTTCACGCCGGGGACGGCGGGGAACTTGAGGTCGTCGCGCGCCGCCATGCTGCCGTCCGCAAAGCGGGGATGCCGGCTGGGCGGCGGTTCCACGCCCTTCCGGGCCCAGCCGTCGAGGGCGGCCAGCAGGCCGCGGGGCAGCCACTCGTAGTTGAGGGTGTTGTTCTTGAACTGCCCGCCGCTGTCCACCGCGGGCACGGAGCCCGATCCGTGTCGCGAACCGGCCACGTGATACACCCTGACGTTGGGCGCGTCGGGAAGGTCGGTGGTCCCGTCGATCGAGGTGTGGCGCAAGGCTCCGAGCCGGCCCTTGTCCCAGTACTCCGAGGAGCTGTCGAACAGGAAGATCTTCGGCTCCAGTCCGGCCGGAATGCGCGCGCCCAGGCCATCCTTCCTTCCCGTCACCGGGTCGGTGGTGATCTGGTACTGGAAGGGGAACTGGGTCTCCACGAAGACCCCGAGAGAATTCGACCGCGCGAACCGCTCGTTGAATCGGCCCATGCTGGCCCCGCCCGTCCTCACGAACGCCGCGTCGAAGACCTTCCGGCCCTGCTCGTCGATGGTGAAACCCTCGTAGATGATCTCTCGCAGGGTGCGCCCGGTCTGCGAAGACCCATACATGTAGGCCAGGCGGCCGGGGGCGATGCTCTTCGGGTCGTACTTCAATGCCGATCCCAGGTCGCGCACCGCGGCGAGGCCGAGGCCCGCGACCGGCGGATTCTGAGACTCGAAAGCGATCTCGTAGGTCAGGCCGGGCTTGAAGCCGCCCTTCAAGGTCAAGAAGTCCGGGTCGGAAACCAGCTTGCCGTCCGCCATCTTTCCGAAGCTCCACTCCGACCTCGCGATCAAACGCCGGGCTGCGAACAGGCCCTCGCGCGCGGTCAGGCGGTAGTCGGGCGCATCGACATCCACGGGGAGATAGCGCGTGGCATTCCCGCCCGTCCACTCGAAGGAGTCGCTGGCCTTGCCGGGGATGAACCACTCCCGCACCCAGCCCTTGATCACCTTACCGTGATCGGTGGCGATCGGAGCCTGAAAGCCGATGAGTTCTTCGTCCACGTCCCACTGCCAGCCGACTGCCACCAGGGTGTAACCCTGGTCGAGCAGGGAAGCGTCGCCGAAGTGGGCCGCGGTCGTCGGATCGTCGGCCGCATCACCGTCGCTGAACGAACTGAGCAGCCGGAAGTGGCCGCGATTGATGACGTCGAAGAAGACAACCCCATTGCCGCGCGAGGAATCCTTGGGCTTGAGAATGAACAGGTCGGAGGAGAACTCCACCTTGCCATCCTTGTTCCGGGGCGCCAGATCGATGTCGGCGATGACGCGATTGCGCGGATTCCCCGGATCCACCGCGAAGTAGGCCTTGCCCCAGATCTTCTCGTAGGGTCCGACGGCGCCAAACGCCTTTCCATTGAGGACGTCGGCCCGCGTGGTGATCTCGACCCGGGTCAGCTCGGCGTGACCGGGCGTGGGTGCCATGGCGACGAGCAGGGCGAGGGCGAGGGATGGGCGGATCTTCAAAATCGCTGAATGCATGGTTCTGGCTCCCTGTTTGAAGTGTTGGAGGATTCTCCCCCAGCAGGGGGCAGGAACCTAACCGGATGAAGTCCGGCTGGTCAGGGCGTGGGCGCCAGTTCGCGCAGCCAGCCCGGCGCTTCGCCCCGCTCGCGGAGGGCCCGGATGGTGGGGCTGCCCTCGAGCGGGTCCGCGTCGATCGAATCCGCCCGGAGCTTCAAGTGGGCGAAGGCCGCACGGCGGCCCCGGCCCACCGATTGCGCGGTCGTGCCGGTTCCCTGAGCCTCGCCAAACACCGCGGGAATGAGCTTGAGGCTCACCGCGCCGCGCACGTTTCCCCCGATGCCGAAGATCCGCTCGTTCCCCGGATCGACCTTGATCACGATGTCGCAATGAGAGCGGACGCCCCTTCCCAGGTGTCGACGGCGTTCGGCAATCGAACGATAGGCCGAGCGCCTCGCCGAACAGAGCAGATCACCCGGTTCCACCGCCCGGTCCCCGACATCGAAAGCCACAAATGCAGCCGGCGAGTCCGCCATCCCGCGAGCTGCGATGGCCTGGTCTACGTAGGTGTAGTGGGCGATGGCGCGCCGAAACTGGCCCTTTTCGCTCAGCCCGCCCTCGCACATGACCCAGGAGACGAAGGCCGCGGACCAGGCGTCCTGCCATCGCGCGGCGACCCCGTCGCGGCCTTTCCAGACCGCGTTCTGCCGTTCGAGGATCCAGTCCCCCCTTGGCGTGATCGACCAGTAGCCGGCGATGGAATCCGCCACCCGGGCCGACTCTTCGGGACCGAGCCAGGGCGTCCGGCGTGGCCATCCCCGGGGCTCGGGGTTGAAGATGTCGGTCTGATCGACAACCTGAAAACCGAAGAAGCCCCATTCCTGGACGGCGATGTCGACAATCCGGCGCCGGGCTTCGGCCAGGGGCCGGGTGGGGCATTCACTCCGGGTGATCCGCATCTTGCCCGGAGCACCCTCAACGCGTGCGGAAGGCGGCAGTACTTCTAGTTGCCGCGGAGGAAGGCGCTCCAGCCCGGTCGGCTGGGCGTTTGCGGGGGCGGTCAGGCCGATCGCCACGATCAGCGCGAGGTGGCGCCTTCTCATGCGAGCCAGCCTAGCCGATTCCAGCCGCTTCGCCTCGGGCCGACGGCGCCACCGGGACCGGAGTCGGACACGGACCCGGCGGCAGCCTGATTGATGAGCGGATAGTACCTTCACAGCCCGCGCCATCCCGCAACCCGCCCGCCAAACGGGAAACCACCTCGACCCGCAAGCGGGTGAAATCCCCTGGGCCATCGACGCAGGCGAGAGCCTTGGCCAGGCCGAAGTCGAGGACCTTCACTTTCCCGTCGGGCGTGACCTTGACGTTCCCGGGCTTGAGGTCGCGGAAGACCTCGCCCATGCCGCCCGCGGCGATGGCGCCGGTGATCTCGCAGGGACCGAGACGCGTGCCGGGCGCGAGGGTCATTCTTACGTCCTTCTACATCCCGGTGGCATTGCGGCAGCGGTCGGTGAAGAGCATCTTGGTGCGTTTCGGGGTGTCGAGGATCTTGAAGAAAGCGGCGAGGTAGTTCTTCACCGAGCCGACCACTCCGGGGGGGCTGACCCCCGTTGGGGGCCGGGCGAACCGGTCGAAGATCACGGCCTTCGGGTCCTTCCCGGTCAGGGCGACCTCGGCGTCGAACAGGGCGAGGATCTCCGGCTTCCGGGCCCGGAACTCGTCCAGCGCCGGCTCCATGAGCGGGGGGGCCAGGCAAGGACCGCGGTAGAGGCGATCGCGCACGCTGGCTATCCGCAGCCTGGGGTCGGGCGCGGCGTACCCCGAATCCACCAGGCCCGACCCGTCGAAATCGTAGGCGAAGGGGCGCAGGACGCCCTCGTGGTCCAGCACGAGCCGAACGTTGTGCAGCGCGTAGATGGAGTAGTCGGTGTTGCCGATCAGGGCCTGGAAGATGGTCATGCGCAGGAGCGATTCCCGGTCGAGCTGGTCGAACAGCCGCTTCTCGAAGGGCGCGATGCGTCCCTGCAGCCGGCGCGCCAGGTCGTCCTGGTCCTCGATGAAGAAGGCCCACCGCGTGGTGATCTCCTTGCCCTTCCCGGACTCCAGGTACGTCACCCGGGCGGTGCGGATCCGGAAGGAGGCGGGGCTCAGGACATTGAAGATCTTGTACGCGAGGGACTCGCGGAGCACGTATTGCTCGTTCTCGCGGCTGTCGCGACAATGGGTGACCAGCTTGAGCGAGCCCTGGCCTTCGAAGGGAGTCCCCCGGGCCTCCTTCTTCGGGAACTCGACCCGCAGGGGCACGAAGTCGCAGACCTCCTTGTCGAGGCGCAGATTGCCGCGCGAGCCCAGGCGGACGGGCATGGCCACCGGCGCTCCGCTCCTCCCCGCCACGGTCAGGACGGCCGGGAAGCGCTGCGGGCTGTCGATCACACGATCCTTGTTCACGGCATCGAAGTCGGCGGTCAGCGTGAAGGGCAGCGGTTCAGCCGTACTGAACAGGGGCAGTTTCTCCGCCGCGATCTGCCGCTCTTCGAGCTTCCGGGCGTCGGGCCAGGGCTCAACCAGCCGGGCCTTCTTCTTCTGATCCTTGTCCTGTTCCTCGCCCGCCGCCGCCTGCCCCGCGCCCTCGCCCCCGCGCCCGGCCGCACCCCAGCCGAGGAGTAGCAGGGCCATGCCGGCGGCGAGCCCGGAACGCGGCATCAATCGCCCTTCCTCGACGGCTCCCATGACACGGACTTCACGCCGGCCTTCCCGTCCGACAGCAGGCGCTCGCTCAGCTCCTCCAGGGATTGGGTCGCGTCGAGGGTGGCCCGGTAGCGAACCGCGACTATCTTGCCCTGCGAGACCTCCCTCGGCTCGAACACCACGCGGTGCCGTGCGAAGACCCCCTGCACATGGGCGCTCGGGAACTCGCGTCCCTCCGCCTCGACATTGATGAGCATCACTCGTGGCCGGGGGAGTCCGGCCCGATCGAGGGTAAGCAGCAGCAGGCACAAAAACGCGGTGGCCATGCCGGCCACGGCGAAAGCACCCAGGCCGGTCGACATGCCCAGCCCCATCAGCAGGAACAGGACGGTGATGTCCTCCGGGTCTTCCACCGGCGTCCGGAACCGGATGATGGCCGCCGCTCCCGCGATGCCGAAGGCCCGCGCCACGCTGTCGCCGATGATGATCATCATCATGGCTCCCGACACGCAGAGCAGGACCTGGGCCTGCTCCATCGAGCGAGTCTGGAGCCGCGCGTGGCGCAGACGCCGGCGCACGCCGGTCACGAGGGCGCCGATGGCGGCCGCCGCCGCCAGCTTGAATACCTCGCCGAACGCCTGCAGGCGCGTCCCGATGTCCTCCCCGGCGGTGGCGGTCCAGGGAAGCTCGGTCTGAATGGCGCTCGACGTGCTTTGCCAGCTCCCCGCGGCGACCAGCGTGGTCACCAGAAGCAGCCCGGCGGCACCCAGGCGGATCTGCGGCCACGGCCAGTGCTGCGCGGCGGCCTGCTCGATCGAGTCGAAGACGGGGAAGACCGAGTCGAGGTGCGCGGCCTGGAGAACGGCGCGCACGTGGGGGTTGGGAGCGACCAGCGTGAAGCTGCCCTCGAGGCGCTGGCTCGTGGTCAGGCCGCGGACCAGCGCGCGGACGCCGGCGCTGTCGATGCGGAGCACGCCGCTCAGGTCCGTGACCACGTGACGGTACCCGGCCTTGAAAAGGGCCTGGACGCTCGACTCGAACTCGCTGGCCGGTGCTCCGGCGACGAGCGCCTCGCTTGGCGACAGGACCAGGCGAGTGCCCGTGACGCGCGTCGCCATGCTCATCGACGCGAACCCCCCAGGGCCCGGCAGAGAGAGATAGAACCGCCCGATCGGCGCGCTATCGGCGCTGGTGGCAGCCCGGCCAAACCAGTCTTCGACATTCGGCGACCTCTAGGATCCCGGCCAGGCGAGATGTCCGGTCGGTTCCGTTAGCGGAAATGATAAGCCCGTCCTGCCCTGCCGCGCCGCACTTCCCCCGCGGGGGGCCCGGAGAGGTCTGTCAAGGTGCTGCCGCGGGGGAACTCTGAGGCCGGGTCAGGCGGTCGAAGCGCCTGTTCTAAAATGGCCTCATGCCTCGTCGTCACCGCGGGCGCCCATCCATGGGCCTGCTTCTCGTCGGCGCGACCGCTGCGATCCTGTGGTGGGGCGGCGCTGGCATCTCGAGCGCCCAGTCGGCCCGGCCGTCACGGAGCGCTTCGTCCTGCGATATCCAGACCACCGAACGGGTGGTCGCGGTCGGCGACGTCCACGGCGCCTTCGAGCCGTTCACCCGCATCCTGCGGGAAGCCGGACTGATCGACGGGCGCCGCCGCTGGATCGGCGGGCGGGCCATCCTCGTGCAGACCGGCGACGTCGCGGACCGTGGGGCCGACTCCCGCAAGGTCTTCGACCTCCTGCGCCGCCTGACCGACGATGCGGTCAGGGCAGGCGGGCAGGTTCACGCCCTGCTCGGCAATCACGAGGCGATGCGGATGATGGGCGACTATCGCTACGTGAGCAAAGGAGAGTACGCCGCCTTTCGATCGGCGAATTCCGAAGACCTTCGCAACAACTACTACGCCTTCGCCCTGGCCGACCAGCAGAAGCGGACCAGGGAGGAAGGCGGAGAGTTCGACGAGCGCGCATTCCGGGCGCAGTTCTTCGATCGCACACCCCTCGGGTTCGTCGAGATGCGCCGGGCCTTTCAGGAGCAGGGGGACTATGGGCGCTGGCTGCGCGGGCACGACACCATGGTCAGGATCAACGGCGTCGTCTTCATGCACGCCGGCGCGACCCTCGACGTCGCGAAGACGGGATGCGAGGCGGTCAACGCCGAGGTTCTCGCGGAACTGGGCACGGCCTCGTCGTCCGACCCCGGCCTCGGTGAGGCCCTGGTGGCCGGCCCGGAAGGGCCGCTGTGGTACCGGGGCCTGGTGGACGGTTCGTCGCCAGAGGATCAGGCCGAGGTCGATGCGATCGTGACCGCGCTCGCGGCCCGGGCGATCGTGGTGGGACACACGGTGGCGGGCGGCTTCCGGATCCGCTCTCTCTTCGGCGGGAAGGTGGTCCAGATCGACACCGGCATGCTCGGCGGCGAGTTCTACCCGGGCGGCGTGGCCTCCGCCCTGGAGATTCAGGGCGGGACCTGGACGGCGATCTACGAAGACCGGCGAGAGATACTGCGGCCATCCGCCGGTCCGGGACCGCCGATCCCCTGAACCGATCGCTCACCGCGACCGGGAACAGCTTCGGACGCTCTGGTGCAAGTCGTCTCGACGAGGTGCGTCAGATCCTCGGATCTGTATGATGCCCGGACGGTTGAGCCGAGCAGCGGTCTGGGCTTCCGGGAGGATCTGCATGAAGAAGATGGTTTGTTTTCTGGCCCTGCTCGCTTTCACGGTCGCGGCACAGGACGCACCTCGGTTCGAGGTCGACGCATCCTGGCCGAAACCCCTGCCCAAGGGTTGGATCAACGCCCAGGTCGGGGGTAACTGCGTCGATTCTCACGATCACACCGTGATCGTGGACCGTCGCAACATTACCGACGAAGAGAAAGAAACTTCGATGGCGACCCCGCCGATCATCATGTTCGACACCGCGGGGAACATGGTGAGGGCCTGGGGTGATCCGGAAGTCGTGCCGGACTCGATCCACGGGTGCTTCTTCGATACCGAGGACAATGTCTATGTTGGCGGCAATGGCGACGGCATCATCCAGAAATACAGCCATGAAGGCGCACTGCTGATGCAGATCGGAAAGCGCGGCAGGTTCGATACGATCGACGGAACCTCCGAGGGCAAGCCCTTGAATGCCGCCCGGGACCAGCTCAACCGGCCCTCCGGCATCGCGGTCGATCCGGAGAACGGCGACATCTATGTCTCCGACGGCTACGGCAACCGACGGGTCGTCGTCTTCGACAAGCAGGGGAAATTCCTTCGCCAGTGGGGCCGGCAGGCCACCCCTCAAGAAATCGACGAGGGCGCGCCCGGCGTCTTCGCGCAAATCGTGCATTGCATCGCCATGAGCAACCAGGGCCTCATCTATGTCTGCGATCGTCAGGGGGATCGGGTCCAGGTGTTCGACAAGATGGGGAAGTTCATCCGCAATATCTGGATCCGCACCGGCACCGATACGCTGCCCGACCCGCGCGGCACGGCCTGGACGGTGGGCTTCTCTCCGGACCGCGAACAGCGGTACCTGTACGTGATGAATGGCCGGAACGAGCAGGTTCACGTGCTCGATCATGAAAGCGGCAAGATCCTCTCGACCTTCGGGCGTCCCGGTCATCAGGCCGGCAACTTCACCCACGGTCACACCCTGGCCGTCGACTCCGAGGGCAGCATCTACGTCGCCGAAACGAACACCGGGCGAAGGGTCCAGAAGTTCAGACGGGTCAACTGATCAGAGAGAGGCCGGCACCGTCATAGACGAGGATGGAGCCTGGTCCCGTGGGTGGGCGGGCATGCCCATCCTGCGGGATTTTGGGCCGAGTCACGGCGGTCCGTTTCCGGAGTTTGGCCCAATGAAGTGACGAAACCGAGTCGCGATTCCGGAGTCTTGTCGTTCAGCCCGAGGTGAGGAGCGGTCCCGCTGGAGGGCATGCCCGCCCGCCCTTGGGACCAGGCGGGCCACCACGACCCAGCCCGCCGAGATCGCTTCAGTCCCTCGCCGACCCCGGGGAGGCTACGACCGGCCGGATGTCCCTCAGTTGCCCTTCGTGAACTTGCCCACCACCCGATTGCGCAGCGTCCCCAGGCGTTCGACGGTGATTTCGACCGAGTCGCCGGCATTCAGGGGCGCGGTCGGTGCGGGCACGCCGGTGGAGACGATGTCCCCGGGGAGCAGGGTCATGATCCGCGAGAGATAGGAGAGGGCGAAGGGAATCCGGTGCTTCATGTACTTCGTGTTCGCGTTCGGCATGGGGAAGACCTTGCCGTTGAGCTTCGTCTCGATGAACAGGTTGTGCGGATCGGGCACGTCCTCCTTCAGGGTGATGAACGGGCCGAGCGGCGCGAAGGTGTCCATCCCCTTGGTCATGCTGGAACCTTCCGACGAACTGGCGCCGGTGCGGAGGGTGCGCCCGCTCACGTCGTTGTGCACGGTGTAACCGAAGACATAGTCCATCGCTTCGGCCTCGGTGATGTTCTTGGCCGTCTTTCCGATCACCACCGCCAACTCCGCCTCGTGCGAGCTCGGCAGGCCGTCCTTCATGAGATCGGTCATCACGATCTCGTCGTCCTGGCCGATGATCCCGGACACCGACTTCAGGAAGTAGGACGGCAGCGACGGGTCGGCCGCGCGTGACAGGGCGCTCGGCGGCAGGGGAGTCGCGGGATTGGGCCGCCTCGGGGGAGTGATGGGCGCGTCCACGCTTAGGTAGTTGGCCGCTATTCCGAATATTTTCTGCGGATTCGGGATGGGGGAGCGCAGCCGCACCGCGGTCAGGGGATGGAAGACGCGCCTCTCGCCGCCCGGGTCAACCAGTTTGCCGCTCGCCTTCTGGGCCAGCGCGGCTTTGTACACCGTCTTCACCGCGACGACACTTGTGTCTCCCACCTCGATCAGGCTCTTCATGTCCGCGGGGATGTACGCGAGGTTGCGGACTTCCGGGGCGTCGATCGCCATCAAGGCCAGGATCGCGTTGTGGATATCGACGATGCCGGTCTCGCCGTTGCCCTGGGTGGCCCCGAGCCGCAACTCGCCGGTGGTCTGGAACGTCACCAGGCGGAAGATTGAAGCCTCACTCGTCCCCGGCTGAGCGAGGGCCGGGATCGAGAGAGCTGCGAGCAGGACGAGTGGGACCATCACGCGTTTGAGATTCATGAGCACTCCTTGGTGGAAGCCGCCCGACCGATCATGCCGGGCCGCGACTGCGGCAATATACGCCTCGATCGAAAGGGCGGCGGCCCGCCCGCGGCGAAAAAGCAAAGATCGGTCCCGGGAAGCGCGGGGTTCTCCGAGCCGGGTCCCTGCCTCAGTCCGGCGAGTCGGGAGCCGCGGCGGGCAGACCGTCGAGCCGCCAGCTTGGGGGCGGCTCGGGCACGGCGATTCCCTCGTTCGTGAGTGCCGCCAGCAGGGTCTGAAGCCCCGCCCGTTCGGAGGCGAGGTCGAAGCCGAAGTAGCGCCCGGGATAAGCCTCGAATCGACCCAGGGCTTTCGTGAAGGTGCTGCGAGCGCCCGGGACGTTCCCCCGGCCGAGGTGGTAGAAGCCCACGCTCACCTGGATCAACCCCTGGAAGAAATCGCGGGCCGGCCCCCTCAGACCCGACCACACCTCCTCGAGCGTGTCATGACATTCGAAGTACAAGCCGCGGTTGAACTGCGTGACCGCCCGGGCCACGGCGAGGCGCTCCTCGTTCGTCAGTTCCGGCTCGGCAGGGAAGGACACGATCCGAGGTTACGCTGCGCGCCCGCGCGGTGGGACAGGATGGGCGTAAGGTGCAGAAGCGTTACTGGAGTTTCCCGCCAGTTTGTCCTGAGGAGGACCACCTGCCATGACTGCAAAACTACGCCTCTTTGCGATCGCTCTGTCGATCTTCGCGCTCACCTTGACCCTGGCCTGCGGCCAGGCGCCTGCTCCGCCCCCCATGGAACCGGCCGCCCCGGCCAATCCGCTCCACGGGGCGTGGTCCGTGACCAAGATCGTCCCCGGAGACGGCTCGCCGGCCATCGATCCCGCGCAGCCCGGCCTCTACATCTTCGTCGATGGCTACTACAGCGCCGTCTACACGAACGGGGCGGAGCCTCGCGTCCCGTCCGCGAAGCCGTTCGAGCCCACTCCCGAAGAGCAGGCCGCACAGTACCGGACGATCATCGTCAACACCGGGACGTATTCGGCCAGCGGAGCGACGATCACCTTCCGCCCGATGGTGGCGAGGGCCCCCGGGTACGTCGGAGGACAGGCGACGTCGGACTTCACGATCGACGGCGACACATTGACGCTGGTGGAGAAGTCGGTGGTCTTCGCCGACGGCGCCGCCATACCGAACCCCGGCGAAACCTTGACCCTGCGGCGCCTCCCATAGACGCGGCGCGGCTCTCCCGCTTCGCGGCCGCCCGGGCTAGCGGCCTGGCTTGAGCAGGAGCTTCTGGACGCGCCAGGTCAGCAACTCGGCGACCAGGACCTCGTTCTCCGACGGGCAGGCGAGGGCGTGAATCCAGTTGAACTGCTTCAACTCCTTGCCGTCGGTGCCGAAGTAGCCCAGCACCGTCCCGTCCAGCGCCAGCTTGTAGACGCGACCCGGGTAGGCGTCGGCCACGAACAGGAACTGCTTCGGCCCCGGAGTGATGCAGACCGCCCAGGGGGCGCCCGGCTTGAATGGAGCCAGGGTCTTGTCGTAACCGCCGGTCAGGGTGGCGCCTTGGGGCGGGGGAATGTCGATGACGATGTTGCGCACGAACTTGAGATCGGAGTCGAGCACCTGGACCCGGCCGTTGCTGCGGTCGGCCACGTACATGTTTCCCGCCGCGTCCGCGGCGATACCATGGGGATTGTTGAATTCGCCGGGGCCGCTGCCCGCCTCGGCTCCGTTGCCCTTGCCGACCCGCTTGATCCACTTGCCGTTCTTGTCGAGCTTGGCCACGGACATGTTCTTGTAACCATCGCTGATGAAGATGTTCCCGGCGGGGTCCCAGGCGACGTCGGTCGGCTCGTTGAACGAGGTGTCGCGGGCGGGAGGAGTGGGTGTCTCCGGCATCAGCGCGGGATGGGTGTGGGTGCTGGCCACCGACTCCCGTCGCCGGCCGAGCACCAGCATGACCTGTCCCGCGGGAGAGAGCTTGACGATCATGTCGGAGCCGTTGTCCACCAGCCAGATGTTGTCGTCCTTGTCGATGCGGACGGCGTGGGCCCAGGCCATGCTGTAGAGGTTCTGGCCAATCTCCCTGACGAAAGAGCCGTCGGGCGCGAACTCGAAGAGCTGCGCGGCCTGGGGCGCCACGATGTGGCCGGGCGCTCCCGAGCGTGTGTATACGAAGATGTGTCCCTTCGAGTTGACCGCGACCCCGGCGTTCTCACCGAGGTAGAGGCCCGGCGGCATCTTGAGAAAGTTCGGAACGGAGTCGAAGGGGATCTCCTGCGGCGCCTGGGCCAGGGCGGGCAGAGGGTAGGCCAGAAGCGCCAGTCCCAGCGCGGCGACTCGTGAAAGCGATTTCATGCAGGTTCTCCTCGGGGCTAATTCCCAGGGCGAAATGTAACACTGGTCGCGGCGGGCATCGAGCTGATGGGCCAGCCACATGGCCGATGACCCGGGAAGTGAGTCGTGACTTCGCCTCACCCAGGGTCCCCTGAGTACGTAGAATGTCCTCGCGGATCGGGCGATGGGCGGACGGCATGCCCATCGAGGACGCTTCCCTCGACGACCACCAACGGAGGACCGACATGAAGCTGACTGCCTCTCTTTGTTGTTTGATGGGGCTCGCGGCGGCCGCGGGCCCGGGTCTGCCCCAGCAACCCCAGACGCCCCCGCCGCCGATGAGCTTCTTCGTGACCAGGGTCGGACTGGGCGACGGCGCGAAGCTGGGCGGTCTCACCGGCGCGGACGCCCATTGCCAGAAGCTGGCTGCGACCGCCGGGCGTGGATCGGCGACCTGGCGGGCCTATCTCAGTCAGGCCCCGGGTGGCGGTCTGCCCCAGGTCAACGCGCGTGATCGCATCGGACCGGGTCCCTGGTACAACGCCGCGGGAGTTGTCATCGCCTGGAGCATCGAGGATCTGCACGAGGACCGCAACAACATCCGGAAGTACACGGCACTCGACGAAAAGGGCGCGGAGGTCAAGGGGCGGGGCGACGATGTCAACCACCACGACATGCTGACGGGTTCGGATTCAACGGGCCGATTGATCCCCGGGGATGCCGCCTTCACCACCTGCGGCAACTGGACCAGCAACAAGGAAGGCCGCACCATGGTCGGCCACCACGACCGGCTGGGCGGCGCCAGCGCTTCCTGGAACGCCGTGCACAGCACCAGAGGCTGCAGCCAGGAGGATCTGATCAGCACCGGCGGGGTCGGGCTGTTCTATTGCTTCGCAGTCGACTGATCGAAGCTCTTCCACCCCCGGGCCTTCGACAGCGCCGGGAAGCTCCTGCCCGGTCTCGGCCTAAGATGCGCGCACGATGCTGAACTGGATCTGGGCCGGTTTCTTCTTCGTGGCCTTCCTGGCCGGTCTGTTCCGGTGGCTGGTGCTGGGCGAGCCGGGCGTATGGGCGGCGATGGTCGCCTCCAGCTTCGACATGGCGAAGACCGGCTTCGAGATTTCGATCGGACTCACCGGGGTCATGTGCCTGTGGCTCGGGATCATGCGGATCGGCGAGAAAGGCGGAGCGGTCACGCTGGTTGCGCGCGCCTTCGATCCGCTGTTGCGCCGTCTCTTCCCCAGCGTTCCGTCCGCCCACCCGGCCGGCGCCTCGATCGTGATGAACCTGTCCGCGAACGTGCTCGGCCTCGACAACGCGGCGACCCCGCTCGGCCTGAAGGCGATGAAGGAGCTGCAGGAGCTGAACCCACGGCCCGACACCGCCAGCGACGACCAGATCATGTTCCTGGTGGTCAACGCCTCGGCCGTGACCATCATTCCGACCGCGATCATGACCTACCGCGCGCAGATGGGCGCCGCCGACCCCACCGACGTGTTCCTGCCCCTGCTGATCGCGACCTTCTGCAGCACCCTCACCGGCATCCTGGTCACGGCGCGGGTTCAGGGGCTGCGGCTGTTCAACCCGGTAACCCTCGGGTACCTCGGCAGCGCGACCCTGGTCATCGGCCTGCTGGCCGCCTACTTCGGAAGTCTCGACAAGGAAACGCTCGAGCACCAGACTTCGCTCTTCGCAAACCTGACCATCTTCTCCCTGATCGTGGGCTTCGTGTTGCTCGCGGTACGCAAGGGCGTGGCCGTCTACGAGACCTTCATAGACGGCGCCAAGGAAGGCTTCGCCGTCGCGGTCGGCATCATTCCCCATCTGGTCGCGATGCTGGTCGCGGTGGGCGTGTTGCGGGCGAGCGGAGTGCTCGACCAGGCACTCGACGCGGTGCGCCTGGTCGCTGCCGGCGTCGGGCTCGACGGGCGCTGGGTGGATGCCCTTCCGGTGGCCCTCGTGCGGCCGCTCTCCGGCAGCGGCGCGCGCGGTCTCGTGATCGAGACCATGAAGACCCTCGGTCCCGATTCCTTCGCGGGCCGCCTCGCCTGCGTGATCCAGGGCAGCACCGAGACGACGTTCTACGTGCTCGCGGTGTACTTCGGCTCGGTGGGCATCAAGAATACCCGCCATGCCATCGCCTGCGGCCTCACCGCCGAGTTCGCGGGCTTCCTGGCCGCCGTCGGTGTGAGCTACTTGTTCTTCGGCTAGCCGTCCCTGGCCTGGAGGCGGACGGGCGGCGGCTCCGGCATGTTCGCGGGCGATTTGTTTCCGTCTCCCTGATCGCCCTTCTTCTGGACGGTTGGCCGAAATCGACCGGTTGGGGCGGCCCAGCCGCCTGACCTACAATCAGGATCTGTCGCGGGCACACGTATGGTTCTGCGCGCCAAATTAGATCTTCACGCCAGCTGGCGAGGCAGAAAGGAGCCCGAAAGAATGCAGTTGACGCGAACGGCGGCGGCCCTGGCCCTCCTGCTGCCTTCGCACGCCCTGGCCGGTGTCGAGGTCGCAACCGTTGAGGCGAGTCCCCGACCGGTCGCGCAGGAGTCGGTGGCCGGGCCCGTCGATTCGCTCCCGTTCTTTTCGCCGCCCGCACCGGTTGCCCCCGAGGTGATTGCGCGCGACGAGCAGGGACGGATCACGCTGCGGGCCACCCGCCTCAGCGAGCCCCTGGTTCTCGACGGCCGGCTGGACGACCCCGTCTATTCAGCCGTCAAGTCGTTCGGTGGCTTCACCCAGCAGGAACCCGACGAAGGCAAGCCCGCGACCGAGAAGACCGAAGCCTGGATCTTCTTCGATGACCACAGCTTCTATGTCTCGGTCCGGTGCTGGGACTCCCATCCGGAGCGGATCGTGGCAAACGAGATGCGTCGCGACCACCAGAACATCATCCAGGACGAGAACGTTTCGGTGGTGATCGACACCGACTACGATCGGCGCAACGGCTACTACTTCGCCACCAACCCGCTGGGCGCGGTTCGGGATCAGGCGATTGGAGACGAGGGCCGGAGTAACAACGTCGACTGGAACACGGTCTGGGAGGTCAAGGCTTCGGTGGACGAGAAGGGCTGGGTGGTCGAGATGGCCATTCCCTTCAAGTCGCTGCGTTTCAAGAACACCGGGCCGCAGGTCTGGAGCTTCAACCTGCGCCGGGGCGTGAAATGGAAGAACGAGGTAACGGCCCTCGCTCCGATCGCGGCCGCCCGGGGCGGGCAGGCGCTGTTCGTCTTTTCGGAGGCGGCCACCCTGGTCGGCGTCGAAGTGCCGGGCTCGAACCGGACCCTCGAAGTGAAGCCGTACGGCCTGTCCTCGCTGACCACGGATCGCAACGCCGATGTGCCTTTCTCGAACGCCACCCACGCGGACTTCGGCTTCGATGCCAAGTACGGCCTGACCAGCGGGCTCACCGCGGACCTGACCTACAACACCGATTTCGCTCAGGTGGAGGAGGATCAGCAGGAGGTCAACCTGACCCGCTTCAGTCTGCTGTTTCCGGAGAAGAGAGAGTTCTTTCTCGAAGGCCAGTCGATCTTCGCCTTCGGAGGCGGGTCGGCAAGGGGAAGAGGGGGCGGCATCACCCCCATCATGTTCTTCAGCCGCCGCATTGGCTTGACCGAAGAGGGTGGGGATCCGATCCGGGCCGGGGGCCGGGTCACGGGCCGGGCCGGCCGGTTCCTGATCGGCGCGATGGACCTCCAGACCCGGGGCGTCGAAGAGAATCCCCTGATTCCCGCCACCAACTTTTCGGTGCTGCGGGTGAAACGCGACCTCTTCGAAAGGAGCGACATCGGGGTGATCGCCACTCACCGAAACACCTCTCTCACCGAGGGGGCGAGCTCCAACAGCCTGGTCGGGATCGACGGCAGCTTCTCGTTCTCGCCGTACCTGCGATTGGAGACCTACTACGCCCTCACCCACACCGCCTTGGACCAGGGGGGAACCACCGCGGGCGACAGTTCGAGCTACACCGGCAAACTCGATTACGGGGGAGACCGCTACGGGGCGATTCTCGAACATCTTTACGTGGGTGAGAGCTTTCAGCCGGAAGTGGGCTTCCTTCACCGGGAGGCCTTCCGGCGCAACTACCTTCAAGGCCGCTTCAGCCCCCGTCCGCGTTCCATCGAATCGATTCGTCGCCTGGTCTTTCAGGCCGAGCTCAATCACATCGACGGCCCGGAAGGCGACCTCGAGACCCGCACCGCCCAGGGTCAGTTCCGGGTCGAATTCGAGAATTCCGATCGGGCGGAGATCGAATACAACGACAACGTCGAGGTCCTGTCCGAGGAATTCGAGATCTCGGAGGGCATATTTCTTCCCGTGGGCCGGTATGACTTTCGGGATTTCAAGGTTCAGTACACGTTCGGCTCCCAGCGACCCGTGCCCTCGAATGTCGAGTACCAGAAGGGGACCTTCTGGAGCGGTCACCGCGACACCGTGAACTTCAACGGCCGGGTCGAGCTCTCCTCGAACTTCTCCATCGAGCCCCGGGCGTCGCTCAACTGGGTGACCCTGCCGGAGGGTGATTTCACGACCCGCCTGTTCAGCGCCCGCGTGACCTACTCCTTCAGCCCCCGGATGTCTCTCAGCAGCTTCATTCAGTACAGCTCGAGCTCCGACTCACTGAGCACCAGCGTTCGCTTCCGATGGGAGTACCGGCCGGGGAGCGACCTGTTCTTCGTCTACAGTGATGGGCGCGAGGATCTGTCCTCGAACCGTTTCCTGGCCAGCCGCACCGTGGCCCTGAAGTTCACCCGGCTTTTCCGGTTCTGAGCCGGATACCAGGGGCGACTGAAGCGATCTCGGCGGACTTTTGTGGTGGTGGCCAGGCTTCATTCTCGCCTGTGGATGCGAATCCAAAGGCGGCGGAAATGGGGCGTCTTCGCCGGGCTTCGCAGCCGGCCCTCCGGGTCAGGCCTACCGCGCGATGTCCTCCAGGCTCCGGTTCTGGGTTTCGATCATGACGGTGGCGGCAAAGGCGCCGATGACGCACACCGCGGCGAACATCAGAAACACCGAGGCCACCCCCTCCGAGGCGACCATCAGCCCGACCATCGAGGGCGCGGCGGCGGAGGCGATGCGCAGCCAGGAGGTGGCGAGCCCGGTGGCGATCGCGCGCATCCGCGTGGGATAGACCTCGGGGGTGTACAGATACAGCACCGCGTTCGTCGAGCCGATCATCCCGTAGCTCAAGGTTCCCAGGATCATCAGGGCGGTGACGCTGTGGGAGCCGAAGGCTCCGAGCAGGCCCAGCATGACCGCGCCGGACACGAACGATGCGGTGACCCAGCGCCGGCGCCCGATGCGATCGATGGTGAAGGCGCAGGCGATGAGCAGGACCACCTGGGCGATGTTGGTCATCGAGGCCGCGCGCAGCGAGGCCTGCAGGCCGAGGTGATAGACCGTGTTGTAGAGGGTGGGCATCCAGTTGTTCAGGCCGTTGGCCACGAAAAAGGCGGCGGCCCAGAGCGTCCAGATAACGATGGTGCGCGCACGGAATGGCGCAGACACGACTTCGGACCAGGAGGTTCGCTTCGACGAATCCGGCGCGGGATCGGGCAGGTTGTCCAGCGAGAGGGCGGGGTCCAGTCTTCGGTCGGTGCTGGCCTCGATCTGCCGGATCACGGCTTCGGCCTTGTCCAGTTGTCCCTGAGAGATCAGCCACCGTGGGGACTCGGGAAGCCGCCAGATCAAGGCGGCGATGAACAGCCCGGGCAGGGCGCCGACCAGAAACATCGCCTTCCAGCCCCAGGTGGGCACGACCAGCGCGCCGATCTGCCCGGTCACCATCAGTCCGATGGGAAAGATCATCTCGTAGAGCAGGAAGAACCTGCCCCGGCCGACCCTGGGCGATATCTCGCTGATGTAGGTCGCGGCCACCGGCATATGCCCGCCTATGCCGATGCCCTGCACGAAGCGAGCCACCAGCAACGCATCGTAGTGACCGACGAGGGCGCAGGCCAGGCTCATGACCGACATGATGCAGACCGCCGCGGTGGTGCCCATGGTGCGCCCGAAGCGTTCGGCGAAGGAGCTGAAGCTGAGGGCCCCGATCAACTGGCCGACGTAGCTCGCCGAGATCAGCACCCCGATCTGGGCTGGAGAAATCTGCCAGAGGGAAACCAGAACCGGCAGGGCGAAGGCCAGGGACAAGGCGTCGAACGCATCGAAGAAGGTGGCCGAGCCCATGACCACCCGGGGCCTGGTGTGCCAGCGCGAGAAGGGCACGTTCTCCATGCGGGCCAGCAGCCGCGACCCGGCTCTCGCCTGGTCCGCGGGCGGCGACGCGTTCCCTTCTTCCCCGGTCTTCACCGGGCTTGCCATCCAGCGCTCATCGGGTGGGGAATCAGGCCGGCGTGCCGGCGGTCTCCAATTCGTTGAGGGGAGCGGTCCACGCGTCGTAGCCGTACAGCCAGCTCGTGTCCTGGTCGCCGCCCTTCATCCAGGTGTTGGCGCTCGAGATCGCCTGGATGAGCGAGGTCCGGGGTTTGCGGTGAGCCTCGTAACGCTGGAACGCCTTTTCGAACGAGCCGTCCATCTCGAGGCATCGGGACAGGACGGCGGCGTCCTCGATCGCGGTGGCGGCTCCCTGGGCCATGTAAGGGGTCATGGGGTGGCAGGCGTCGCCGAGCAGAACCACCCGGCCGTCACTCCACCGGGGCAGGGGCTCGCGCTCGAGGATGGCCCACTTGTGGCAGTCCGGGCACGCGCCCAGCACCGCCCGGACGTCGTCATGAAAGCCCTCGTAGGCCGCGCGCAGGTCCTTCACGTCGCCGGTGGCGGACCACGACTCCGCGGTGACCCAGTCGGCGGGCTCGGGGACGCTGGTCACGAAATAGATCTCGCTGCGCGCTTCGTTGACGTAGTAGATGACGAGGTGACGGTCGATGCCCCACCATTTCGTACGAGAGGGGCCGAGGTCGCGGCCATTCAGCAGCGCGGTGGAGAAGACGCTGCGGTAGGCGATGCGTCCCTTGTGGATCGGCTTGTCCGGTCCGACCACGAGGTCGCGCACCAGGGAATGCACACCGTCGGCGCCGATGACGGCATCGGCCACCGCCCTGGTTCCGTCCTCGAATGCGAGGGTGACATTGTGAGCGCCTCCTTCGAGGCCGATGAGCTTCTTCTTGAAGTGGACGATCTCCGGAGGGATCGCGGCGGCCAGAGCGTCGGCCAGGTCCGCCCGGTGCATGCACAGGTAAGGCGCCCCGAACAGCTCCTCGGGCATGGGCAGCTCCCGCAGGACTTCACCGGTGTCCCAGACTCGATTCAGATGGGAGTAGGGCTTGAAGGAGGTCTGGCGAACCCGGTCCTCGACCCCGATCCGCCGCAAAACCTTCATGGAGTTCGGCATCATCTGGATGCCCGCGCCCACGCGGGCGAAGCGGGCCGCCTGTTCGTAGACCGTGACCTCCATGCCGATGGCCCGAAGTGTGGCGGCCGCGGCCAGACCACCCATCCCCGCGCCCACGATGGCGACCGAACCGCGATTCAATGTCCCCTCTCCGCTTCGACCATGGAGCGCATTGTATCGACCCTGGCGGCGGAACCGGTGACCCGGAAGGGAGGGGAGTGTCGAAGTGTTATCGGGGCGCGATAACGTCCACTTGTGATCGTGTCGTTCACAAGCCGCCTTGCTCGCGAGGGGTTCGATGGCGACGGCGGCGTGCTGTCCCGCAGGCTGCCGGTTGAGGTCAGGCGGGCCGCGACACGAAAACTACAGTACCTGAACGGGGCCACGAAGATCGCCGATATGGCTTCGCCGCCGGACAATCGCCTGGAGGCCCTTCGCGGTGACCTGCGCGGATACCATTCGATTCGGGTGAACGACCGCTGGCGGATCATCTTCCGGTTCGATGGCGGTAACGCGAGCGACGTCGACGTTGTGGACTACCACTGAGGAAAGAAAATGCGTCCCAAGAATCCAATTCATCCCGGCGAAGTGCTGGTCGAGGAGTTTCTTCTTCCCGCGAACCGGTCGCAGCGTTCGCTGGCGAGCGAACTGGGCTGGACGCCGGCGCGACTGAATGAGGTCATCAAGGGTCGAAGGGGCGTGTCCGCCGATGCGGCGCTCGACCTGGCGCGGGTTCTGAAAACCTCGCCCGAACTGTGGCTCAATCTCCAGATGACCTGGGATCTCAAGAAGGCTGAGATGCGTCGCGCGAGCTGACCCTCTGCGTCAGGGCCGCGAACGGACGTCGCCCTGCGCCCGCGCCAGAGCTTTCTTCAGCGCGCGGATGGTGAGCACCCGGGCCATCTCCTGCTTGTATTCGACCGAGCCTCTGCGATCCTTGCCCGGGGAAGTGGCGGCGGCGGCGAGTTCACCCGTCTTGTCCAGCGTCTCATCCGTCGGCTTCCTGCCGACGAGGTGCGCGGCCGCCGCGGTCGCGTTGACCGGAGTCGAGGCGAGATTGGTGAGGCCGATCCTCGCGCTCGCGATGCTTCCGTCGCCCGCGAGCACGATCCAGCAGGCCGCCCCCGCGGTCGCGTAGTCGCCGACTTTGCGTTCGAGCTTCAGGTACGCGCCCCCGCTGCCCTCCACCGGCGCGGGGATGCGGACCTCGGTCAGGATCTCGTCGTCGGCGAGGGCCGTGGTCAGGAGCCCCTGGAAGAACTCGGCGACGGGAATCGACCGCTCGCCCCCGGGTCCGCGGGCTACCACCTCCGCTCCGAGCGCGATCATGGTGGCGGGGTGATCGTTAGCGGGGTCGCCATGAGCGAGGTTGCCCGCGACCGTCCCCCGGTTGCGGACCAGGGGATCGGCGATCACCGAAGCGGTGTCCTTGAGGATGGGGTAGCGCTTCGCGATGAGTTCCGACCTCTCGAGCTCGACCTCCCGCACCAGGGCGCCGATCCGGAGGAACCCGCCTTCTTCCCTGATGTAGGAGAGATCCGGTATCCGGCCGATATCGATGATGTGCGCGGGGGCCGCGAAACGCAGCTTCAGGAGCGGAACCAGACTCTGGCCGCCGGAGAGGAGCTTGGCCTCGTCGCCATGCTCGACCAGGAGAGCGAGGGCTTCCTCCAGCGTGGCCGGGGCGTGGTAGTCAAAGGCCGAGGGGAGCATGGGTCCTTCGTCTCATCTCGCCAGGAAGTACACGACCGCGGCCGCGACGACGACCGCGACCCAGAATAGAGGATGGCCGACCCACCGACGGCCGACGCTGGCCGCGACCGCGGCCCCGAGCGAGACTCCGTCCAGGGCTTCGGGTTCGGAGCCGCGGACGCCGGTAGGGCTGGTGGAGGCGGAGGCGACGGCGGCGGTCGCCTCGGTGCCGGCACTTGCCTCCTGTTCCTGTTCGAGCTCGGCGCGGGCCTTCTCGACGAATCTCTTGAACAGTTGGTCCGAGACATCCTGCATCATGCCGCGGCCAAACTGGGTCAGGATGCCGGTGACGGTCACGTCGCTCACCACGGATACCTCGGTGCCTCCGTCCCTGGGGACAAGGTGAGAGGTCATCTTCATGTCGGCGCCGCCCCGGCCCTTGACGTCCTGACCGGAACCGGTCATCTCGACGACGTAGGCCGCCGCGTCCAGCTTCTCGAAAGTGGCTTGACCCTTGTAGGTGGTCTTCACCGGACCCACCTTGACCGTGATGGTTCCGGCGAAGGTCTTGTCGTCGACCTTCTCCGTGACCGCGGCGCCGGGCAGGGCGCCGGCCGCGCGGTAGGGATCGGTGAGGAAGGCCCACACGCGATCCGGCGGGGCCTGGATGACGAACGACTGCTCGAAACGCATGGCCATTCAGTTCACCACCTTCGGTGTCCATTCAATGGCCACCGCACATCGCCTGATTCCGTTCCTCATTCGGCTCGCCCCTGTCGGGTCTTCGCCCAGTTCCTGCGTGCGTCCTTGAGCGTGGTGTCCTTGTCGAGATCGACCCGCGTCGAAGAGAGCTTGTCACCCGTCTCCTCGTAACGCGACTCGGTGGCGAGGTTGCCCTCCTCCTCCCACTCGTCCGACCACATGCCGAGGGAGTACCCGTACCAGGGCCTTCGCGGTTCGAGCGCAGGCAGTCCGAGTTCTTCCCAGATCTCCTTCGCCCGCTCCATGAAGGGCTGCTTGGGGAGAGAGATCGGAGGGAAGTCGGCCTTGCGGGTGGCGTCGATGAGGACCGACGACTCCATCTTGTCGTAGCGGCTCGAGGGGTGGTTCAGCACCATGCCGATGGGCGTGGCCCCGAAGGGGCGGTCCTTGACGATGGTGAAGTCCTTGTGAGGCTGGCTGCGATGGGTGACCGCCCACTGCACCGCGATGGGGTCGTGGGGATCGATGTCCTCGTCCACCGCGACCACGTACTTGCCCACCCGATCGCCGAACTCGAGAAGCTTGCGCATGGCGTCGAGGGGCTCGGAGTCGCTGGTCTTCTTCATGCGGAGCACCACGTGCGGGCGCAGGTTCACCAGCGGCTCCATCAGGGCCACTTCGAGGACGGAGGGAAAACCGTTTCGCACCAGGAAGCGGTGGATGAAGGTGGGCATGCCCATGGCCTTCAGCTTCGAGCTCTCGCTCGGTGTCACCTGGCTGATGATCGACAGCCAGATCGGCTGCTTCCGATGGGTGATGCAGCGGACTTCGAAGACCGGGCTCAAGGTGCGCGGGTCGATGTAGCCGGTCGACTCCCCGAAGGGCCCCTCTTCTTCGAGGTGATCGGTGGGGATGATTCCCTCGAGCACGATCTCCGCGGTGGCCGGCACTTCGAGGTCGACGGTGCGGCACTTGACCAGCTTGATGGGCCGGCCCACCAGGCCGCCGGCGAGGGCGAGCTCGTCCACATCGGGCGGGACTTTCTGTGGAGCCGCATAGGCCACCGCGGGCTCGCATCCGATGACCACCGCGACCTCGAGAGGCCGTCCGAGCTCCCGGCATTTCTCCCAGTGCCGGACCAGGTCCTGGGGGGTGCCCACGAACAGTCCGGTCTTGGTGGCGCTCCGGATCATGCCGCGATAGACGCCCATGTTGCGCCGTCCGGTCTCGGGATCCTTGGTGATCCAGAGGCCGCCCGTGATGTAGGGCGCGTTGTCGAATCCCGGGGTCGAGATGGGGATGGGAAACTCGTAGAGGCCCCCGTGCTCGAGGAGGTGGGCCCCCTCGTGGATCTCCTCGTGCACCGGGCCGCTCTCCACGATCACGGGAGGGATGGGGTTGTCGATGGCCTGGGTCCACAGGTCGGCGATCTCTTCGGGCCCGCGCTGCACCCCGAGGCAGTAGATCTCGGTGGACGAAGCCAGACCGCCCACGAGGGCCGGGCTATTGAAGCGCCGCCCTTTCGTGTCCACCACGTTCTCGAAGAGGAAGGCCTTGCGCCCGGCTTCCTCCAGGCCGCGGAACTGCCAGCGGACCAGCGGATGCATCTCGGTGTCCTTGTTGATCTCGCGCTTGACCCGGACGAGCTTGCCCTTCTCCTCGAGCACGGCGAGGAACTCTCTAAGGTCGGCGTAGCCGCGTTGGGTGGTCATCTCTTCTCCAGCTTGAAGAGACGGCGGGCGTTGTCTTCGTAGATCTTCTGCTTGTCATTGGCGGGAAGTTCGATCGTGGCCATGCCTTTGAGCGCTTCCCGGAGGTACTTGGCGCCCCCTTCGATGTCGAAGGGCATGTCCGTGGCGAA
>JAQBHL010000220.1:0-31166 GCA_032127745.1 Acidobacteriota bacterium
ATGCACAGCGGCTTCACGGTCTTCCTGAACAACGGCGGGTACTTCGAATACTCCGCGAACCCGGCGGCCGACACCCTCGCTCGGCCCTTCAGGATCAATCCCAGATTCGATCCCATCCCTCCCGGCTTCTACGACTGGCATGTCCACCAGTTCAAGCTGAGTTCCGATTCGAGCCGCATGGTGTCTTTCAACCTCGACCTGGGCAAGGGCGGCCTCTGGAACGGCGGGCAGACGAGCATCGCGCCGCAGGTGCGCTTTCGCCCGAGCCGCCATTTCTACGTTCAGGCCGGGCTCTCGAGGACCAAGGTCGATCTCGATCCCCAGAACGCTCACTTCGTGCAGAGCATCCTGACCGTGCGCAGCAACTACTCCTTCAGCCGCAGCATGTTCCTCGACGCCTTGATTCAGTACGACTACGACCAGAAGGCCAGGAACACCAACATCCGCTTCAACTTCATCCACCGGCCTCTTTCCGACCTGTACGTCGTGTTCAACGAGAAGAGCTTCGACACCCCGGACGCGCCCGCGGCCGGGCGCAGCCTGGTGGTGAAGTTCACCCGGATGGTGAGCTTCTAGAGGCTGCTGAGAGACGCAGGTCGCGAGGCCGCGTGACGGTCCAAGGTCGAGAGGGCAGCAAATTCCCGTCGTCGATCCGGGCTTTCGTTGGGGGTGGATCCCGGCTTGCGCCGGGATACGCAGGGCGCCGAAGTCTTTCGGCGCCCTGCTAGCTCGTGATCTGCTTCGCGAAGGTCTCGGGATCGATGTTGGCCCCGCAGACCACCACTCCCACGCTCTTTCCGAGGAGCCGCGAGCGCAGGGGATGCATCAATGCGGCCAGCGCCGCCGCCCCCGCCGGCTCGACCGCCAGCTTGGCCGACCGGAACAGCAGTCGCATGGCCTCCCGGATCTGATCGTCGTTCACCAGCACCACCTCGTCCACGAAGCGGCGGTTGAGGGCGAACGAGTAGGGCTCGCAGCGGGGCGCGCCCAGGGAGTCGGCGATGGTGCGGACGGCGTCGATGGACTGGGGCGATCCGGCCTTGAAACTCAGGCTCAGGCTGCAAGCACCCTCGGGCTCGACCACATACACCGCGGTCTGCGGGCTCATCTGCTTCACCGCGCAGGCGACGCCGCCGGTGAGGCCGCCGCCGCCCGCGGCCACGATGACCGCGTCGAGCGAGGCTCCGGCTTCTCTCAACTGGTCGATGAATTCCATGCCCACCGACGCGGTCCCGAGCGCGGTCTTCGGGCCTTCGTATGGATGCACGAAGGTCCGGCCTTCGGTGGCTTCGATCTCCTTCACCCGGGCAAAAGCGTCGTGGACGTTGTCGACGAGTTCGATCTCCGCCCCCAGCTCGCGGCAGACCTGAACCCGGAAAGCGTTGGCGTTTCTCGGCATGACCACCTTCGCGGTGGTGCCCAGTTGACGGGCCGAGTACCCCAGGGAGATGGCGTGGTTTCCGGCCGAAACCCCGGTGACCCCTCGTGCGAGCGCGGCCGCATCGAGGTCCAGCATCACCGAAAGCGCCCCCCGGGGCTTGAAGCTGCCGGTGCGCTGAAACAGTTCTTCCTTCAGCCACACCCGGGTGCCCTCTCCGACTGCGGCGGCGAGGGCGTCGTCTTTCACCAGACGGACAGGGGTCGTGACCACGAGATCGCCGAGGCGGGACCGGTTTCCGCGGATGGCTTCATGGTCGGAACCTGGATTTCCAGTGATTCCACAGGGTTGTCTTTCTTCCGCCGAGGCGGTCGCGAAGGATTCGTCCTAGAACGCGGCGGGCTGCTCGGGCAGGAGAGCGTCGCAGGGAAGCGTCTCCGGCCCCTTCTCGGTGCACACCGCGAAGGTCTGATTCTTCCCGGCGTAAAGCGAGACGCCGGCGAAGTCGCCCTTCGCATTCACGATGTAGAACTTCACGCTGAAATCCGGAAGGCCGTTCTGGTTCAGAAGGCGCTTCTCCACCGTGTTCTTCTGGATCCGCCGCAGAGCTTCCATCCCCGCGTCCTTCGGGCTCCGGCCCTGCCGCATCTGCTCGACGATCAGGTACGAGCACAAACCGAAAAGATTCGCCTCGCCGCGGCCGGTGGACCCGGCGGCCCCGATCTCGCCATCCACGTAGAGCCCGGCGCCCAGGATGGGGGAGTCGCCCACCCGTCCGGGGATCTTCCAGGCCAGGCCCGATGTCGTGGTGACGCCGCAGACCTCGCCCTTCGCATTGACCCCGTTGCAGTTGATGGTGCCGTAGTAGTGCTGGGGATCGATAAGGCCCTCGGCAAGTTGCTGGTTACGCGCGCGCGCGGCTTCTTCCTCCCTCTTCATCGGATCGAGCCAGTGCTCGGGATCGAGGCGGCGCTTCCAGTCCAGCCAGATCTTTCGGGAGTTTTCGGTGTTGAGGTCGTCCTCGATGGCGAAGCCCATCTGGCGGGCGAAGTCCTGCGCGCCCTGGCCGACCAGAAGATGATGATCGGTGTTCTGCATCACCGCATGAGCGACTCTCGATGGGGTGCGCACCCCTTCGATGCAGGCAACGCCGCCCGCACGTTTCGTCGGCCCGTGCATACAACAGGAGTCGAGTTGAACCACGCCCTCCGCGTTGGGCAGCCCTCCGTAGCCCACGCTGTCGTCCAAAGGGTCGAGTTCGACGATATTGACTCCGGCGATCAGCGATTCGAGGACATCGGTCCCGCGCATCATGAGGTCGAAGGCTTCAGCCACGCAGGCTCGCGGGCCGCCGTTCCTGAACACGTTGCCGTTGGCCGAGGAAACGATCACAGGTCGCGCGGCCTTGGATGTCATGATCGCGGGGGCCTGAGACGCGGCGGCCATCGGGATGGCGTCTTCGCGGGCCAAGGGCGTTGCCGCGAGGGCGGGGACCGCGAGAGAGGTCGCGGCGGTCGCCCGAACGAAGTCCCGGCGAGTGTGCCTGTGTGGTGTTTCCATTTCAGCCTCCAGTCCGCACGCAAGTGTGCGTCTCAGTCTCATGAGCCTATCCCAGGAGCGGCCAAGCTAGGCGTCGTCGCCCTCCTCCAGGGTGGCCCGGAGCGGATGGCCCTCGGCCCGCGCCCGGTTGTGGACCTCCTCGACCTTGGTCTCGGCGATCTCGAATGGATAGACCCCGGCCAGACCCAAACCCTCCACGTGAACCTTCAACATGATGTAGACGGCCTCGGCCTCGGCCTTCCCGAAGATGTCCATCAGGACCTCGACCACGAACTCCATGGGGGTGTAGTCGTCGTTGATGAGCAGAACGCGGTAAGGGGGGGTCTTCTTCTCCTTCCTGACCGTGTCGGTGCGTTCGAGGACATCCTGTCCGGGCGCTTCCTTGCTCATCGTTTCCGTGGTCCAAGACTACTTCTGAACCGTGGATCAGGGATGGCCTGCCCCGACCGCGTGGCCCCGGCTAAGGATGGCCGCAGTCCGAGCGGGAGGGTTAGAGCGTATCCTCCGGCGCGCCTCCATGTCTCACCCACCCTCCCGTCATCTTCATCTTCTGGGCCTTCCGCCGGCGGCCTTCATTAAAGGCGCCATCGCGGCTCCCACCGACTCTCCCGTTTTCGACGCCATCCTTCGCATCCCGAGAAGGAGGTTTCCGTAGATCCATGATCGTCAACTGCGCGGCCTATCGGCAGGGCAAGAAACTCGCCGACATCTCTTTTTCCGAGATCCCCCAGTACGCGAGTCAGGGCGATTGTTTCGTCTGGGTGGCGCTCAAGGATCCAGAGCTCCCCGAATTGGCGGCTCTGGCGGAGCAGTTCGACCTGCACGAACTCGCGGTGGAGGACGCCCAGCATGGGCACCAGCGTCCCAAGATGGACGAGTACGGATCTTCCCTGTTCGTGGTGCTTCAGATCGTGGAACCGCTGGAGCACGAGCTCCACGCCGGTGAGGTCGCCATCTTCGTGGGACCGAACTACGTGATCTCGGCGAGGCGCAACGCCGAGCAGGGCTTCGCCGACGTCAGGCGCCGATCCGAACGTGAGCCCGAGCTGCTGCGTTCCGGGCCGGCCTACGTCCTGTATGCCCTCATGGACGCGGTGGTCGATCGGTATTTCCCCGTTCTCGATTCCCTCACCGAGGAAATCGAAGAGATCGAAGAGCGGATCTTCTCCGGCCAGACCACGCGCGAACACATTGAGGCGCTCTACGGGTTGAAGCGAAAGCTGATGATCCTCGATCGGGCGACCACCCCGCTGCTCGAGGTCACGAGCAAGCTCCACGGGGGACGTGTGCCCCCGATCTGCGCCGGTCTGGACGCCTACTTCCGCGACGTGTACGACCATCTCCTTCGCCTGAAGCAGACCATCGACAGCCTGCGCGACATGGTGATCACCGCCATCTCCGTCAACCTGTCCCTGATCACCATGCAGGAAAACGAGATCACCAAGCGTCTGGCCGCCTACGCCGCCCTCGCCGCCGTGCCCACCATGATCGCGGGCGTCTACGGCATGAACTTCCACCAGATGCCGGAACTCCAGTGGGAGTACGGGTATCCCGCCATTCTGGGGCTGATGGCGTTGATCGACTTCTATCTCGCCTACCGCTTCAGGAAGGCGAAGTGGCTGTAGCCAGGGGGCGCTCCGCGGCCCGCCCCGCTCGCGGTGAGACGGTCTGGGCCGAGCCTAGATCCCTGGCCAAGAACCGTCACTCCGGGTGCGGGGCCGGAGGCCGGGTCAGTTCCCGGCAGAGGTAGATCATCTGGCCGGCGTGATGGTCGAGGTGGGCGACGCAGCGCACGAACATGCCGAGTCGATCCTTCACGTCCTCGGCGCCCTTGGCCTCGATGGGCGCGCCCCACTCGGCCTCGGTCTGGGCGGCCAGAGTCGCGAGAACCAGGCCAAGGGCGGCATCGAAGTCGCGCAGGACCTCTTCCTTGGGGCGCCTTGACGCGTCGGCGAACTCGCGGGGCCGGTCTCGCACGTAACCGGAGTCGGCGATTTGCGCGCCGATGTAGTAATTGAGATTACCGGTCAGGTGAAGAAGCAGATGTCCGACGGAATTGCCGTACCCAAAAGGACGCAGCCAGATCTGATCGGTGGAAAGGGGCTCAACCAGGGAATGAACACTGCGGCCCACCCTCTCGATGTGCAGCGACAGACCCCGGGAGATCACAAGGGACAGAGGTGGCGGCGGGCTCGTGGTCATGGTGGTTGTCCTTCCGCTTCGCATCGTACCTCGTGAAACGAAGTCCCCGCACGCAGGGACACCAGTGTCCCGTGGTGAAAGTCGGGCCGCGCCCTTAGCGGATCTTTTCCGCCGGCTCTGCGTTGCTGAACCTCGAAATATTCCCGATATTCCTTCGGTCCAGCGCCTTGATCTGACGAAAAAATCTCTCGCTAAGGACGCCACCGGACCTTCACCACGAGCTGCTAAACCATCAGACCACCGAGGATGGCGCCGAGCAGCAGCGGCCCCACATGGAACATCGACAAGGCGAGGCCGCCCATTCCGGCCAGAACCCCGACGATTGGCATTCCGCTGAGCAGCGTGGCCAGAAAGAACAGGGCGATTCCGGTCACGACGCCGGGCAGGAACGCCGCGACCATGGCGGGCAGAACGCCTCCTGCCCTCTTTCCTCCGACCAGACCCGCGAGCAGGGGTCCGAAGAAGGGCAGCCAGAACAGGAGGACGCCCAGGAACAACATCCAGAGGGCTCCCGCTGCGATACTGCCTTTGGCTTTGCTGGTTTGGCTCATGATTCGCTCCTCCGTCAACCGCATTCTTCCATGAGCCGGGGGGGCCACGAGCATCCGGGGGCGCAGGCCGGGGGTCCGGGCGGGCCCAGAACCTCAATCCGCGGAGGATCAAGGGTCCGGTCGCGCTAGCATTCGCGCGCGAGTGAAGACACGCTTGGCCTGTGCCCTGGCCCTGGCCGCCGCGGCGGGCCCGGGAGTCATGAGCGCTCAACCCCGGACCGCCGCGGCTCCGGTCGCGAGGAAAGGAACCGTGATGACCGCCCAGGCCAACCGGACGTTCACGCTCAAGGTCCAGCCGGTTCGACTACACCCTGCCCGAGGGAGGCTGATCCTGGGGGAGCCCGGCCGCGATGGTTTCCCTCCCGCTCATCGCCTGGGACCCCGCGGTTCGATTCAACGCCGGTCAGGGACCCGTGCCGCTTTTTCGCGACGCGGGGCGCAGGGGGTAGCCTCGCCTCATGCTCGATGGACTGAAGGATTTTTTTCAATCGAAGCTCACGCCCGAGACCGCGCCGTCGCCGGAGGTTCAGGAGAGGGCGTTGCGCCTCGCCGCCGGGGTGCTGCTCTTCGAGATCGCTCGTGCGGATCACACGGTGGAAGACGCCGAGCGCATGGTGATGAGGACCGCGTTGCAAAGCACGTTCAACCTCGACGCTGAGGAGAGTGCGGAAATCATGCGACTCTCGGAGGAGCAGTCACGGAACGCGATTTCGATATTCGAATTCACCACTCTCCTCGATGGAGCCTTCTCGCCCGACCAGAAGAAGCGCGTGGTCGAACTCCTCTGGCTCGTGGCCTTCGCTGATGGCAAGAAGGATGCGACGGAAGAGCACATGGTTCGCAAGATCGCGGGCCTGCTTCATGTGGCGCACCCCGACTTCATCGACGCCAAGCTCCGCGCCCGCGATCGTAAAGCTACCTAGCCAGCCCTCGGGCCGCTTCGACGAAACCCGGCCGCCGACCGGGCCTGGACACTCTCCCTGAATCGCGGCGGCGGCCCGGCCACGACGTGCTCCAATATGATCCCGCTACGGGGAGGCTTCGTGACTCAGCGACACCGCGTCTTTATCCTGCTGGCGCCCGGCCTGGTTGCGCTGTCCCTGTTCGCAGGAGGACTCCCGGACGACGTGAAGCACGTGCGTTCCCTCGGCCTCTCCATGGCGCGGGATCTACGGGCAGCGGTTAAGTCGCGATACTTCGATCCGCAGTTCCGCGGCGTCGATGTGGACGCGCTGTTCGCCCGGGCGGAGGCCAGGGTCAAGGAATCGACGACGCAAGCGGAGCTGGGTGTGATCCTCGCCCAGACCATGGCCGAGTTTCGCGACTCGCACACCTATTTCATTCCGCCGGTTAGGCCGTTCGACATCGATTACGGATTCGAAGTGCGGATGGTGGGCGAGGCGCCCCTGGTCATCGACGTGGTCAAGGGCTCGGACGCGGAGGCCAGGGGATTGGGCCTGGGCGATCGTGTCATCTCCGTGGAAGGCACTCCCGTGCGGCGCGAGAATTTCGCGGCTCTCTCCTACGCCTTGAACATGGCCTTGCCCCGCCGTCGGCTGAGTCTGAGCGTCCAAACCGACGATGAGCCGTCCCGGCTCCTCAGCGTGGAGGCGAGTGTCGAACCGAGACGGAAGAAGATCGATATCACCGAGTGGCTCGATGAAGTGACCTCCCGGATGAGGAAGCATCCTCAGTATGCGTGGAGGTATTGGACCTACGAGAGGGAGAAGGTCGTGGTGGCGAGGCTCTATAGCTTCATGGTTACGGACGAACTCGTGAACGAGCTCATGGCAAAAGTGCACGATGCCAAAGCGTTGATTCTCGACCTGCGTGGGAATCCGGGCGGCTCGATCGAGGCGCTGCAGACCGTTGCCGGAGCGTTCTTCGAACAGGAAATCGAACTGGGTACTCTGAAGGAACGGAAGTCGACGAAGCCTCTTTGGTCACGGAGGCCGAAGTCGAAGCGCCTCTTCACGGGGACGCTGGTTCTTCTGGTCGACAGCGCTTCGGTCTCTTCGGCGGAAATTCTGGCGCGGGTCGTTCAGATCGAGAAGCGGGGCTCCATCGTCGGGGATCGAACCGCGGGAGGGGTGATGGTGGCCGAGATGCGGTCTTTTATCGCGGGGAACCAGATCCAGTTCATCCTTTATGGGGCTTCGGTGACGGTAGCCGATCTCCTGATGAAGGATGGCCTGAGCCTCGAGGGCAAGGGGGTCACGCCTGACGATCTCGTGCTTCCCACCGCTGCCGATATTCGAGAGGGCCGCGACCCGGCGATGGCGCGGGCCGCGAGGCTTGCGGGCCTGGACCTCAGCCCGGAAGCAGCGTGGTCGCACTTCCGCCCGACCGCGGAGCCGGCCCCGGGCCCAAAGAGCAAGCCCTGAGAACGAGGCCCTTCGGTCGCACCCGGACCGTCCCCCTCCGCTTTCCGACCGGCTATGATCCTCGCCCACCGAGTTCCGACGGGACCCCGGGCGGGCTCCCTCATTCTTCGAGGACCAAACCCCATGAGATACCTACGGCTCCCCTGGCTGAGTCTTGGTCTCCTGGCTGCGGCTTCGCTGGCTTCGGCGCAGGGCAGGATCACCACCACCAAAGAGGCCTACGGCTTCACCATCGGTGACGACTACAAGCTTGCGAACTACACCGAGTTCTCGGCCTACATGGAGAAGCTCGCGTCCGAGTCCAACCGGATGAAGCTCGAGGTGATCGGAAAGACCGCCGAGGGCCGGGATCAGCTCATGGCCATCATCACCAGCCCCGCGAATCACAAAATGCTTGCGAGATACAAGGACATCTCGCAGCGCCTGGCCCGGGCCGAAGGCCTGACCGAAGCCCAGGCCCGGACGCTCTCCAAACAGGGCAAGGCGGTGGTGTGGATCGACGGGGGCCTGCATGCGACCGAGGTCCTGGGGGCGGCCCAGCTCGCGGAGACCGTCTATCAACTCCTGAGCCGCACCGACGAGGAAACCATGCGCTTCCTGAACGACCTCGTCATCCTCGCCGTCCACGCCAATCCAGACGGCATGGAGCTCGTTTCGAACTGGTACATGAAGGACCAGGACGAGAAGGCTCGCCGGACCAGCGACATCCCGCGCCTGTATCAGAGATACGTCGGCCACGACAACAACCGGGATTTCTACGGGCTCAACCAGCCGGAGAGCCGGAACATGGCGCGCCAGTTGTCGATCGAGTGGATCCCGCAGATCATGTACAACCACCACCAGACCGGTCCCACCGGCGCCGTGCTTTTTGCGCCCCCATTTCGCGATCCCTTCAACTACAACCTGGATCCCCTCATCGTCACCGGCCTCGACCTGGTCGGCGCCTCGATGCACAACCGCTTCATCGTGGAGAACAAGCCCGGGGCCACCATGCGACGCGGAGCCAACTATTCCACCTGGTGGAATGGCGGCCTCCGCACCGCGGTGTACTTTCACAACCAGATCGGACTCCTGACCGAGACCATCGGGAACCCCACTCCGATCGAGATCGAGTTCGTGCCCCAGCGGGTGCTGCCCAGCGGCGATACCCCGTTCCCGATCACCCCCCAGACCTGGCACTTCCGGCAGTCGATCGAGTATTCGGTGACCGCGAACTACGCGGTGTTCGACATCGCGTCGCGGCATCGCGAGCAGTTCCTCTACAACATCTACAAGATGGGCCGGAATTCCATCGAGCGCGGAAGCCGCGATAGCTGGACGGTCTGGCCCAAGGATATCGATGCCGTCCGCGCGGTCGCGGACAAGGACATGCGCGCGCCCTCGGGCCCCGCCTCCATCATCAATCCGACCCTGACTCCCGGGGGTCTGTTTTCCGCCAATCAGGGCGGCCGGTCGCCGGTGGTGCCGGCCAAGTACTTCGATGAGCTTCGAAAGCCCGCGGATCGGGATGCTCGCGGCTACATCCTTTCCGCGAGCCAGTCCGACTTCCCGACCGCGGTGAAGTTCATCAACGCCCTGCAGCGCTCGGGCATCGTGGTTCATCGCGCGACCGCCGACTTCAGCGTGGCGGGGAAGGCCTATCCCAGGGGATCGCTGGTGGTGAAGACGGCTCAGGCCTTCAGGCCTCACGTGATCGACATGTTCGAGCCGCAGGATCATCCGAACGACTTTGCCTCCGCCGGCGGGCCGCCGATTCCTCCCTACGACAACGCGGGGTGGACCCTGGCCTACCAGATGGGAGTCCAGTTCGATCGCGTGCTCGAAGGATTCGATGGCCCGTTTGAAGCTCTGTCTCCGCTGAATCTGGCCAAGCCGAACGGGGTTCCGGTCGCCGAGGCCGCCGGCGCCCCCGGATTCGTTCTTCCCGCGGCGCAGAACGACTCCGTCATCGTCGTGAATCGGGTGCTGAAGGCCGGTGGCGAGGTCCATCGAATCACCGGCGGATCCGAAGCGGGCGGCTATTACGTGGTGGCGGGAGCGGCCACAACACCCATCGTCACGCGGGCGGCCACTGACCTCGGGGTGAGCGCCAAAGCGATGGCGAAGCCGGCCGAGACCAGGGCCCTCAAGACCATGCGCATCGGTCTGGCCGATCAGTACGGCGGCAGCATACCGTCGGGGTGGATCCGCTGGATTCTGGAGCAGTTCGAATTCGCCTCGGTCGAGCAGGTCTATCCGCAGGCCATTGACGCGGGGAATCTCAATTCCAGATTTGACGTCCTGATCTTCGCCGACGGTATCCTTCCCGAAAATGATCGTCCCGCGGGGGGGCTTTTCTCCCCGCGCCAGCCCACGGCCGAGCGGGCGGGGGAATTCGCGCCCTGGCTCGGCAACTACACCGTGGCCCGGAGTATTCCAGCCATCAAGGCTTTCGTGGAGGCGGGCGGGCGCGCGATCGCCATCGGTGATTCGACGTCCATCGGTCACCACCTCGATCTGCTGCAGAACCACCTGGTGGAACGCACCGCCGGCGGCCCGAAAAGCCTGGGCCGGGACAAGTACTACGTGCCGGGTTCTGTGCTGCGCGCGGAGGCCGATGTCACGCATCCTCTCGCCTGGGGGCTCGCCAAAGACGTGGACGTCTTCTTCGATAACTCTCCCGTGTTCGAACTCAAGCCCGACGCGGGTTTTCGCGGCATCACACCGGTGGCCTGGTTCCCGAACGCCACGCCTCTGCGCAGCGGCTGGGCCTGGGGACAGCATTACCTCGAGGGTGGAGTCGTGGTGGCAGAGGCGAAAATCGGACAGGGTCGGCTGATGCTTTTCGGGCCGGAGATCACGTTCCGGGCCCAGCCCCACGGCACCTTCAAGTTCCTGTTCAACGGGATTTATTCCTGATGAGTCGGGGGGCCGCAGGGGGCAGGCGAGAGTCATGAAACCCGGCTGGCTCAGATCTTCCCGTATCGCCGTCGCCCTGGCCACCGCCTTGACCGCCAGCGCCGTTTCCGCCGCCGACTACGACCTCATCGTCAGGGGCGGGACGGTCTACGACGGCACGGGAGGAGCGCCTCGCCTCGCCGATGTCGGCATCCGCGGAGACCTCATCGCCACCGTGGGCGATCTGTCCAAAGCCACCGCCGACCGGATCCTCGACGCCAGAGGTCTCGCCGTGGCCCCTGGCTTCATCAACATGCTGTCCTGGTCCGTCGATTCGTTGATCATCGATGGCCGGTCGCAGGGCGAGATCCGCGAGGGTGTCACCACGGAGATCTTCGGCGAAGGGGAGTCGATGGGGCCGTGGAGCCCGCCCATGAAGAAACGGCGCGAGGAGGGCATGGGCGACCTCAAGTACAAGATCGAGTGGACGACCCTGGCCGGATACCTCAGCTACATGGAGAAGCGCGGCATCTCCCCGAACATCGCCTCCTTCGTGGGCGCGGCCACCATCCGTGAGTACGTGGTCGGACTCGACAACAAGAAGGCGACTCCCGCCCAGATGGACGAGATGCGAGCGCTGGTCCGGGCGGAGATGAAGGCGGGGGCCCTCGGCCTCGCATCGGCCCTGATCTACGCGCCCGCGGTGTACGCCGACACCCATGAACTGATTGAACTCTCCAAGGTGGCAGCGGAATATCAGGGCAAGTACATCTCCCACCTGCGCAGCGAGGGGGACCGGCTCCTCGAATCGGTGGATGAGCTGATTCGGATCGCCCGGGAGGCGAAGATTCCGGCCGAGATCTATCACCTGAAGGCGGCGGGCGAGTCGAACTGGAACAAGCTCGACGCGGTCATCGCCAGGGTCGAGGCGGCGAGGAAGGAAGGCCTGAAGATCACCGCCAATATGTACAACTACACCGCGGGAGCCACCGGTTTCGATGCCTGCCTGCCCCCCTGGTCGCGCGAAGGCGGAGCGGACGCGGTGTTCCAGCGGCTGGAGGACAAGGCCCTGCGCGGCCGCATCGCCGCGGAGATGAAGGTGAAGGGCGAGGACTGGGAAAACATCTGCGCGGCCGCGGGCTCGCCCGACCGCATGCTGCTCCTCGAATTCAAGACCGAGGCGTTGAAGCCGCTTCAGGGGAAGACGGTGGCCGAGGTGGCGACGATGCGCGGCCAGGACTGGCCCGAGGTGATCATGGACCTGATGCACGAGGATCGCACCCGGGTAGGCGTCGCCTTCACCATGATGTCGGAGGAGAACGTGCGCCGGCAGCTGAAACTGCCCTGGGTGTCCTTCGCCTCCGACGCCGGGTCGCTCGCCACCGAAGGCATCTTCTTGAAATCGAAAACCCATCCGCGCGCCTACGGCAACTTCTCACGGCTCCTCGGACGCTACGTCCGGGACGAAAAGCTGATCCCCTTACAGGAGGCGATTCGCCGCCTGGCCGCCCTGCCCGCCCGGAATCTGGGCCTCGACCGCCGGGGTCTGGTCCAGGAAGGAATGTTCGCCGACGTGGTGGCCTTCGACCCGCTGACCGTGGCCGACAAGGCCACCTATGCAAATCCACATCAATACTCGGTGGGCATGCGGCACGTCCTGGTGAACGGCACCCCCGTCCTGGTCGACGGAGAACATACGGGCGCTCGTCCCGGACGTGCTCTTTATGGCCCGGGCCGGGAGGGGAAGAAGGCGGAGAACGAACCCCGCCCCGAGTAGAGGCGCCCCGGAAAGGATCTAAGAGGCGTGGGTCTCGGGGCCGTCTCCGCTCACCGGGAACGGATCGGCAATCTACCTGGTCGTGGCGTCGGCGGCGGCGGGCTTGCTCTTGTTCGCCTCGATGTTCACGGTGATTTCAACCTCGTCGCCGAGCACCAGGCTGCCGGTGTCGAGAGTCTGGTTCCAGACGATGCCGTAGTCCTTGCGGTTCAGCGTGATGGCCAGGCTGAAGCCCGCCTTCTCGGTGCCCCGCTGGTCGGTGATGAGGCCTCCGAAGTCGACGGGAATCGTGATCTCCCTCATGGTTCCGTGCATGGTGAACAGGCCGGTCACCCTGAAGGTGTCCGCGTCACCGTCGACGGGCGCGATCTTCGTGCTCTTGAACGTGATTTCGGGATTCTGGTCGGCGTCGAAGAAGTCGGCGCTCTTGAGGTGGGTGTCGCGATTGGCGTTGGCGGTGTTGATCGACGCGGTCTTGATGGCGAACTCCACCGAGGACGCCGAGGGCTTGCCGGGGACCATGGAAACGGTTCCCGAGAAGTCATCGAATCGACCGGAGACCTTCGAGACGAAATGACGGACCCGGAAGGTCACTTCCGAATGAGTCTTGTCGACGGTGTAAGCATCCTGAGCAAACGTCGCGGACGTGGTGAGAGCCAGGGCAAGGACGAGGGAGACTTTCATGAGGGACATGTTCCTTCTTTGGATGAGGGAGGGTTACTGTTTGCGGAGAGAGGTGCACCGCGCGGCGCAGGCGCTGCGGATGGCATCGAGCGAGGCGATCAACTGTTCCGCCTGCCCGGCGTTCAGGCCGGAAAAAAGGACCTCGCTGGCCTGAGTCACGGTGGCGTCGAGGCGGGCGAGAATCTCGAGGCCCTTCGCTTCGATATGGCACAGCACCTGGCGGCGATCGGCCCGGTGGCGTTCCCGACGGACCAGACCGGCGGCTTCCAGCCGGTCGATAAGCCGGGTGATTCCCGGAGCCTGTTCCACCAGCCGGACCCCGATCTCGAGAGTGGGCAGCCCCGTTTCCTTCGCTCCGCGGAGGATCCGCAAAACGTTGAACTGGATGAGGGTGATGCCCTCCGGCTCGAGAACTTCGCTGATCCGCCAGCGCAAAACGTCGGCGGTGCGCAGGAGAGCGACGAACGCCTCGTCGTGGATCGAGGGGAACGGCTTGTTCTGGCGCAGTTCTCGGAGGATCGAACTCTGTGGCACGGCTAAAACATAACAAAGCAATAGTAAATATGTCAACTATCAGCTTAGCTATTGATATAAGTATTGATATCTAATGACTTACCAGTATGAGAAAGCCTTGGGAAGGCTCTAGAGCAGGAGCATCGCTGCGGACAAGATGATGGTCGGGATGAGGGCTCCCAGAGCGAGCAGGAGCGGAGACACGCCATCCTCGAAGTGCTGATTGAGAATGGCCTGGCCGGCGGGATTGGGAGCGTTCGCGATCACCGTCAAGCCGCCACCCGTAACCGCCCCCGCCACCACCGCGTACCTGGCGGCGTCGCTGAGGCTCGGAACCAGGGTCGCGAGGAAGGTGATGAGGGCATTGTCGTTGAAAGCGGTGAGGATGAGAGCGCCGAAGAACAGAGGCGTGGCCTCAAGGCTTGCGAGGACGGGCTGAATCCACCACCCCTGCAGGCCCCCATGGACGACGAGGCCTCCCAGGAAGAAGGCGACAAGGAGCGGCGGCTTGAGGTCCTGCAAGGTCTGATGGGGGGCCGTGGCCTTGGCGAACCCAAGGAAGAAGAGGAATCCGGAGATGAAGACCGCCGGGTGGTGAGCATTCGCCACCGTCCAGGCCATGAAGCCGAGATGAACCGCCACCACGATCCAGGGCGCGCGGGGCGCCGAGGGCTTTGTCTCCGCGGGTCGAAGGGCTTTGAGTTCGTCTCGGAACAACATCAGATAGACCGCGTTGGCCACGAGCATGCCGATTAAGGCCTTGAATCCGAAGTTCCTGGCCATGAAGGCGATGTCCCAGTTCCAGGGGCGCGCCACCATCAGAACCGGCGGGGCGGCGAAGTTGGTGAACGTGCCGCCCACCGAGATGTTCGTGAAGAGCAGGCCGATGGTCGCGTAGGAGAGTCGCAGGGAGGGCCGAAGGGAAAAGAACTGCTTGGAAAGCAGAAGGGCTCCGATGGTCATGGCTGCGGGTTCGGTGATGAACGAGCCCATCACCGGCGCGACGGTGAGAATGGTCAGCCACCACGCGGTGGGCGATCCGTTGCCGATCGAGGCGATCCGGCGCAGGATGTCTTCGGCGGAGTCCAGTATCGGCTGAGTGGAGGCGAGGGCCATGATCACGAACACGAACATGGGCTCCGTGTAGTCCACGGACGCGTCCAGGTAGTGCGCGGCGACGATCCAGCCTTTCGCCCATGTGATCGCGACCGTGAGCACCACCGCCCAAAGGCCAAAGATCACCTCGATCTCGCCCAGAAAGTGGATCAATTCGGCCCGGATGCTCGGCGAGGGTTCCCGCGACGCCTTGAATTCCCGCGCGTTGTGCGCGTCCTGGATACGATGGGCGAAGACGGTCACGCGCTTGGCCGCGAAGGTGTGAAGAATGGCCAGGAAGAAGACCGCCGTGGCCACGAGATTGAAGGGCTCGGTATCGATCCTCGCGCCCAGCACCTCCAGCAGGCCGGCGCCCGGGCCGGCGGGGGGGTAATCCGTGAGTGGAAGGGGAAAGGGTGAGTCCATTCGGCACAGCTTAGACAGGGGAGCCGCAAAGTGGAGAGCCCTGAGCGCCCGGCCGACCTTCTCCGGTTTTCGATGGGAAGCGATAAACTGGCTCTCGAACATGAACAACCAGATTCCGATGGTCGACCTGCGGGCTCAGTACCTGCGGATCAAGAACGATATCGACGCGGCCATGGCCCGGGTCGTGGACACGACGGCCTTCATCAAGGGCCCCGATTGCGGCGCCTTCGAGAAGGAATTCGCGGCCTTTTGCGGGGTGGAGGCCTGCGTGGGGGTGGCCAACGGTACGGACGCCCTGATCTATGCCCTGCGGGCTCACGGGGTCGGCCCCGGCGACGAGGTGGTGACGGTGGCCAACACCTTCATCGCCACCGGAGAGGCGATCCTTCTGAACGGAGCCAAGCCGGTCTTCGTCGATGTCGACGATGTGACCTACACCCTTGACCCGAACAAGCTGGCCGCGGCGATCACCGAGAAGACGAAGGTAATCATTCCCGTCCATCTGTACGGGCACCCGTGCGCCATGGACGCGATCAACAAGATCGCGGGCGATCATGGAATCCCGGTGTTGGAGGACTCTGCCCAAGGTCACGCGGCGACCCTCAATGGGAGGAAGGCGGGATCCCTTGGCCACGCCGCCTGCTTCAGCTTCTATCCGGGGAAGAACCTGGGCGCCTACGGCGATGCGGGCGCCGTGGTCTCCAACGACAAGGACTTCATTGCCCGGGTCCGTCAGATCGCCAACCACGGCGGGGGCGCCAACAAGTACGACAACGTGGTCCTGGGCACCAATTCGCGCCTTGACACAATGCAGGCCGCGATCCTGAGAGCCAAGCTGCCGTACCTTCAGGAGTGGACGGTGGAGCGTCGCGAGCGCGCGGCCCTGTACTCGAAGCTTCTCGACGGCGTTCCGGGCCTGGTGACTCCGAAGCAGGCTCCAGGCGCGCAGTCGGCCTGGCACCTGTATACCGTCCGCACCGCCCGGCGTGACGCCCTCATCGAAGAGCTCAAGAAGAACGGCATCGCCACCGCGGTCCATTATCCGCGACCCATTCACCTGCAGCCGGCCATGGGCCCGGCGGGCGGGAAGGCGGGCGATCTGCCCGTCTCCGAGCACCTTTCGCGGGAGGTGGTCTGCCTGCCCCTGTATCCGGAGCTTCCCCTCAAAGAGGTCGAACGCATCGCCCTTCTGGTGCGGACCTTTCTTTCCGCCTGACCCGTTCCCGCCGTCTTCTCCCAACCCCTGGGTGATCCTTCCATGAAAATCGGCCTTGTTGGTTGTGGCTACTGGGGCAAGAACATCGCCCGCAACCTGCATCAGATGGGCCTTCTGGGTGCGGTCTGCGATCCCGCCCAGAAGGTTCTCGATGGCGTTCCGAAGCAGTACCCGGGTGTGATGGCCACAGAATCGCTCGCCGACCTTTTGAAGTCGAAGGACATCGACGCCATCGCCATCGCCTCTCCAGCCGAGCAGCACGCCGCGATCGCCAGGGCGTCGCTCATGGCCGGCAAGGATGTGTTCGTCGAGAAACCCCTGGCTCTCGAGGTGAAGGAAGCGAGGGCTCTGCTCAGCCTGGCCCGGCGCAAGAAGCGAATCCTGATGGTGGGCCACATCCTCTGCTACCACCCGGCCATCCTGAAGCTCAAGCAGCTGGTCGACGCGGGCGACCTGGGCGACATCCAGTACGTGTACTCGAACCGCCTGAACCTCGGCAAGATCCGCCAGGAGGAAAACATCCTCTGGAGCTTCGCGCCCCATGACATCTCGGTGATCCTTTTGTTGCTCGGCCGGATGCCGACGAGCGTGGCCACGGTGGGAGAGAGCTGGCTGAGGAAGGGTGTGGCCGACGTGACCATGACCACGCTCAAATTCGAAAAGGGCGCGCGCGCCCACATCTTTGTGAGCTGGCTGCATCCTTTCAAGGAGCAGAAGCTGGTGGTGGTAGGGAGCAAGCGCATGGCGGTGTTCGACGACGTGATCAAGGAAGGCAAGTTGAAGATCTTCGACAAGGGTGTGGACTGGCTGGACGGCCAGCCGGTGATCCGGCAGACCTCCGAGTCGACGCTGTTCTTCCCTGAACTCGAGCCGCTCCGCGAGGAACTGATGCACTTCGCCGACTGCGTGCGCACCCGCACGGAGGCGCGGACGGACGGGCGGAATGGTCTCGATGTCCTGCGCGTGCTGGACGCCGGCCAGCGCTCGCTCGACCAAGCGGGCCGGCCGGTGCCCATCAGGTAGGAACCGCCAAAAATCGAGGATCGAACCATGTCAGAGAAGAACTACTTCGTTCACGAATCCAGCTACGTGGACGAACCGTCCACCATCGGGGAAGGGAGCAAGGTCTGGCATTTCTCCCACATCCTCAAGGGCGTGAGTGTGGGGAAGAAGTGCAACATCGGCCAGAACGTGGTGATCGGCCCCAACGTGAAGATCGGGGACAACTGCAAAATCCAGAACAACGTGAGCGTCTACGAGGGGGTGGAGCTCGAGGACAATGTGTTCTGCGGACCGTCAATGGTGTTCACCAACGTGTTCAATCCCCGCAGCGAAGTGGTGCGGAAGGACGAGTACCGAAAGACCCTGGTGAAGCGGGGCGCTTCGATCGGGGCAAACGCCACCGTGGTGTGCGGTTCGACGGTGGGCGAGTATGCGTTCATCGGCGCGGGCGCGGTGGTGACCAAAGACGTGCAGCCTTTTGCCCTGGTCATGGGTAATCCGGCGCGCCGGACCGGCTGGATGTGCCGGTGTGGCGAGAAGCTCGGGAAGGCCGGCCCGGGCGAGAGCGCCACCTGTGCTTCCTGCGGCGCGGGGTATGACATCGCCGCCGACCGGATCGCTCCGAAGTCCGCCTAGGCGAGGTTCGGGGCCGGTCCCCCGCCGATGGCCGGTTTCGGTTTCAAGCCGAGAAGAATGCCGTCCGCCCACGGCCGCTCGGATGGTGGCCCCGGGGCCGACCTCGAGGGTCATGCCCGCGTCCGACCCTGGCCTCGGCTCGCCCGCTCGACCCGCCGTCGAAGACGAAACGACCTCTCGTGTCAAGATTGTTCGGCGGAACATCACTGTGACCACTCAGCCATCGAACGCCGTTGCCATCGCGAGCGGTGACCGGCTCGAGCTGCCGCTCCCATCAGGCCGGCGACGGAAGCACGGGACGGTGAAGGCCGTATCTCTTCTCGCCGCGCTCGCCCTTGCCTGTTCTGGCGCGATCGTCCTCGCGCAGGCTCCAGCCGGTGCTGGGTCCGAAGGCGCCCCGCCTCCACCAACGACCCACGCCGCGCCGGCGGGGAAGGTCGCCCTCATCAAAGTCAACGGCACGATCAATCCGGCGACCGCGGGCTACATCGCCCGCGGCATCGACGAGGCCACCGCGGATGGTGCGCAGTGCCTCATCCTTATCCTCGACACCCCCGGCGGCCTGCTCGACTCGACGAAAGACATCGTGCAGAGCTTCTACCGCTCGGAGGTGCCGGTGGTGGTCTATGTGGCCCCCTCGGGAGCGAACGCCACCAGCGCCGGCGCCTTCATCACCCTGGCCTCGGACGTGGCTGCGATGGCGCCCAACACCAGCATCGGCGCGGCCCATCCGGTCTCGATCGGCGGGGGCGGCGGGGCGGAGAAGGTCGACGACGTGATGAAGCAGAAGCTCGAGAACTTCACCATCAGCTATATGGAGACCATCGCGCAGAAGCGCGGGCGCAACGTGGAGTGGGCGAAGTCGGCGGTGCGTGACAGCGCCAATATCACCGCCGAGGTGGCGCTCTCCACGAACGTGATCGAAATCATCGCCGAAGACGTCCCGGATCTGCTCCTTCAACTGGAAGGCCGCACGGTGAAGGAGCGGGCGCTCAGGACCGAGGGCGCCGAGGTCTGGGAAATCCCGATGAACATGCGCGAGCAGGTCTTTCAGATGGCCTGGCGGCCCGAAGTGCTCATGATTCTGCTCCTGATTGCGATCTACGGCATCCTGGGTGAGGTCTCCCATCCGGGCACCATCATCCCGGGCGTGGTGGGGGCGGTCGCTCTGATCCTCGTTCTCTACATGTCGGCCGCGCTGCCCGTGAACGCCGCCGGCCTCGTCCTCATCGCGCTCGCTATCGTGCTGTTCATCGCCGAGGCCTTCACGCCCGCCTTCGGGCTTTTGGTCGGCGGCGGCGCCATCTCGCTCTTCTTCGGCCTGCTGCTCCTCTTCGACCGGGCCGATCCCCTGTTCCGGCTCTCGCTCGGCTTCATCATCCCGGCCACCGTGACCACCGCGGCGTTCTTCCTCCTCGTGGTGGGCGCCGGCCTGCGCGCCCAGCGCCTGCCCATCAAGGTGGGCCGCGAGATCATGATCGGGAAGACCATCCCGGCCCTCACGACCATCACGCCCCAAAGCGGGAAGGTCTTCGTGGAAGGCGAATACTGGAATGCGGTCAGCGAGACGACCATCGCCATGGGCGAACGCGCCGAAATCATTGGTCTGGACGGGCTGACCCTGAAGGTGAAACCCGCCACTCCCGTCAATCAACAAGGATAGAAAGAACGGTCATGGACCCAATCCAATCGCTAATGAATTCCGTCGCCTGGGTGATCCCCATCTTGGTGCTTTTGAGTTTCGTGCTGCCCTCGATGTTCCGCGTCCTGCGCGAATACGAGCGCGGGGTCATCTTCCGGCTGGGCAAACTGGTGGGGGCCAAGGGGCCCGGCCTGGTCATGCTCATCCCCTTCGTGGATCGCATGGTCAAGGTGGACCTGCGGGTGGTCACCACCGACGTGCCCAAGCAGGAAATGATGACCCGCGACAACGTGCCGGTGTCGGTGGACGCAGTGGTCTATTTTCGGGTCATGGACCCCGAGGCTGCCATCGTCAAAGTCGAAAACTTCCTCAAGGCCTCTTCGCTGATCTCGCAGACCACACTGCGCAGCGTGATTGGCCAGTCCGAACTGGACGAACTGCTGTCGCAACGCGAGAAGATCAACCAGCAGCTCCAGGAGATCATCGACCGCCAGACCGACCCCTGGGGGGTCAAGGTCTCAGCCGTCGAGGTGAAGGATGTGGTCCTCCCGGAAACCATGAAGCGCGCGATGGCCGGACAAGCCGAGGCGGAGCGGGAGCGCCGTGCGCGGGTCATCAACGCCGAGGCTGAATTCCAGGCCGCGGAAAAGCTCGTGCAGGCCGCAGCCATGATCAGCGCCCAGCCCATCGCGCTGCAGTTGCGGTTTCTCCAGACCATGAAGGAAGTCTCCGGCCAGAACAACACCACCACCTTCCTGCCCCTGCCCCTGGAGCTGTTCACGCCCTTCCTGAAGGGGATCGCGGAGGTCAATGCGACGAAGGGCTGAAACGCAGACCCGCGCCTTCTGATCGGGGGCTAGTCCGGCAGCTCGAACGAAAACAGCAATGTGCGTTGGACTCCATTGAAGTTGTCGTCGGACACGATCAGAAGCTGGGTCCGGCCCTGGGCGTTCGTGAAGGACGTGATGCCTTCGAAGTTCTCGGCGGTGAGCGGTGCGGTGAGTTCAGCCATCATCTCGCCGCGGAGCGTGGCTCCCGGCCGCACTCCATCCCCCTTTATCCGCATGATTCGCGAACTGAGCCTCAGCGGGCTTCGGGCCGACCAGTAGCGTTCCAGCACGAGCAGATCGCCATCGGGCAGGACGGTGGCATCAGAGGGCTCGAAACCGGCAGCACTTGGCGTCCATTCGACCTTCGCCCAGGTTCCGCCTTGAAACAGGAAACCGAGGATGTGGCCGTCCTTCGTCTCCAACTTTTCGGTGATGGCGAGGATCCGCCCGGCGGGCCAGTTGACGAGGGATTCGAGCCCTCCGTTCGAGGGCGCATCCGCGAGTTCTTTGGGGGTCTCGAAGGCCCTGGCCGGGCCGGTGAGTTCCGGGCCATAGGCCCAGATGCGGTGACGCCGTTCGAAACCGATCAGGACGCGTCCGTCGGAAAGACGCGTGATGGATTCGGCGTCGCCGGCAGACTTTCCCGCCACGGGTTTGCCATCCAGATCCACCAGGGGCTCGATCACGGCCTGCTCGACCCCGCGCAATCGGGAGCCATCGAGAACCAGACGGCCGCTGAATTTGTCTCCCTGGTCGGTGATGGCGAGGATTCGCCAGCCGCCGTCCTTCGCTTCGACGCTCAGGCCGGAGAGTCCGCCAAATCCCGGATCCTCTGATCGCAGGGCCAGGCCGCCCGCGAAACGCAGCGAGCCCGCTCGATCGACCTTCGGGTCCGTGGTCGAAAGAGGGACACTCTGCGCGGTCAGAGTAATCTCTCGCCTGGGCCTGGGCGCGGGCTGCGCGAAGGCCAGACCGATCAGGCCCAGGGCGAGCGCCAATCCCACGAGTCGTCCCCAAACCCTCCCCGGCAGGAATCCTTGAACTTTCGACACGAATCCCGATCGGTCTTCTTGAACTCTCGCCATGCATGGGAGACCCTAGCGGAGGCAGGCCCCGCTCGCGAAACCGCCCTCCGCCGGAGCCTTCGCTCATGAGCGCGTCCGAGGCGGAGAGACCGCTGTCGCGTCTCGCCGGGGTTGCCCTCGCCTTCAACATCCTCGTGATCCTGTGGGGCGCGGTGGTCCGGGCCACCGGGTCGGGCGCGGGCTGCGGAGCCCACTGGCCCACCTGCAACGGCTCGGTGGTTCCTCTGGCCCCCTCGGTGGAGACGCTCATCGAATACTCGCACCGCGCGACCAGCGGCATCGCCCTTCTCCTGGTGGCCCTGCTCGCCTATCGGGTATTTCGTCACCGGGGGTCTGGACACCTGGCCCGGTTCTGGGCTGCCGCCGCGATGGCGCTCATCCTCAGCGAGGCTGCCCTCGGCGCCGGTCTCGTCTTGTTTCAGCGAGTCGCGGACGATGCGTCCTTGGCCCGCGGGTTCTGGATCTCGGGGCATCTGATCAACACCTTCCTGCTCCTCGCCGCCCTCACCCTCACCTGGCGCTTCGTGGACGATCGCGATCGAGCCTCGAGGGCCGCTGCCGGCGATCTGCTGGGGGCCACCTTCCCTCGTCTCGGCCCCCGGCTCGGGGTCGTTCTCGCCGTATTCGGCCTGATGGCGACCGGGGTCTCCGGGGCGATTGCCGCGCTGGGGGACACCCTTTTCAAGGCCCGAACTCTGGGCGAAGCCATCGCACAGGATTTCTCGTCCGCCTCCCACATCTTCCTGCGCCTGAGGATCCTCCATCCTCTCGTGGCGCTGGCGGGCGGAGGCCTGGTTCTGGTGATCGCCTATCGAACCATCACCACCAATCCGGCCCGGCCCGCGGCCCGGCGTCAGGGTCTGTTTCTCGCCGGCCTTGTGGTCATCCAGTGGTTTCTGGGATTGACCAACCTCGCTCTGCTGGCGCCCACGCCCCTGCAGATCGGACACCTGCTGGTGGCGGATCTGATCTGGATCACCCTGATCCTGGTGCTCGCAGACGGCGGTGTCCAGCCCGCCGCTTGAGACCGTTCACCGGCCGCAAGATATTGCATCGACTATTTCGACAGGCTATGGCCACGGTGACGCTCGACGCATGTTGATGCTTCACTGGAGAGACATCAGCCAGCCAGTTAAGTGAGGTTGACGGCAAGTGCGAGGAAGGCGTAACGGGCCGTCGATATGTGAATGGAAGCCTCATTCAGATTCATGGGAATGGTTCGGGTACCTTCAGGCGATTCGAATAGGCTCATAGAGGCGTGCCGTCCTCCCGCGAACGTTGATCCAAGCCGGACGCGCATCGTCGAAGAAAACTGCGCGAAATCGGAGGGCCTTCCCAAAGCGATCCTCGACGACGACGAGGACCGCCCGGAGGGAAAGGTGCTGATGAGGCTGGGCGCAAAGGAGCGTGAGTGGCTCCGGGCCTTCGCATTTCGACCAGCCCACCGACGTGGTTGGCGGCCCCAAACGGCGACCTTTTCGTGAGCGACCGCCGCCGGAATGGCGCCAACAACCGCGTGGTGCGCTTCACCCGGGATGGGAAGTACCTGGGCGAGTGGGGTACCAAGCGTGCGGGCCCCGGCCAGTTCAGCGAGCCGCACACGATGGCGACGTTCGCGGAGCTGTATGCGCGGTTCTCGGACGGTCAGCTCGACGCCGTGGCTGAGGCCGAGTACTACGCTCTCGACGGCACGGTGATTCCGTCGCATGGGCCCGAGGTGGTGCTGATCGACCACCATGACCTCACGCCCGGCGCGCGCGAGGAGTCGGTGTTCGTGGTCCGCGACCAGAGTCAGCACCTGCTCGAGGCGGTGAATGCCTTCATCGCGAAGACGCGCTTTCCCCTATAGCCTCGCCAGGGTCAAGGCCGCCAACATTCATTTCTCCTTCGCGCGAGCCAGGCCTTTGACCGACGGCGTCCGATTCGGGGTGCGCAGCAATTCCTGCTCGTAGGCGGCGGCGGCTTCCTTCGGGTGGCCACCCTCGAGGAGGACGTCGCCATACAGCTCGAGCGAGGGCTTGATCGGTTCGGGGGGACCGGACGGCGCGCTCATGGTCAACTCGATGTCGACCGCTTCTTTCGCCAGCCGTGCGGCCTCCTCCTTCTGACCCCGGGCCAGGTTCACGATCGCCGCGACTTGCTTTTCCATGATCGCCGGCGCTTTGGCGGCGTAGGCGTTTCCGGCCGCTTCAGCCTTCTCGGACATAGCGTGCAGTTGGGCTTGAGCCAGCTCGGCCGTAGCCGTATCGCCGAGCTTCGCCGCGCTCAGGCCCGCGATGAACGTCCAGTTGGCGCTCGCCTCCCCGTGATTCATGCCCGGCATGGCAGCCATGCCTGCGTGCTCGTCGCCTCCCTTGGCCGTTGCGGCGTCGGGGACGGGAATCTTTTCCCACTGTCCGGTCTCGAGAATGTACCGCGCCCGCATGCCCAGGTATCCCTCGCGGATGCCCTTGTTGTTCGGGTTGCGATCGGCGGCCTGCCTGGCCAACTCGACGTTCGCCTTCGCCTCGTCGACCTTGCCCATCATCAGGTTCGCATAGGTGAGCCACCCCAGGGTGTGAAAGTCTTCACGCCCCTCGGCGAGGTGCATGCGCGCGTTCAGGTCGGTGGCGGCCTTGTAGGCGGCGATATTCGAGGCGGCCACCTCCGGCCACATGCCGAGCTGCAGGAAGATGTGCGACGGCATGTGGAGCGCGTGCGCCGCCGACGGGGCGATCTTCGCGTAGGAGCGCGCGGCGGGCAGCGCCAGCGGCGCGTGGTCGGGATCGTCGAACGCGTGGATGAGAAAGTGCGCCGCGCCCGGGTGATTTGGGTTTTCCCGGTAGACCTTCTCCACGATCGAGGCGGCGAGGGCCTGACGCCGGAACCCCTTGTCGGAGGGGCGCACGGTGCCGAGGAGCGAGAGCGCGTAGAACGTCGCCACTTCATGATCATCGGGCCACTGCGCGTACATGCGCGCCATCGCCTGCGAGTACGCCTCGTCGCGCGCGAGCTTGTCGCCCGGAGTGTAGAAGAGCCGGTCGACCGCTTCGATGAAGGCTTTTTCCTTGGGCATCTTGGCTTTGGCCAGCCGGCCTTCGCGGGTGGGCGCGATCCTGAGGAGCGCTTTCTTCGCCGCGTCCGGGTCGACTTGCGCCCAGAGCGGATGGTTGTAGCTCATGGCCTCGCCCCAGTAGGCCATGGCGAAGTCCGGGTCGGCCTTTTGGGCGCGGTGAAATGCCTCGGCGGCCTCGTCGAACTGGAAACTGTGGAGGTCCTTCACGCCTTCGAGGAAGGGGGCCTGCGCTTCGGCCGCGCCGGGAGTGTCAAAGCGAATGGTGCCGAGCACCGGCGCCTGCGCGGATGCGGTTGTCGACCCCAGGGCCGCGAGCATCACGAATCCCACCATCGGGCCGAACATGTTCATTTTCATTTCTACTCTCCTTGCTGGGCCATTCTATTGTCCGGCCTCGTAAGTACGCGTCACCTGGGAGCGCCGATGCATCCCGGATCGCCGCGTTGCTCGTGCCTCGAGGGCAGGCTTCGCGCTCCTTGCCTATGCTGGATATGCGGCCTCCTCGGCGCCTTGCGCTCCGGGCGCCTCGACCCTCGCATGTGCCACGGACTTACGAGGCAGGACACTGGCCACCGCCGGCGGCCAGGAGCTGTGCGCGGCGTCGCGCCGGCACCCTGAGCATCGGGTTCGCCGCCGCCCCGACTCTCACGCCATGGCAAGCCCCCGAAGGTGTGGTCCTAGGCTGCGCGATTCAATTGGCCGAGTCCCGCCGTGGGCCGGAGTAACAGCGAAGGTGTCGTTTTCGTTCTATCAAGGACAACATAACTCCAGGGCGGCTCCGACCGACCCGACGCGGCCGAGGACTGGCTTTCAGACCAACGAGCGCCGGAGAGTCAAATCAAAGAGTATGAGGGTTGAGCGAAGCGGGCCGCTGTCGTTCCTGGTGGATTTCGACAACGAAGAGGAACTGCAGGCGGAGCATCGTGCAAACCTGGCGGCCGGCGGGCTCTTCCTGCGCACCGGGGAAACCCTGCCGCCATTTGCGGTGGTCGAGGTCCGGTTGCGACTGTCGGGTCGGGGCGAGACGACCGTGAAGGCCAGCGTCGTGGGCACACCGCCGGGGGCGCTCGCGCTCCAGATGCAAGAGGGCAGCGCGGGCATCCTGCCCTCGCTTATGGCCTCACCGGTCGCTCCCGCGAGCGCTCTCGAGGAGGGCGAGGCCGAGGCCGCCCAGACCGCGGAAAAAGGCACGCTATGGGACCGCGTGCGCGCGATGACCCCGCCCCAGAAGATGCTCCTCGCACCCAAAGCCGACCGCGCCACGAGAGCGCTGCTGATCCAGGACAGCGAGCCGATGCTCCTATTCGCCCTGCTCAAGAATCCCCGCCTCGGTATCGACGAGGTCGTGCGGGTGGCGAAGTCGTCCTCTCTCGGCTTTCAGGCCGCCGAGTTGATTCTCAAGACCGCGCTGTGGAGCAGCAACATCGACGTTCGCGTGGCCATGATCCACAACCCGAAGTTGCCCCTGCCCCTGGCCCTGCGTATCCTGCCCGGCCTGCCGGACGGCGAGGTGCGACTGATCGCCAAGGGCGCGGCGACCAGCGCCGCGCTCAAGCAAGCGGCGCTGCGCCGGGTCACCGCGGGCTGATCGACGCCAGGGCAGAGTCCATGGGCAAGCAAAGGAACCGAGATTGGAAAGCAGCGGGGGCCTGTCGAACAACGCAGATCTGCGCCGAGGTGCTCGCGGACGGCGGCGTCCGGCCCGCGGCTTGAGACCGCCCACGCCAGGTCCCCAGGTCGGGGCCCGCGATCAGACTCCCAGCTAGGGGGCGGAAGCTGGAGGCACGCGTCGCTTCGTGGCCTGTTCGAATGCGTAGGCCAGTTCCAGAAGCCGGGGCTCGCGGCACGCCATTCCGGTGAAGCTCACTCCGAACGGCCCCGGTTTGGGATCGAACCCGACGGGGAACTGATTCGCCGCCGCCTCCCCGCCCCGGCCGGACGGCGTATTGGGCGCGAAGCCGAAGGGAACGATCACCGTCGGGTAGCCCGGCCTGGCCGCGATGCCCGCTCCGGTGGGACCGGGAAAGAGGAGAGCGTCGAGCTTGTGCTCCTTCATGGCCGCGTCGATGCCCTCGGTCGCGGTCAGCCGAAGGTCCTTGGCGCGATCGGCTTCGTATCGCGTTCGATCCATCTGCACATCCATCTCGTCGGAGATGTCGAGCTGAGCCTGGCCGTACTTGATGGCGCCGGCTTTCTGGTGGGCCACGTTCCACTGCCGGAGCTCGGTGAGCGTCTTCACCGGGGCGGCGTCACCCAGGGTCTTGAGCCAGGCGTTGAAGTCGCGCTTCATCCCGTACTTGAGGATCACGGAGCACGTCGCGTCCTGACCCTTCGCGTTGTCGAGGCCTCCGCAGATCGGCCAGGTCAGAAGGCTGTTCGCGGCATCTTGCGTCACCACGCTCGGGATGTCGGCCGGATCGACGATGATGGCGCCCTGCTCCTGGAGGATGGCGATCGCCTCGACCATGAGCTTCGCCTGGTCCGGGTTCAACCCGCCGCGCGGAGTGGAGCTTCCGGGAACCGGCGTCTCCTCATAGAAGGAAGCGCGGGGAATGCCGATGCGCGCGCCCTTCAGTCCGGCAGGATTGAGGAATTTCGTGTAGTCGCGACCGGGAGGCGGGGTGCAGGCCTTGGTCGCCGCGTCGTTGGGGTCGGGTGTGGCTCCCTCCAGCACGCCCAGGAGGACGGCCACATCGGTCACGGTGCGACCCATGGGTCCCGCGGTGTCCTGATCGGCGGTGATGGGAATGACGCCGTAACGGCTGACCCGTCCCACCGTGGGCTTGACCGCGGCCAGCATGTTCTGGTTCGCCGGGCTGAGGATGGATCCCGAGGTCTCGGTGCCCACGTTGGCAGCCCAGAAACTCGCCGAGGTGCCGATGCCCGAACTGGACCCGCCCGTGTTCAGAACCGGCCGCCCGTCGAAGGTGGCTTCCCGGGGGTCGCGCCTCGGGTCGTAGGGGTTCATGCCGTATCCGCTGAGCGCGTTGTAGTTGCCGGGCATGCCCGAGGCCACCCAGTTCGCGAGCTCGGTCATGCCGGTCTTGGCCAGGATGATCGCGCCGGCGTCGCGGAGATTCCTGGTGAGGGTCGCTTCGTAGCCCGGAGTGAAGCCGGCGAAGGCCAGCGCCCCTCCGGTAGTGGGGAGATGCGTGGTGTGGATGTTGTCCTTGAGGGCGATGGGGATGCCGTGCAGCGGGCCTCGGATCTTCCCGGCCGCCCTCTCCCGGTCCCGCTCGTCCGCCTCCTTGAGCGCGTCCTTGTTCACGGTGATGACCGCGTTCAACTGGTCCTCGTACATGGCGATGCGAGTGAGGTACTGGAGCACGATCTCCCGGGAGGTGGTGCGTTTCTGTTCGAGGGCGAGGCGCAATTCGGGAATCGAGGCTTCCACCACGCTGAAGGGTTTGGGCGGAGCCACGGCCGGCCGTGACCCCTTCTGCGCGGCAAAGCTCGGCGTCGAAGCAACCACGCCAAGAACGACGAGGGCGATGAGTCGTGTCTTCATAGCCCGGGATTGTAGGCCGGATCGGCATCGATCGCATCGGGTCCTCCCCTCGCCCTGACTGCCGGGGGGGGGCGGCGAGGATGCGGCCCCTACTTCATGGCCTCGAGAGTCTTCTTCGCCGTCGCGGTCACCGCGTGAGAGGGATAGTCGGCGATGAGCCTGACCAGGACCGCCCTGGCCTCCCGGCCCTTGCCGAGATGGGTCAGGCATCGGGAGAGAAGGAACTGGAGCCGCGGATCGGTGTCCGGCTCGGGCGGCAGCGAGAGGCCCTCGCGCAGCATGGTCTCGGAATCCGCGAAGCTCGACTGAGTCTCGATGATCCGGGCCAGCATCATCCGCACCCGCTTGCGCTGGCGCAATGTGCCCCGGTCGCTCCTTCGCGCCCGCTCCAGCAGGGGCCGCGCGTCATCGTGGTATTTGAGCTCGTACATCTTCGCGCCCAGTCCGTACAGGGCCTCGAAGTCGCGCGGATCCTTGCGCAGCGCCTTCTCCCACAAGAGCATGTCCGCGCCTTCGAGCTCGGCCGTGGTGAGGAGCTTCAGGAAAGCCGCGGCGTTGACATAACCCTCGATCCGGGCCACCGCGCGGCCCTCGGAGGTGAAGAAGCCGATGGTGGGCAGACTCTCGACTCCATGTTCGTAGCCCAGTTCGATCTCGTCCCGTCGACCCTCGGTGTTGACCTTGACCACCACCGTGGTCTTCGAGAGCCGGGCCACCACCGCGGCGTCCTTGTAGGTCGTCTGATCGAGCTTCTCGCAGAACGTGCACCACGAGGCCCAGAAATCGACCATGACGATCCTGCCCTCGCTCCGTGCGCGAGCCCGGGCGGAAGCGAAGTCCTTCTCCCATCGCAGCGAGTCGGCCCCGAGGACTCTGGATGCGGCGCCGAGCCCGAGCAGGACGATGGCCAGCAGACCCACGCCGCGAGTGAAGCGCGCCCGCCCCGTCACGAGGCCAGCACCTCCCTGGACCGGGCCTGGATCCGCGCCGCCTCGACGAAGCCATTGAACAGGCCGTCGAAAGTATCCGAGGCTTTCCAGAAGTTCTCCGGATGCCACTGGACCGCCACCACGAACTGTCGGTCCGGCGCTTCCAGGCCCTCGACGATTCCGTCGTCGGGAGAAGTGGCGACCAGGGTGAGTCCGGCGCCCAGCCGCTTCGCGGCCTGATGGTGGAAGGAGTTCACTCCCACCCGGGTGACGCCCAGCAGCTGAGCCAGCCGCGAGTGGGGCGCGATCGCCACCTCATGCCCGATCACCAGCCGATCCTCGCCCGTGGCGTGCACCACCGCGCCCTTGACATCGGTGGGGATGTCCTGAATCAGGGTGCCGCCAAGGGCGACGTTCAGAACCTGAAGGCCGCGGCAGATGCCCAGAACGGGCAGGTCCCGCCGGACCGCTGCTCGCGCCAGCGTTATTTCGAAGGGGTCCCTCGCCGGTTCCACCCGGCCCAGGGCGGTGTGGGCGACCTCGCCGAACATCGCGGGGTCCACATCGCCGCCCCCGGAAAGGAGCAGACCATCGCAGTTGTCGAGGATCTCTCCGGCCAGCTGCTCGGCGTCCTCCAGCGGGTTGGTGAATCCGGGGGCGATGATGCTCGGCAGGCCATGGGCCTTGGAGACGGCGTGCAGGTAGTCGAAGCGGAGCCACGCGTGATCCGCCGTCCCGGGGTTGCTCCCGGCGGTGATGGCGATGCGCGGCTTGGGGGCCGTCACATCCGGTCCGGAATAGGGATGCCCAAAAGCCCCGCGATGTCCGTGGTGTGGCGGACGAAAAGGTGAACCACCAGCAGCCGCACCGCGCGCAGGTCCTCGGTTTCGGCGCGCAGAACGCTGTGGGCGGGATTCTGGTAGTAGCCGTGAAACGCCTGCGCGATCTGGAAGGCATGGCGGGTCATGACGCTCGGCTCTTCGGTCCGCACCGCGGTCTCGATGGCCTCTTCGGTCCGGGCCATGGCCAGAAAGAGGGACCACGCGGAGTCGCCCTCCGGGGTGGCGAAGAAGGTCTTCAGAAGGTCGCGATCGTGCGCTCGCCCGAGCAGTGCTCCGACATCATGGCCCTCGGACGCCACCTTGGCGAGGATGCTTCGGGCCCGCACCACGCTGTTCTGGATGTAGGGTCCGGTCTCGCCGGTGAAGGCCAGGGCCTCCTCCATGTCGAAGGTGATGATGCGATTCCGCGAGAACCGCAGCATGAAGTAGCGCAGGGCCCCGACCGCGACATCGCGCGCCGCCTTCGCCCGTTCGCCGGGCAGGCGCTCCGGATCGCGGGTCGCGATCTCGTTTCTAGCCTTCGCCTCGAGCGCATCGATCAGATCATCGGCCTTGACCCCCAGGCCGCGCCGTCCGGAGACCTTGACCGCGCCTCCCTCTTCATCGACCTCGTAACCGAGTTCCCGGGCCGTGGCCTTCGAGAGCACGACCTTCTCATAGCCGAGGTGGCGCGTGCCGGCCGCGGCTTCAGGCCCGGCCAGAGCGGCCACCCCGGCCTTGACCACGCGCTGGGGGTAGCTCTGGCCCACGTCGATGACATTGAAGATGAGCGAGGCGCCCTGGCCAAAGGCGGGCGGGCCTTCATCTGCCTCGCCGCTGGTTGACGACCACAAAGGCCGTTCGGGCCTCGAGTCCTCGTGTCGCCGGTACCGGAAGTCGAGGCCGAGCTTCCCGAGTTTCCAGAGCTGATAGGCGATGTCCTTGCCGGTGTAGGTGACGGTGCCGTTGCTCCTGACGATGATCTTGCTTTCGTC
>JAQBHL010000221.1:0-17862 GCA_032127745.1 Acidobacteriota bacterium
GCCTACACCCTGGCCGCCATGTCGTCGGTGTGGACGTCCCAGCAACCGGACCGGCACCATGGCGATGTGGCCTTTTCGGCCCGGCTTCCGGCGGATCGGTTGGTGCTGGCCGAGGTCCTCAACGCTCAGGGCATTCACACCGCGGGCTTCGTGGCCAACGGCGTGGCCGGGGCGTTCAACGGCTTCGACCGGGGCTTCAACGAGTTCGACGAGCCGTGGAAGGAGTACGGGTCCCAGGCCTCGGGCTTTCGCCACGTGCTGCCTCCCTTCCTCGACCGCATGAAGAGGGAAGGCGCCCCCTTCTTCGCCTACGTCCACTATCGCGAGCCCCACCATCCCTACGATCCGCCGCCTCCCTTCGATACGCGGTTCGGCCCGGACTCGCCCATCCCGAAGTCGCGTCGCGAGGGCGGGGCGGCGGCCGACCAGTGGATCAAGGACGTCAACCAGGGCGTGATCCAGCCGTCCGCCGAGGAGATTGCTCACCTGCGGCGGCTGTATGACGGCAACCTCGCCTTCGCGGATCAGGAGGTCGGTTACCTGCGCGGCGAACTCGAATCCCGCGGCCTGCTCGACCACACCGTGGTCATCGTGATCGGGGATCACGGCGAGGCGCTGTTCGAGCACGCCTTCATCGGCCACAACGCCCAGGTCTTCGAGGAGACCGCCCGGGTCCCCCTGATCGTTTCCCTGCCCGTTTCGATGCGGGCCGCTCATCCTCCCGCGCGCATCGCCTCGCTGGTGGATCTCACCGACATCGCCCCCACCGTTCTCGACATCTTTGGCCTCACCGGGGCCGGCGGCTCCGCCCGCGCTTTCCAGGGGAATTCGCTGCTGCCTCGTCTGGCTCACCCCCGCGCCGATATCGAGGACACTCGCGAGGTATTGACCCGCACGGTCTGGGAACGCCCGGTCTATGCCCTTCGGAATGTCTCCCACACGTTCATCTACAACACCGCCACCGCGCATTTCTCGCTCTTCGATCGGTCGTCTGCGCCGCCCCGTCTGGAAGACGCGGAGCACGACTACGCGGCGCGGGCGCCCATCGCCCTGCGCGAAATGTACCGGCAGAATCTGCTGGCCTGGGTGGCTTCGCTCAAGCGCCCCGCGGTTTCGGGTGACCAGCTGGAGGGCATGTCACGCGAGCAGTGCGAGGAGTTGAAGTCTCTGGGGTATCTCTCCGCCGCCAATGCCTGCCCGGCAAACTGAGCGACTTCCTGCCAGACTCCGCCGATGCCCTTTGCCGACTCCCACACCCACATCGACCTCGCGGAGTTCGATTCCGACCGACCGGCCCTTCTGAAGCGAGCCGCCGAAGCGGGAGTGGTGCGCATGCTTCTGGTGGCGCAGGCCGACGACAGCGCCGGTCTCGACCGCGGGCTCAGCGTGGCGCGCGACCATGGTCTCAAGGCTTCGGGCGGCCTTCATCCGCATGAAGCGGTCCATTGGTCCGAATCGCTGGGAGAGCGCCTGCTCGCTCTCGGCCTCAAGCGGGACATCTGCGCCATCGGCGAGATCGGCCTCGACTTTCACTACGATCATTCGCCGCGCGATCAGCAGGAGGACGCTTTCCGGCAGCAGATCCGGCTCGCCAGAGAGGTGAAGCTTCCCGTCATCGTCCACACCCGGGAGGCCGATGACCTGACCGTCGCGATCCTGCGCGAGGAGAAAGCGGGCGAAGTCGGGGGCGTGATCCACTGCTTTACCGGGACGCAGGCCCTCGCGGACGAGGCCCTGGCCATGGGCTTCCACATCTCCTTCTCGGGCATCGCCTGCTTTCCAAAGGCCGATCCCCTGCGGGCGGTGGCAAAGACGGTGCCCCTCGATCGGTTCCTGGTCGAGACCGACTGCCCGTTCCTGGCCCCGCCCCCGCATCGAGGCAAGCGCAACGAACCCGCGTTCGTGGTGGATGTGGCGAGACGCATGGCCGAGGTCAAGGGCGTTCCTCTGGAGGAGTTCGGCGACCTGACGGTTCGGAATTTCGACCGGCTTTTCGCCTGAGCCTGGGGCCTCAGGTCCCGGACGGACAGTCTCGAAGGCGGCTCGACGGGCAGATCTCCGCCGATCTTTCGTTTATCGTGCGGACCTATGCCTGTTCGATCCGTGATTGTCGGAACCGGGAGCACCATTCCCCCGCGGCGGGTGCCCAATTCCGACATGCTGGACCGCGAGTTTCTGGGACCGGATGGGGCGAAGATCCCGAAGTCGAACCAGCAGATTCTCGATCAGTTCGAATCGATCACCGGAATCAAGGAACGCCGATACGCGGACGATTCTCAGGTGACCTCCGACCTGGCGTCGCTGGCCGCCGCCGACGCCCTGGACTCCTCGGGCGTCGATCGCGAGACCCTCGACACCATCATCGTCGCTCATAATTTCGGGGACGTGCGCGCGGGCTCGCGCCATTCGGACATGGTCCCCGCCCTGGCCGCGCGGGTAAAGGCGCAGTTGAAGATCGAGAACCCCCACGCGGCGGCCTTCGACATCGTCTTCGGTTGTCCGGGTTGGCTGCAGGGCGTGATCGTGTGCGACGCGATGATCCGCGCCGGCGATATCAAACGAGCCATGGTGATTGGCGCCGACACCCTGTCGCGCATCTCCGACCCGCACGACCGCGACTCTCTGATCTACGCGGATGGGGCCGGGGCGGTCATCATGGAGGCCCGCGAGACCGCCGAGAAGGTCGGCTTCCTGGCCCACGCGGTGCGCTCCGACGCCCTCGACCATTCCACCATGCTGGTGATGGGTCCGTCCTACAACAAAGGGGTGTTCCTCGAAGCCATCTTCCTGAAGATGGAAGGCCGGAAACTCTACAAGTACGCTTTGCAGCGCGTGGCCGGCGCCATCAAGCAGTGCCTCGACAAAGCCTCGGTTTCCCTGGCCGATGTCCGCAAGGTTCTGATCCATCAGGCGAACGGCAAGATGGATGAAGCGATCCTCGAAGCCCTCTACGACCTGTACGAACTCGCTCCTCCCGAAGATGTCATGCCCATGACCATTTCCTGGCTGGGCAACTCTTCGGTGGCCACCGTTCCCACTCTCCTCGATCTGTTGAGCAAGGGGAAGATGGAAGGCCATCAGATCCGCAGCGGGGATGTCCTGGTTTTCGCGTCGGTGGGCGCGGGTATGAACATCAACGCCGCGGTCTACCGCGTCCCCTGAAAGCCCCGCCGGTCTTTCTGGGGCCTTGTGATATTTGTCCGTTGACCCGGCTGAGGGAGCGAGGTTAGCGTTGCCATCCGGTGTGCCGTGCCCTCCCGCTTGTCAGCCCAGGAAAGGAAGATCCATGAACGTCAAGGAATTGACCTCGGTCGCGCTTGTCGCTTCCATGGCCCTCGCCGCCGCCGCCGCGCCCGCGCGGGCCGCCGACGCCGGAGCGGTGGTCGATCGCGCCGCCATCGACCAGGCTCTGGCCAGCAGAGCGCAGTCCGAGAAGTCCTCGCGCGAGGCGATCAAGAGCCTGCTCGAACGGGACGATGTCAGGGCCATGGCCGGAGAGATGGGACTTGATATCCGGAGGGCGGAGGGTGCTGTCGCCTCTCTTCAAGGCGACGAACTGCAGCAGGCCGCTCGCCAGGCCACCGCGGCCAGCGACCTGCTGGTCGGCGGCAGCGGGACGATACAGCTCAGCCTGGTGTCGCTGCTCCTCATCATCATCATCGTGATCCTGCTCGCCAACTGAGCGCCCCGAGTCTTCGATCGCTGCTCGCGGGGGCCGCGGTCAGCCTCGTCGCCTCGGTTGGGCTCGCCCAGGACTCGTCGGGCCGGACGGTGGTGGTGGACGTCCCCTTTCTGGCCCAGAGCGAGGACCTGTGCGGCGGGGCGGCCGCCGCCATGGTTCTTCGCTACTGGGGGGTCAACGATGTGCAGCCGGAGGACTTCGCCTCGCTGGTGGATCACGCCGCCGGCGGCATCAGCGCCTCCGATCTGACCCGGGCCCTCTCTTCGAGGGGAGTGGCGTCGCGGCCAGTCCGGGCCGAAGCGGGGGAGGTCGCGGCGGAGATCGAAAGCGGCCGGCCCGTTATCGCCCTTCTCGACGCGGGCGGCGGGCGGCTCCACTACGTGGTGATCGTGGGCTGGCGCAACGGCCGGGTGCTCTTTCACGATCCCTCGATCGGGCCCTTTCGCCTGCAGGCCCGGTCTGAGTTCGAACGACGGTGGGAGGTCGCGGATCGATTCGCGCTGTTCGTGGCGCCGAGGGGAAGTGTTCCTCTCCCGCGCGCTGCCTCCCCCACGCGTCCTTCATCCTCGCGCGGAGACTGCGACGCTCTCCTGGATCCGGCGATCGCGACCGCCCGGGGGGAGGATCCCGAGGCGGCGGTGCCGGCGCTCGTCGCCGCCTCCGAGCTGTGTCCCACCGAGCCCCGGGCTCCGGCCGCGCTGGCCGGGGTCAGGTTTCGGGAGGAACGGTACCCGGAGGCCGCTGAGTTCGCGCGACGGGCGATCACCAGGGATGACTCGGACCCGGATCTGTGGGCGCTGCTCGGAGCCAGCCTCTATCTCGCCGACGAACCGCGAGCCGCGCTCGAGGCCTGGAACCACATCGATGAACCGCGGATCGACCGCGTCCAGGTGGAGGGCCTGACGCGCACCCGGCAGGATCTGGCCGTGGCCGCGATCGGCCTTCGCGGTCGCGACCTCTTGACCGTCGAGGCGCTGTCCCGGGTCGAGCACCGGTTTGAGGACCTGCCCACGTCGACGAATCCCAGGGTGACGTTTCGGCCCATGGGCGGCGGGAAGGCGGACCTCGTGGCCACGGTCGGGGAGGGGGGCCTCATTGAGCCGTGGCGCTTCCTGGTGCTGCGCCTCGGTGCGAGCGCGGCTATCGACCGGGAGGCGATTCTTCGCCTCAGCGGCCTGACCGGCCGTGGCGAGAGCCTGGAGGTGGGCTGGCGCTTCGAAGAGAATCGACCCGCGGGATGGGTGTCCCTCGACACTCCTCGCCTGGCTGGCCTGCCCGGGGTCGTCTCCCTCCGAGGCCTCTGGGACCGTCAGACCTACCGGTATGGCGTCGAGACGGGAGCCCCCCCGACCATAGAAGATCGCCGTCGAGCCTCCGTGACCTGGAGCGACTGGATCGCCGGGCGCGTGCGCGTGGAGGCCGGCCTCGCGGTGGATCGCTTTCCCGGCCGCGCAGACTTTGCCTCCTCGAGGGTCGGGATCGAGTTGCGAGGGGCCCGGGATCGAGTGGCGGTCGTGGGCGAGGTCGAGTCCTGGGCGTCCGGTTCGGCGCCCGGATTCTCCGAACTGGCGGCCACGTTGGCCTTCCGAAACCGTCCTCGTCCCCGCCGCTGGGCCATCGTTGCTCGACTCGATGGTCATCGCGCCACCGAGGCGGCGCCCCTCGCGGTCTGGCCGGGAGCGGGCACCGGCAAGGCCCGGCCTCTCTGGCTTCGAGCCTCGCCCCTGCTCGAAGATGGCGAAGTGAACGGTGAGGGCTTCGGCCGGGGCCTGGCCCATGCCACCCTCGAGGTGGAGTTGAAGATCGTGCAGCGGGGGCCCGTCCGGCTCGGTCTCGCCGCCTTCGGCGATGGAGCGAGGGTGTGGGATCGTCCCATGGGATGGGGACGAGGTCAGGATCTGTTCGCGGTAGGGCTCGGCCTGCGTTTCCGAGGCTTCTCTAACACGGGCTTTCGGGTCGATGTGGCCATGCAGCCAGGCCGGCGCGACGTGGTCTTCTCCTACGGTGTCATCCCGCCCTGGCCGCGTTGGCGCACCGACCCCGCCAGATGAGCGCGTGGGCCGTCCGCTGCTTCGCCCCTCCTTTGACCTTGTGAAATGATGGACGGGTTACGTTCGAGGGAAGGAGCCCTGCAGATATGAGCGAAGGCATCGTGGTCAGAAGATCCGAAGAACGGGGCCATGCCAACCATGGCTGGCTCGACACCCACCACACGTTCTCCTTTGCCGGCTACTCCGACCCCGCTCACGTAGGTTTTCGGTCCCTGCTCGTCCTCAACGAGGACCGGGTGAGCCCGGGCACGGGCTTTGGCACTCATCCCCATCGTGACATGGAGATCATCTCGTACGTGGTCTCGGGCGCCCTCAAGCACCAGGACAGCATGGGAACGTCGGCGGTGATGAACGCGGGAGACGTGCAGAGGATCAGCGCGGGCCGGGGCGTGCGTCACAGCGAGCACAACGCCTCGAGCGTCGATCCGGTTCACTTCCTCCAGATCTGGATCGAGCCCGACGCAAAGGGCGTTCCCCCGGATTACGCGGAGAAGTCGTTTGCAGGCATCGAGCCCGGTTCGCTCCATATCATCGCCTCGAAGGGCGGCCGCCACGACTCCATCCCCATCCACCAGGATGCCGACGTGTACGCCGCGAAGCTGCCCGCGGGTCGCGGCATCGATCACACCTTCGCGGCCTTGCGCTTTGGTTGGGTGCAACTGATCGAGGGAGAGCTGCTGGTAAGCGGTGAAAGACTGGGCCCCGGCGACGGCGCTGCGATCAGCGGCATCCAGCAGTTGCGCCTGACCGCGACCAAAGCTGCCCACTTCCTCTTCTTCGACCTGACCTGACCTCTCCCAACCGGGGGCGAAGTCGCGGTCCAGACGTGAAGAGGCCTGGCGCCCTGGGGAGGCGGTACGATTGCGGGTATGGTCCGGCTGAAGACCGACGCCGAACGCATCCGGCAGACCCTCGATGACATCGTCGGCTTCACCCTCACTCTGCCGGAGGTGGTCGAGTCCACTTCGTATGGGCAGCCCGCGCTGAAGCGCGGGGAGAAGCTGATCTTCGCCCTGCGAAAGGACCTCGAAACCCTGGCTCTGGTCTGCAGCTTCGAGGACCGGACCGCCCTCATGAAGGCCCATCCTTCGACCTTCTTCATCACCGAGCACTATCTCAACTGGCCCTCGGTGGTCGTGCGCCTCCTGAACGCCGACCAGAAGATCCTGCGCCAGGCGGTGAGAGCGGCCTGGGACCGAGCGGGCACGCAGGCCAGGAAGAAGAGCAGGCCGTCCGCCGCCCCCCGGAGCGCCCGCCCCCGGTAAAACTGTGCGATGCTCCCTGGGGTCAGGTCGTCGACGAGGCCTTCTGCCTCAAGGTCTCCGACCAGCTGGACCTTGCCGGAGTGGCTCCGTTGTTGTGCGCCGGCATCACCACCTACTCGCCGCTTCGCCACTCAGGGGGGTAGAAGAGGCCCGCGCCGCGAGGGGCCCTGAGCGACCGCCGCCAAGAGGGCGAAGGCGGACGCAAGCCAAAGCCCGTGATGCCTTTGGCTCATGGTGGATTTCGCCGGCCCGGGCGTAGCCTGCGGTTGATGGTGACTCAGCTTTCAGCAGAACCCAGTGAAACCCTTCTCAAGCGCCCTTCTTCCCACCCTGGCCCTGGCCCTCTTCGTCCCGGCATCCAGCGAGGCTCAGTTCACTCCTAGCCGCTGCGCGGACTGTCATTTCGCGAACTCCGATGCCGGAAGGCGGTGGCACCTGGCCGAATGGGACCACTCGGCGCACGGCCGGTCGAATGTGGGCTGCGAACGGTGCCACGGAGGGGACTCCACCACTTTTGAATCGTTCCGCGCGCATCAGGGCATGCTGGGCAGCGGGAATCCCGCGAGTCCAATCCATCGAACCAACCTTCCCCGGACCTGCGGGGCCTGCCATCCCGGCCCGTTCGCGGCCTTTCAGAAGAGCAAGCACTACGAGCTTCTTGGCGAAGGCAACCCGGATACGCCCACCTGCGTGACCTGCCACGGCGAGGTTGGGGCCTACCTCCTGTCTCCCAAGTCCCTTTTTGCGGAGTGCGCGCGATGCCACGGCACCATCAAATCCGCGGCCAGCGCCGATTTCCCGGTCGAAGCCCGGATGCTGCTGAGCGGCGTTTTCGAGGTGCGAGAATTGCTCGACCAGGCCAAGGAGCTCGTGGGGCGGATCAAGGAGAAGGACCGTCGGGCTCTGCTTTTGGCCGAGTTGGAGGGCGCGCGGGCGCCGCTGACCGAGGTGGTGGAAGCTGCCCACATGTTCGTGTTCGAAAAGACCCAGGAACGACTTCAAGCCGCTCGGAAACGCGCGGAGTTCCTTCTGGAGGAACTCGCGAACCCCACCCCGGCCACGGGAAAGTGACATGGGATCATGACCATGCTGTTGATCGGGTGCTCACGGAGGTTCTCGTTACCGTCGCGATCCAATCCGCCATTCGGGAGCCCCGATGGAGACTGGTTCGGGAGAGATTCGCCATGTATCGAGTGAAGGATGTCATGACGGATGAGGTCATCAGCTGTGAGCCCGAGGACACGCTCGAATCCGCGGTCCGGATCATGAAGGATCAGGGCTGCGGGTGCGTTCCGGTGGTGGATGCCGAGAAACGGGTGGTGGGACTCGTCACCGATCGGGACGCCCTGATGTGTGCCATGGCCGGAAAGAAGAGCCTCAGCGAGTTGAAGGTGGCGCACGCCTCCACTCACGAGGTGGTCTGCTGCGGGGCGGAGGACACCCTCGAACGGGCGGAGGCGCTGATGCGGGTCAACCATGTGCGGCGCCTGCCCGTGGTGGGAGAGCGTCGCGAGCTCGTGGGTCTCATCTCGCTCACCGATCTGGCCCGGCATGTCGAACTCCTGGTGAGCGAGAGCGGCACCGGTCTCAGCCCGCGGCATATCGCCATCGTTCTGGCGGCAACGTCGGGAGTGCGTCGCGTGCCCCTTCCCGGTCATGATAACGAGCGGGGCCGAGAGAACCGGCCTCAACCGATCGTCGAACGGTTCTTCCACGGATAGGAGCGACAGGCCATGACCACTCTCAAGCACCCTCCCCGAAACATCCTGGTTCCGATCGACTTCTCCGAGTCGTCCGAAAAGGCGGCCTCGGCGGCAAGGGCGCTGTCTCTCAAGACGGGCGCCACCGTTCATCTGCTCCACGCCTTCGTGATTCCGGTTGAATCCGTCGGTCTCGCCCGCACCGTGTCCCAGCAGTACGTCGAGCAGTTCGTGAAGGACTCGAAGGAGCAGCTTCTGGCCCTCGGCGCGAAGCAGTGCGCGGGCGCGTCCATGGGCCCGGCTCTGGTGGAAAGCGGAGATCCAAGGGAAGTCATCACGGAGAAGGCGAAGGAACTGAACGTGGAGTTGATCGTGATGGGAACCCACGGCCGTCGCGGGCTGTCGCGGGCGCTGATCGGTAGCGTGGCCGAGAGCGTGGTCCGCACCGCCCACTGCTCCGTGCTCGTCGTCCGCTGAAGCGCCGCGGGAGCACGGGGGGTGGCGGTTCTACTCTTTGTGACCGCCACGCGGATCGAAGCTAAACGCGCGCGACATCGCTCGGTAGGCTTCGCGGGCTGCCTCGGTGTCGGCGGGCGGAAGGCTCACGGCCAGAACGACGTAGAGATCCCCCGGAGGCTGGCCCGGTATCCCCTTCCCCTTGAGCCGCATCCGGCGTCCGGCCGCGGATCCTCCCGGGATGGTGAGATCGATCGGACCTTCGGGCGTCCGCACCTCCACTTTCGCGCCGAGGGCCGCCTCCCACGGAGCGAGATTCAAATCGACGTAGACATCGCGGTCGTCGACCCGGAAGCGCGGATGCGGACTGAAAGAGACCTCGAGGTAGAGATCGCCGGGCCGGCCCTGGCCTCGGCCCGGACCGCCCTGGCCGGATAGGCGCAGTTGCTGGCCGGCCCGGATGCCCCGGGGGATATTCACGTCGAGCTTTCTCTCCTGCGCGACCAGTTGGCCCTGGTCATCGTACGAGGGCATGCGAAGGGAGATGGTGCGCTGGGCGCCACGGTAGGCGTCTTCCAGATCGATCATCACCTTGGCGTGATGGTCTTCGCCCTGGGCGTGTAGGTTTGGCCGTCGCGATGAGCCGCCCCGAGGCCGCCGGCCGAACAGGGCCTCGAAGAAGTCGCTTGGATCGCCGAAATCACCGCCGGGATCGCCGCCCCGGAACTCGAAGCCCGCGTCCCAGCCCGGGCTCGGCTTGAAGTCCTGTCCGGCCTTCCACTGGCTGCCCATCCGATCGTACAGAGCCCGCTTCTCCGGGTCCTTCAGTACTTCATGCGCTTCTCCCAGCTCCTTGAACCGGACCTCGGCGTTCGCCTCCTTGCTGACATCGGGATGGTACTTGCGCGCGAGCTTGCGATAGGCCGCCTTGATCTGGTCGGGCGTGGCCGTGCGTGGAACCCCGAGAATCTCGTAGTAGTCCTTGAATTTCATCGTCGCCTATAACGTATCACCGTAGTCTTGAACTCCGGGGGCCGGTTGAGGATCGGTGCTCAATCGGTCGAACGAAGAGGTCCGTCATGGTCGAATGAGGTCGGGGACAACTGACGAAAGCTGTGGGCCAGGCTGCTGCACTCTGAAACACCTCACTAGCGAACCAGACGGCCGATCACGAAATAGACGCGCCCCGCGCCGTCCGGGCCCACGCTTCCTCCCGCGAAAAGCGGCCCGAGCAGAGTGTCCGCGGCGATTCCGGCGGTCACGCTCGACTTGACCTTGGCGCTCGAGATCTGGTCGAAGACGCTGCCCGCCTCGGCCAGGGTTTCGACATACAACCGCCCGCCGAGCAGCTTGGGAAGGCGGCCGATCGGGAACTTGACGCCGATGCTCCCGAGCAGGTACTTCGGACCGCGGAAGGCGTTGGGTGGGAAGGCCCCCAGCCGAAAGGGACCGCCCAGGCTGAACTGATACAGGATGGGCGCGTCGCCGGCCAGGATGGCCCCCCCGTCGACGCTGGCGCTCAGGATCTTGTTCGAGTCGACCGGCCGGGCGGCGCGAAGGGAGCCTTCCACCGCGCCGAAGCGCGAGGTCGCGTCAGGAGCCTCGAGGAACCATTGCGCCCTGGTGTTCAGGCGCAGGCCTCGACTCGGAAGGTAGGCGGCGTCCTGACCATCGTAGTCGACGGTCGCCCGAAACGTCTGCTCGCCCCCTGTGCTTCGAGGGAGCACAGAGCTGCCGACCCGGGTGACGTTCCGGACATAGGCCACGTCGTAGCCCACTCGGAGTCGTGTGCTCTCGCCCGAATTCCAGCCCAGGTCAACACCCGCTCCGGCGCGTTGACGGCCGTAGATCGCCTCCAGGTCCCCGTCGGTGTAGAGGTTCTCGCTGGTGCGGTAGTAGCCCGCGCGCGGGGTCAGGAAGACGCCGCCCTTAACCGGCCGGCCCCCGCCCAGGGGCTGATAGAACTCGGTGGCGAAGCTCAGGGTCGATCCGAAGGAGGTATCGAGCCTCCACTCGGACCCGAGGCCGGTGACGTCCATGAGCGTGATCCGTGATCCGAGATTCAGGTTGATGTCCTTGTTCTCGTTGTTGACGTCGAGGGAGAAGCGGACCAGAGGAGGGCCATAGGACTTGTCCCGTATCTGCACGCCCAGGCCGGGGGCGCCGCCTTGGTCCACTCGCCCGTAGGTGGCGCTGGCATAGCGGCCAAGGCCGATGATGTGACTGATGTCCTGCTCAATAGCGGGCGGATCCAGCGCGGTTCCGATGTGCTCGCGCAACTGCTGGGCGATTTGCGCGCCCGCTCCATCCGAGATCCCCGTGACTTCGACGAAAGTCACGAGTGCGGTTTCCGGCTGTTTTCGAGCCTCCAGGTCAGATTGGTACCGGGCCCAGGAGGCATCGTCGAGGGCGTAACGCATCAGGGCGTCCTTGTGCGCCTCCGCCGCCTGGTAGCCGCGCGCGGCGAACTCGTCGCTTTCCTTGAAGTCGGCCCCGGTCAGCTCTCCAAGGTCGGGCTCGATCACCACATCCGCCAGCCGCAGCCTGGGCTTCTCCAGGCTCTGCATCATCAGGGAGATGGCGCGATTGGCGATCCCCGCGATGGTTTCGGGCGTCTTCTCTTCGGCCTTCGGTCCCACCCGGACCGCGATCACCACCTCGGCGCCCATGGCCTTGGCCACATCCACGGGCACGTTGTTGAGGATGCCCCCGTCCGCGAACAGACGTCCGTTCAGCCGGACCGGATCGTAGGTGCCGGGCAGTGCCATGGAGGCGCGGATGGCCGGGGCGATGGGGCCGGCATCGAAAACCACCACTTCGCCCTTCTCCAGGTCGGTGGCCAGACACCGGAAGGGGATGGGCAGATCGTCGAAGCTCTTGACCCCGGAATAGGGGAGCAGGGTCCGGCTCACCAGCAGGCTCAACTGGTGCCCCGGGTTCAAGCCGCTCTGCAGCCTGAAGCCATGGCGGAGGCCCGCTTCCAGCTTGATCGAATAGTGGTAGTCGTCCTCCTTGCGCCGGAAGGAACGAAGAGGGTAGGGAATGTCGGTTCGCAGAATGGTGTCCCAGTCCGCGTTTTTAAGCAGGGTCTTTATGGTTGCCGCCGACATCCCGGTGGCATAGGCGCCGCCCATCAGGGCGCCGGTGCTGTTGCCCGCGATCCGATCGACGGGGATGTGATGCTCCTCCAGCCACTGCAGGACGCCGACGTGGGCCATTCCGCGCGCCGATCCGCCGCTGAGGGCTATGCCCACGAGGGGCCGCGACGGCGGCGCGGCCTCGCTTTGGGCGAAAGCGGGGGGCGGCCAGGTCCCGCCGATCAGCGCCGCAAGGGCGGTGAGGACCGCCTGACCCCGGAAACGACGGGGGAGACGTGTCCTTGGACGGCGCTCGTCAGTCCTCTGCATCGCTTCTCCACCACGCCTCGTGCGAGGTCCCCACGTGACCGTCGGATCGAAGTGTCCCCTCGCTCACCCTCGATTTTATACCCGGGGCCGAGCGAGGTCAGTCGTCGTCTCATGGTGTACGCTGCCTCTACTTAGGAGCCGCCGTATCGGCGAACACGACGCCATGTCTACATCGACCCGTATTCTGACCCCCCGGCAGGACGACATGGTCCGGGGTGTCCGCAGCGCCCTTCAGCATCTCCATGCCGCCTTGGTGCGCGTGGGCGCCGAACGCCAGGACGAGCAAACCGTCCGCGCGTCACTCGATCAACTCGACGACTTCTTCCTGTTGGTCGTGGTCGGGGAGTTCAATGCCGGCAAGAGCGCGCTGATCAACGCGCTTCTGGGCGCGCGCGCCTTGGCCGAGGGCGTCACCCCCACGACCACGCACGTGCAGGTGCTGCGGCACACCACGCAAGCCGAGTCCGGCACCGACGCCGAGGTGCGTTCGGTGGCCGCCGACGCGCCCCTCCTGCTCGACATTCACGTTGTGGACACGCCCGGCACCAACGCGATCGTGCGCGAGCATGAGGTGCTGACCCGGCGTTTCATCCCGCGCGCCGACCTGATCCTGTTCGTGGCATCCGCGGACCGGCCGCTCACGGAAAGCGAGCGCCAGTTTCTGCAGCAGATTCGCGAATGGGGCAAGAAGATCGTCATCGTGGTCAACAAGGCCGATTTGATGACCACGCCGGAAGACCTCGAGGCCGTGTGCGCCTTCGTTCGTGACAACGTCCGCGGGCTGCTTGGCTTCGGGCCCGAGTTGTTCGCGGTCTCGGCGCGCCAGGCGCTTTTCGCCAAACTCGCCGGTGATGCCGCGGCCCTCGACGCTTCCCGGTTTCCAGCACTCGAGCACTACGTCCTGATGACGCTCAACGCCCAGGAGCGCTTCCGACTCAAGCTCATGAATCCCCTGGGCGTCGGCCTGCGGCTGGTCGGCCAGTACCGCACGCTCGTGAACACGCGCCTGGATCTGCTGCAGGAGGACACCGTCACGGTCGGGGAGATTCGAGCGGGGCTCGCCGGATTTCGCCAGGAGATGACGCGCGGATTCGAACTGCGCATGGCCGAGGTGGACAACCTGTTGCACCAGTTCGAGCAGCGGGGCGACGCGTTCTTCGAGGACACGGTCCGGATCGGCCGCTTGTTCGATCTGATGAACAAGAGCCGCATCCAGATGGAGTTCGAGCGGAAGGTTATCGGCGATCTGCCGAAACAGATCGAGGATCGCGTCGAAGCGTTCATTGACTGGCTGATCTCGAGCGATTTGCAGCAGTGGACCGAGGTTCGGGATCGCCTGTCCCGGCGGCGCAGCGAGCCGGCCGATCGGGTCGCCGGGCGTCTGGCCGGCGGGTTCGACTACGACCGCACGCGCCTGCTGGAGACGGTCGGCAAGGCGGCGCAGAAGACCCTCGACGCGCACGACCAGCGCGTCGAGGCGGCCCGGATGGCCCAGTCGGTGCAGACCGCGGTGGCCAACGCCGCGCTGCTCCAGGTGGGCGCCGTCGGCCTCGGCACCGCCGTCTCTCTCATCGCCACGTCCACCGCGGCCGACGTGACGGGGCTGATCGCCGCCGGGGTGCTGGCGACCGTCGGCTTCATCGTGATTCCCTATCGGCGCCAGGCGGCCCGGCGGGATCTGCATGCCCGCCTGGCCACGCTCCGGGAGCAGTTGATGGGCGCGCTGACCATCCAGTTCCAAAAGGAAATCGACCGAAGCGTCGGCCGGGTCGAGGAGGGCATCGCGCCGTACGTGCAGTTCGTCGAGGGCGAGCGCGGGGGGCTGACCGAGCGGCAGGGGGAACTTGGGTCTGCCCAGGCCCGACTCGCGCGCCTCGGTTCCGACGTCGAGGCCGCCTGATAAAGCGCCTTGGATCCCGACGGCGCAGGCTTGGAACTCGCCGTGAAGACCGCCGGGCGCAGCCCGCCCGACGCCGCTCGCGGCGTCCCACCTGATCGTCACGGATTTCGTGCCCGAACCCATCCGCGGGCCCTTGTTGTCCTGGTGCAGGCCCGTGGCAAGGTATGCGACGGGTTCGTGGTCGAGCACCAGCGGCGTCGTCATCTGGCGGGCGTTTGTTTCCACCACGATGTGGTGCAGGTCGGTGCCGATGCGAGCGAGGTCAGTCGTCGTCTTCATGGACAGTCAGGGGTTCTGCCCTTGAAGGAGGGCCTGTAGCATCCAGATGCGGGGCCGGGTGGTTCCTTCAAGAAGCCAGGAGAGTCGAAGCCGATGTTGAATCCAGAGATGCTGTTGGGAGAGTTGCTCCGGGGCGGGCTCCGCGGGGGTGCGGGCCGGGGGCGAAGACGGAACCGCTCGGGTCTGCTGGGAGGGATGAGCACCGGGACCAAGGCTCAGTTGGGCCTGGGCCTGCTGGGGGTGGCCATCGCAGCCTACGAGCATTACACGAAACAGAACGAGAACTCGGTTCTACCTTCGCCTTCACCCTCACCCTCGTCTTCGTCTTCCGGACCGCCGCCGCCCGTGCCGTCCATGCCGAGGTCCTCCCTGAAACCCTCCCTCGCGCCGGAGTCCGAAAAGCGGGCGAGCGACGCCACCCTGCTGGTTCAGGCCATGGTGGCCGCGGCCGCGGCCGACGGTGTGGTCGACGCGACGGAGAGAGCCCAGATTCTGAATCGGGCCGATCAGGCCGGGTTCGATCAGGAGACGAAGGACTTCCTGCAGACAGAACTCGCCAATCCAAAATCGCTGGCTGTGATCGTGGCCAGCGCCCGGCCGGAGCTGGCCATCGACCTCTATGCCGCCTCGTGCGCGGCCATCGACGCCGATACCGAGGCCGAGAGAACCTACCTCGACACCCTGGCCGGGCACCTGAAGCTCACCCCGCAGGTGGTTGAGGACATCCATCGGAAGCTGGAGTTGGTCTGATGCCGATTCCGATGCTCAGCTTCACCCTCCCGTCGAACCCGGTGCGGAGCGACTCCCAAGGAGGTCTCATGTTTGTTCGAACTCTGGCCCTCGCCGGTTTCGTCGCGGCTGCGGCCGAGCCCGCCCTGGCTCAGCACTATCAGACGGATTTCCCCGCCGAGGAGTTCAAGGCGCGGTGGGCCCAGGTCTACGATCGCCTGGGCGACAACGGGGTGGCGGTGGCTCAGGGCATGCCCCTCACCGATGGCTTCCAGTTCCCGCGCCAGTTCAACACCTTCTACTACCTGTGCGGCGTCGAGACTCCGGGCGCCTATCTTCGTCTCGATGCCCGGGCGCGCACCGCGACCCTGTATCTGCCCCCGCGCAATGAAAGGCTGGAGCGCGCCGAGGGCAAGGTTCTTTCCGCGTTCGACGCCGAACTGGTGAAACGGCTCACCGGCGTCGATAACGTTCAACCGCTCGAAGCGATGGCGAAGGACGACTGGCCGCTCGGGGTGACGACGCCGTTGAGCGCCGGCGCTTCTCCGCCGAAGGCGCCCGTGCTCTATGCGGAATACGCTCCGGCCGAGGGGGTGGAGCAGAGTCGGGGCGAGCTTCAGGCCAGCGACACCGCGCGCGCCCGGGACTTCTGGGACGGGCAGGTTTCGAGGCAGAGGCACTTCGTGGAACTGTTGCGCGCCCGCCATCCCCGGGTTGAGGTCAAGGACCTGAACCCGATCCTGGACGAACTGCGCATCGTGAAGAGCCCGCGCGAGGTCGCGCTCATCCGCCGCGCCTCGCAGATCGCCGGTCTCGGCCTGATGGAGGCGATCCGGAGCACCGAACCCGGGGTCACCGAGTATCAGCTCGACGCCGCCGCCCGCTACGTCTATCTCCTGAACGACGCCAGGCTCGAGGGCTATCGCTCGATCACGGCCAGCGGGGTGGCCAACATAAACAACGGCCACTACTATCGGAACTCCTCGACTCTCAGGGATGGCGACCTGGTGCTGATGGACTACGCGCCCGACTACCGCTACTACGTGAGCGACATCGGCCGCATGTGGCCGGTGAACGGGAGGTACGCTCCCTGGCAGCGCGAGCTGCTCCAGTTCGTTCTCGACTATCGCAACGCGGTGCTGGCCCGCATCCGTCCCGGGGTGTCGGCCCAGGCCATCCTGGCCGAGGTGAAGAGGGTGATGGAGCCGGTCCTTGCCCGCACGAGGTTTTCGAAGCCCGTCTACGAGCAGGCCGCCCGCCGGATGGTCGAAACCAGTGGAGGGGTGTTCTCGCACCCGGTCGGCATGGCGGTGCACGATGTGGGGAGCTATCGGGGCCTTCTGAAACCCGGGCACGTGTTCTCGGTCGACCCCCAGGTGTGGGTGCCGGAGGAGAATCTGTACATCCGATACGAGGACACGGTGGTGATCACCGAAACCGGAATCGAGAACTTCACCGACTTCCTTCCTTCGGAACTGGCGGACCTCGAGAAGCTCACCCTCGAAGAGGGCGTGGTCCAGAAATCGGGCCGTTCTCTGCTTCGTGGGTCGCGACCGGTACCTGCCAGCGAACGAATAAGATGACGAACCTTGTGAGGAAAGACCGTTGATCGATTACTACCGTTCCATCCTCGACGATCCGGTGCGTCAGGCGGCCTTCCAGAAGGCCATCAACCGGGCGGTCCGTCCCGGCGACGTGGTGGTGGACCTCGGCTGCGCGCTCGGCAACTTCAGCCTCTACGCGTGTCGGGCGGGCGCCGCGCGCGTCTACGCCGTCGAAGCGGCCAGCGTCATCGAGGTGGCCCGGGAGGTGGTGGAGGCCAACGGCTTCTCCGACCGCGTCACCTTCCTCCGCGGCCTGTCGACGAGCCTCGAGGTGCCCGAGCGCGCGGATGTGGTGATCTTCGAGGACTTCAGCACCACCTTCATGTCACCGGGTGTGGTCAGGACCGTGACCGATGCGGTGCGGCGGTGGCTGAAGCCGGGCGGCGTGCTGGTCCCGCCGCGCGGGCGGATCTGGGTGGCGCCGGTCGAGGATGCCCACGGACATCGCGATCTGGACCGCTTCGCCTGGACCCGCGACCGCGTCTTCGGCGTGGACGTGACCCCGAGCCGGCGGATGATGTTCGCGACCAGTCATGCGCGGCAGCTCAAGCCCGGCGCCCTGCTGGCCGAGCCCACGCTGGTGGGCGAAGTGGATCTGGCTCAGGTGAGCTCCGCCGCGCTGAAGGTCGAGGCGAGCGTGGAGGTGACGCGAATGGGCGCGATCCACGGCCTGCTTTTGTGGTTCGATCTGGAACTCGGCGGCGACTGGCTGAAGGCGGGACCTCTCGGCCCCGAAGCGGTCTGGTCACAGATGCTCTTCCCGTTCAGCGACCCGCCGCTGGCCGAGGC
>JAQBHL010000222.1:0-4371 GCA_032127745.1 Acidobacteriota bacterium
GGTGGCGAGGATCGTGTCGCAGTCGTTCAGAGAGGTCGCCAGGGGTTTTTCGCACAGGAGGAAGCGGGATCCGGCCTCGGCCGCGAGCACCGCGTATGGGAGGTGCGAGGGTGCGGTCGTCGCCACCACCACGAGATCGGGGTCGAGATCCAGGAGCTTCTGGACTTCGAGGAAGCGGCGTTCGGGAGCCACCGCAGCCTCCTCGCCGGCGAGGGCGAGGCTCTCCGGCGAGCGGTCCGCGATGCCCACGAGTTCCAGCCCGAGGCTTCGGACCACTTCCATGTGACGGCGCCCCATCCGGCCCGCTCCGATGACTGCGGCCTTCAACGGGCGCCCCCCGCCGGCGCGCTCAGGTCGGCCGGCACCCGGGCTCGCTCCAGCGCTTTCACCACCCGGGCGCGTTCACTATCCGTCAGTCCGGCGGAAGACGGCAGGCTGAGCGCCCGGTCGAACAGTTCGGTGCTCACGCGGCCGGATCCCAGCATGGGCGCTCCCTCGAAGATGGGCTGAGTGTGCAGGGGAGACCAGATCGGTCGGGCTTCGATGTTTTCGGTTTGAAGCGCGTCGATGGTTTCCCGGCTGGTTCGTCCGAAGGCATCCGGATCGACCGTGATGGAGTACAGCCAGTGCGAAGCCCGGGCCCACGGTGTCCGTGGTCGAAGAGTGAGTCCGTGGAGATCTCCCAGTCTTTTGTCGTAATACCGCGCGTTGGCCCGTTTCCGTTCCAGCAGATCATCGCACTTCTCCAGCTGGGCCAGACCGAGAGCGGCGGCCAGGTTGGTCAGCCGGTAGTTGTACCCGACTTCATCGTGTCTGTATTCCAGGCCCGGCAGGCGGGCCTGGGTGGTCAGGTGCTTCGCCCGGCGAGCGAGCTCAGGGTCGTTGGTTGTGATCATGCCCCCTCCCCCGGCGGTCAGGAGCTTGTTGCCGTTGAATGAGAAGCACCCGAGGAGCCCGATCGCTCCCACGTGCTTTCCCTTGAACGGACCGCTTTCGTAGGTTGCGCCCACCGCCTCGGAAGCATCCTCGATCAGCGCCACCCCGTGGCGGGCACAGGCCTCGACCAGCTCCTCGATGCGAGCGGGCTGCCCAAGCAGGTGGACGACCTCGACGGCCCGAGGCTGACGCAGACCAAGTCGCGCTCGCCGGTCGAGCTCCTCCACCACCAGGCCCGGATCCATGTTCCACGTCTCACGCTCCGAGTCTACGAAGACGGGGATGCCTCGCTCGTAGACGATGGGATTCGCCGACGCCACGAAGGTGAGTGAGGCCACGAAGACTTCGTCGCCGGGCTCCACCCCCACGAGACGCATCGCGACATGCAGCGCGGCGGTTCCGCTCGAGCAGGCCACCGCGAATCGACTACCCGTCCGCGCCGCGAACTCCTGCTCGAAACGGAGCACGAACGGCCCCACGGAGGAGACGAAGTTGGTGTCGAGGCACTCCAGGAGATAGGCCCTCTCATTGCCGGCCAGGAGCGGCTCGGCCAGCGGAATTCGTCGCTCAGACATGGAAATACTCCGTTGAGTACAGATCGAGCCGGGACTTGATCCACTCGGCGGTCAGTCTGAGGCCTTCTTCCAGGTTCACCGACGGCTGCCAGCCCAACAAGGACCGGGCAAGGGCCGGGTCGGAATCAAGAACCAGAACCTCGCTTGCGTCGGGTCGCAGCCGGCGCTCATCGGTGCGGATCCGCGCCGTCCGGCCGAGAACCCGGCAGGAGGTTTCGAACAGCTCCTTTATCGAGTGGCTCTCGTTCGTTCCCAGCTGGATGGTCTGACCGAGCGCCGGCGCCGAGGTGGCGGCGCGAACAAAACCATCCACGGTATCGCTCACGAACGTGAGGTCACGCCTGGTGTCCAGCCGCCCCAGTTGAATCTCATCCGCGCCCCTGAGGAGTTGAACCAGAATGGTGGGGAGGACCGCCCGCATCGATTGCCGCGGCCCGTAGGTGTTGAAGGGGCGCAGCACGGTCACCGGGACATCGAAGCTGCGATAGTAGGAAAGAGCCAGCTGGTCGGCGGCGACCTTCGAGGCCGCATAGGGAGACTGAGCCTGGAGGGGGTGGGTCTCTCGGATGGGAAGAGAAGCCGGGGTGCCATAGACCTCGCTGGTGGAGGTGTGGACCAGCCTTGAGACCCCTGCCCGGCGGCACGCCTCCAGGACGTTGAGCGTCCCCGTCACGTTGGTATCCACGAAGCTCTGAGGCGCCTGATAGGAATACGGGATGGCGATGAGAGCGGCCAGATGGAACACGATCTCAACCTCGGCGGTGGACGCCTCCACGAAACGAGCGTCTCGAATGTCACCGAGACGAAAATCCACCGCTCGTCGAACTGCTTCCGACGCGGTTTCGAGCCATCCGCGGGATCCTTGCGAGTTGTAAAGGCAGAAGGCCCGCACCTCTGCCCCGTCCTGGACCAGCCGCTCGACCAGATGGCTTCCTATGAAGCCGTCGGCCCCCGTGACCAGGACTCGCCGTCCCTTGAGCGTCGTCATTCCGTGCCCCCGCCGTGCCTGGCCTCTCGCAGCGCGTCCTTCTGACCGACGTCAGTCCAGTCGTCCTCCACTTCGAAACCGCAGACCGGCTCGTCGCGCGAAAGCATGCTCGTGAACAGGTCCGTTATGGCGTATTCCTGAGATGCGGGAATGCGGGACAGAACCTCCGGATTCAGGACGTAGATCCCGGCGTTGACCAGCCTGGCGATTCGCGGCTTCTCCTCCATCTGGCGCACGCGCACCCCGTCCAGTTCCACGCATCCGAAGGGAATGGTCTGGAAATGAGGGCGGACGGCGATGGTGGCGGTCGCATGCTCGAGCTGGTGAAAATCAAGCATTCTTCCCACGTCGGCCTGGGTCACCAGGTCCCCGTTCATGACCAGCACCGGGTGCTCGGGGCGCCCGGGGAGGAGGGTGAGCGCCCCGCCGGTGCCCAGCGGTTTGCTCTCGCGCAGATATTCGATCTGGCATCCAAAACGCGATCCGTCGCCGAAATGCGCTTCGATCACGTCGCCCAGGTAGTGCACCGCGATGAAGATCCTCTGGAGTCCGAAGCTGACCAGATGAAGGACGATCCGCTCGAGGATGGGACGTCCGGCCACCCGCAGCATGGGCTTCGGAAGCGCTTCGGTCAGGGGCCAGAGCCGGGAGCCGAAGCCACCGGCCATGATGACGGCCCAGTTCGGGCGAGCGTCCCGGCCCAGGATCTCGTGGATGAGATGAAGGCCGATGAGCCGGCCGGAGGCGTCCACCACGGGTATTCCGGACAGCTTGCGGGCCTGCATGAGATCCATGACCTCGGCGCGGCCGGAACTTGGCTGCACCGAGGCGAAGTTCCGGTTCATGCAGTCCGCCGCGCTCGCGGAAAGCGGAGTGCCGGAGAGCAGGGCGCGGCGCACATCTCCATCGGTGACCGTTCCCAGCAGGGTGCCCTCGGCGTCCACCACCAGGGAGATCTCGGCTCCCGAACGGTCGAGGGATCGCATGGCGTCTTCAATCGTGCTGCTCGGTGCGAGCACGCAGGCCTCCAGCTTCATCCTCTCGAAGTCCCCTGGGCCCGGGCCGGGTTACCGACCACAACCACGCCGTCTGGTACCCCTGCCACCACGACCGCTCCCATGCCGACGGTCGCGGCATCCCCGATCGCCACGTGGTCGCGGATGCTAGCACCCAGGCCGACATAGGCATCCCGACCGACCCGGCCGGCACCGCCGATGGTCGCGGCGGGAGACACCTGAGCGAACTCTCCCACCACGACGTCATGCTCGATGATTGCCCCGGTATTGATGATCGCGTGCCTTTCCACCCTGGCCCCGGAGTTTACGACCGCGCCGGCCGAGACGAAGACGCCTTCGGCGAGGTGCGCGGTCGGCGAGATCCAGGCCGTCGCGTGAACCACGGTGGCCCATCTCGCACCATAACCATCGTAGCTTTTCACCGCCGCCATTCTCGCCGCGCGAGCGCCGAGCCCGCCGAACCCCAGGGCAAACAGGACCACGCCACCGGTCACCATTCGTCGGCCTTCCTCGTCGGAGCCCAATCGCGGCACTCCCAGCCGTCGCACGGTCTCTTCGTTTGGATGGACGTCCACAAAGCCCTTGACCTCCCACAGATCGGGTTGGGACCGAGCCGCCTCGATCAGGACGCGGGCGTGTTCGCCGCCACCGATCACCACCAGTTGCATCGGGTCAGTGAGCCCGGGGCCGGTCATCGGCCGGCGAAAAAGGCGGACACCACGCGCGAAGCGTGTCGACGATCAACGCGGCGCTGTTGCCCTGGCCGAACGGACCACTCTTCTGCCGGAGGGCCTCCCGCGTCTGGGGAGACAGAGCGAGCTTCAGGGCCGCCGAGACCGCCGTCGGGTCCACCGGC
>JAQBHL010000223.1:0-3780 GCA_032127745.1 Acidobacteriota bacterium
GCTCACAAGTACGCGTCACATGGGAGCGCCGATGCATCCCGGATCGCCGCGTTGCTCGGCGTTGCATATGCTGGATATGCGGCCTCCTCGGCGCCTTGCGCTCCGGGCGCCTCGACACTCGCATGTGCCACGTACTTGTGAGGCAGGACACTAGCGAACGACCGGATCAAGGGTCGGATCGAAGGGGAGGGCGGCGAGGCGGACCAGGGCCTCGGCGAACGGGGGGCGCGCCACTCCGGTTTCGCAAACAATGGCGGTGACGAGAGGGGCCGGGGTTACGTCGAAGGCAGGATTGCGGACATCCACACCGAAAGGGGCGGTCCGAATCCCGCCCCACTCCATTACTTCCCTGGGGTCTCGTTCTTCGATGGTCACTTCCGCGCCCGAAGAGGTGGCGGGGTCGAAGGTCGAGCGGGGGGCGGCCACGAAGAAAGGAATCCGGTGCTCCCGGGCCAGCACAGCCACGGAATAGGTGCCGATCTTGTTGATCACATCGCCGTTTCTCACGATGCGGTCCGCTCCCACCACCACACAGTTGATCTCTCCTCGAGACATGAGGAATCCGGCCATCGAATCGGTGATCAGGGTGGTGGGAATGCGATCGTTCACGAGTTCCCAGGCGGTCAGGCGCGCGCCCTGGAGCACCGGCCGGGTTTCGTCCGCGAAGACCCGGTCGATCTTCCCCTGTCGATGCGCGGAGCGAATCACGCCCAGGGCGGTGCCGTAACCGGCGGTGGCGAGGGCTCCGGCGTTGCAGTGGGTCAGAACCCGGGCGCGGTCCGGGAACAACGAGGCGCCAAATTCGCCCATGGCCCGGCAGGAAGCCAGATCATCGCTTTGAATCCTGCGCCCTTCCGCAGCCAGGGCCGCGAACAGAGTCTCGCCGGATGCGCCCGGCAGGGAAGCCTGCACCCGGCGCATCTGGTCCAGGGCCCAGAACAGATTCACCGCAGTAGGCCGGCTCGCGGCCAGGACGTCGTGGGCCGCCTTCAAGGCGTCCTCTATCGCTGCGCCGGACTCCATCGCGCGCTTGGCCGCGAGGGCGACGCCAAACGCGGCGGCCACGCCGATGGCGGGAGCTCCCCGCACCACCAGCGACTGGATGGCCCGGGCGGTCTCCTCCGCGGTACGACACTTCTCGTAGCGCACCTCCAGGGGCAGGGCCCGCTGGTCGATCAGGTGAAGCGCATCGCCGTCGAAGGTCAGGGTTTCCGCCACCGCTAGTCGATCCCTATTCTTCGAAGATCGTCCTTGTGGGCAAACCCTCGGGCGCCGGATGCATCCTGGATCTTCAAATAGTCGCCCTCTTCGCCCAGGATGGGGACCACTTCTCCCTCTCTCAGATTTGCGAGTGCGACCGCATCGGCGCGCGGTACGTCGACCAGAGGGGCGTTTCTTTGTACCACGACTCCTCTCGACTCGCGCCCGGAGCCCCCCAGGATGGGCGAAAGGAGAACAAGACCGCTCAGGAACAAAAGGAAGGCGCCGCGCGGTTTCCGGCCCATCGCCGCGATGAGGGACGCGACCATCAACGCGATGGCGATGAGGTCGAAGCGAAAGCGCCGGGCCAGGGCGCGCGCATCGCCGACAAGACCGCGGGACATCTCGGAGGGATCGAGGCCAAGCTCACCGCGAAGCCGCTCCATCTCGCGGTTGATGCTGGAATCGCGGGGGGCCAGATCCTGGGCGCGCAGCAGAGCCCACAGGGCCTCCCCTTTCCTGCCGCCGGCAGAGGCGGCCTGACCCCAGTTCCAGTACAAGGCAGGGGCGCGTACACCCTCCCCGGCGAGTCGCGCGTACTCCTGCGTGGCCTCCTCCCATCGGCTGAGCGACGCTCTTTCGTTTCCGCGTCTGAAGACATCCGACGGCGTCTCGGCCTGGGCAAAGCCGGGCGCGGCCCGCAACAGGGTCCACACAAACACGGCGCAGAGAGGGATTTTCACGACAAGGCCTCGAGGGCGGCACGCGCGCGATCGCGAACTTCCTTGAGCTTCAGATCGTAGCTTCCGAGCTGGGGCGCGAAGCGCAGGAATTCAAGATCCTCGGCCAGGCTGCGCAGCCGGTCTCCGGTGTCGTCGGCGGGCCATTCGGCCCGGGATCCAAAGACGGACTCGATGGCCCCGGCGATCCGGGCGGCCGCGCGCTCCTTGGTTCCATTCAACAGATCTTCGTCCTGAAGTTCGCGAAGGGCCGAGGCCACCGCCGCCTTGTTGCTCCGGTGGCCCGGCGGCGCGGACGAGCGTTGTCGCCAGGCGAAAACCTGGGCCAGAAGGGTGACCAGGGCCAGAACCGACGCGGTCTGCGACAGATCGCTCTGGGGTTCGTCAAGGTCGGCCCTCAGGGCGACCGGGCCGCTGCTGCTCCTCGGAGTTTCACTCTGCGTGGTGGCGGCGGCTGAAACCGTCACCGGAATCGCGTCCGTCTTCTTCGCCTTCATCGACTGGGTCGGGAGGTCGAAGTACGAGAAGGGAATCGAAGGAATTTCGAGGGCTCCGGCCTTCTCGGGAACAACCACGAACTCCCAGGTCTTGCTGCCTTCGATTCCCTGCCTGGTGGTCCTGAGGTCGGAAGTGGCGCGGGGAGGAAAGACCCGGGCGCCGGGGATCTCGAGGTTGGGCGCGACGTCGATCCATTTCAGGTTGCCACGCCCTTTCACCTTGAACCGGAAGGAGAGGGCGTCTCCGAGCGCGACGCGGTTCCGGTCGGTTGAAGCCTCGACGTCAAAGGACCCGACGGCGCTTCCTTCGGGGGCGCCTTCGGGAAGAGGGTTCGCCCTCACCCTCAAAGCCCTGGTGTCACGTTCTATGGGCGCGGCCACTCCAAATGTTCCTCCGGCGGGAACCAGGCGGAGACGGGCCTCCGGAATCTCCAGAGTTCCGGTCCGGGTTGGAAAGAGAAGCCGCTCGAGGACCGGATAACGGAGAAAAGCCTCTCCCTCGACGGTGGTGTTTTCCCCGGAGGAATCCTCCCGGCTGCGATCGATTTCCTCGGCCCAGAATCCCGGGTACTTGGGCGCCTCCGCGAACTCCACCCCGGAGAGGGATATCTGCGTATAGACGTAATAGGTCACCAGGACTGGTTCACCCACCAGGGCGGACGAACGAGAGAGAACCGCGTCCACGAACAGCTTTCCCTGGCTCGTGGGCTGTCGGCGCTGGGGCCGGCCGAAGATCTCTTCGAAAGGATCCCGGCCGCCGAAAGGGCCGCTCCCGAACGGATCCTGGGTCTGGGCTGGGCGAATGGCCCCGGGAACCACCTCCATGGTGATGGGCGCGGTGGGGGAATAGCCTTGCACCGAAACCGCCCCGACTTCGGCCGGTCCGGTCTTCTCCGCCCGAAGGACAAAGGAAAGGATCTTCTGGCGGGACATGGAGCCGTTGACGAACGAGATCTGCGTCGAGGTGGAGGGACCGGCCACGACCCTCAGATTCCTGAGCGGCGGAAGGGATGCATCCAGGCCCGCGGCGTCCCCATCCAGGACGATGGAAAGGGTAGTCACGTCGTCGATGCCGATCTTTGGGGCGTCGACCTCCGTTCGCACCGAGCCGCTCTGAGCCAGGGCCTGGCCGGCCCACAGCACGAAGAGAACAGCGAGGACATGGCGAGGGCGCGGGTCGCGCTTGACCATTCGCCTCACCAGTCCTTTCCCTTGCGCCGCTTGGCGCGCTCGGCTTCGAGCTTCTTCTTCTGCTCCGTCTTCTCGTTCTGCTCCAAAGCCTTCAGAAGCTGCATGGCCCGTTCCCTGGACATTCCCGTTTCCTTCTGAAAGCGCTCGCTCTC
>JAQBHL010000224.1:0-3185 GCA_032127745.1 Acidobacteriota bacterium
TCCGCGGAGATCAAGTTCGGGGCCAACTATGTCAAGCGCACCCGTGACTTCTCCTCCCGCCGATTCCGGTTCATTCCGAACTCGGCCAACAGCGGGGGCTCGATCGGCATCGACTTGTCTCAGACTCCCGAGACCCTGTTCGCCTCTGAGAACATCGGATCCATCTTCCGCTTCAACGAGGAGACGAGAGCGGTGGACGCGTATGACGGAGAGCAGAAGACCACGGCCGGCTACGGCATGATCGACGTCTCCCTTTCCGACAAGGCGCGTTTCGTCGGAGGCGCCCGGGTCGAGCAGTTCGACCAGCAGGTGAATACCTTCGATCCCTTCAATCTTGTCCAGTCCACGGTGTCCTCCAATCTCAAGAACACCGATGTGTTTCCCAGCGCCAATCTGATCTTTTCCCTCCGCCAGAGTTCGAACCTCCGCCTGAGCTACAGCCGCACCGTCAACCGGCCGGAGTTCCGCGAGCTGGCCGCCTTCGAGTTCACCGATGTGGTGGGCAGCCGTGCCGTCAAGGGCAATCCCGATCTGCAGCGGGCGTTGATCCAGAACGTCGACGGGCGGTTCGAGGTCTTCGGCGGCGGTCGGGATGTCCTCGCGGTCAGCGGCTTCTACAAGAACTTCGACAGCCCCATCGAGCGGGTGGTCATCGCCGGCGCCCAGCCCATTGTGACCTTCCAGAACGCGGAGAGCGCCCGGAACATCGGACTTGAACTGGAGGCGGCCCGCCAGCTGGGGCCCCATTTCTTCGTCAACCTGAACTACACCTACGTCGATTCGACCATTACCCTGGCCGACGCCCAGCGCACGGTTCAAACGTCCCAGGAGAGGCCCCTGGCCGGCCAGTCCAAGAACCTGTTCAACGCCACCGCCGAACTCAACCTGGGGGGCGTCTCGGCCCGAGTCCTCTATAACTACTTCGGGGACCGGATTTCCGATGTGGGGTCGAACTCGGCTCCGGACGTCGTCGAGCAAGGCCGCGGCTCCGTCGATGCGTCTCTGGCCAAGCGCTTCGGCCCGGCGAGTCTTCGCCTGTCCTTCGAGAATCTGACCGACCCTGAACACCTGTTTACCCAGGGCACGGCCGAACAGCGGGTTTACAAGCTTGGTCGCGTGATCGGACTCTCCGTCAGCTTCAACGCCTTCTAATAGAACCCCGAATCAGAAAATGGAAATGAACCTCGTCATGAAGACCCAGCCCCAGACCGACCCGTCTCGAATTGTGAGCCTGCTCCTGATCACGGCTCTGGCTCTGTGCCCCGCCGGTTCGGCCTTCGCCGATCTGGCTCCTCCCTACAGCGTCCCCGGAATCAGCAAGCAGGTCGTGGTCGTGACCGGCCAGGTTCGGGGAACCGAGAACTGGACCAACAACTTCACCTACCTTCTTCGGGGGGCCGTCTTCGTCGAAGAGGGCGCCACCCTCAACATTCAGGCCGGGACCCTGGTGGTGGGCGAGGCGGGAAGCGTAGGCACGTTGATCGTCAAGCGCGACGGCCGCCTGAATGCCATCGGCACCCGCGACCAGCCCATCGTCTTCACCAGCGATCAGCCGGTTGGCGCGCGGGCGCGCGGAGACTGGGGCGGCCTCATCCTCAATGGCCGCGCGCCCGTGAACATCCCGGGTGGTGAAGGCGAGGGCGAGGCGGACACCGGCATCTACGGCGGAGACAACCCGAACGATGACAGTGGATCGCTCCGCTATGTCCGGGTCGAATTCGCGGGCACCGAGTTCAGCCCCGACAACGAACTCAACGGCATCGCCTTCCAGGGCGTGGGCCGGGGCGGCAGCTCCGAGTACATCCAGATTCACATGAACAAGGATGACGGCATCGAGTGGTTCGGAGGCACCGCGGACCTCAAGCACGCGGTGATCACCAATGCGGCCGACGACAGCACCGACTGGACCTTCGGCTGGACCGGGCGGATGCAGTTCATCGTGGTCTCCCAGCGCGGGGACGACGCCGACAACGGTATCGAGGCCGACAACAACGAGTTCAACAACGAGCTTCTTCCCCGCTCCAATCCCACCATCTACAACGTCACCTACTGCGGAGATCCGGATCGCAATGAAGGACCCGAAAGCGCCCGCGGCATGCTACTGCGCCGTGGCACCGCGGCCACCATCCGGAACTTCGTCATTCAGGGTTTCAAGAACGTGGGTGTCGATGTGAACGGTTCCTCGACCTTCGCCCAGGCAAACCAGGGGAATCTGGCCATGAGCAACGGAGTCATCTTCAACACCGGCGCCGGTGGAGTGACCTACGGCACTTCAAACACCCTGTCTCTCCTCCAGAGCGGCCGTTTCGCCAACGTGGCCACCGGCCAGAATCCCGGGATCGGCGACTGCCACAACCATGAGAATCCGGTCTGGCAGCCGCCGTCGACCACCAGCCTGGCCGGCGGCCAGATGGCTCCGGCGATTCCGCCCAACGACGGCTTCTTTGACGTGACTTCCTACATCGGCGGCGTCGCTCCGGCCCCGGCGGACGACTGGACCCGGGGTTGGACCTCATACCCTCAGAGCTGATCGGAAGAAGACCGAGGTCGGGCGCCCCATCACCACGGGGCGCCCGACGCGCGGTTCAGGCCCTGGTTCTGCTGATCGGTCTGGTCGGTCTCGGCGCCTGCCGGACCAGTACCAGCCCCAGCCTGACCCATACCCTGGAATCTCCGGAGGCCGTGGCCCGCGCGGTGGTCCGGGGATTCGCGGAGAAGGACCTCGAAGCCCTTCGCGAGCTGGCCCTGACCGAAGCGGAGTTCACGGACCTAGTCTGGCCCAAGTTGCCGGCCAGCCGGCCCGAACGGAACCTGCCTCTCGACTACGTCTGGAAGGACCTGGCGGGGAAGAGTGACGCCAATCTACGTGCCCGCCTCGCCGGATGGGAGGACCGCGGATTCGTCCTCGTCTCCGTCACCTTCACCGGTGAAGTCACGGACTACGGCACGTTCAAGGTGCATCGGGACTCCCAGCTGGAGCTGAGGGATCACAACGGCCAGGAGCAGTCGGGCCGGCTGTTCGGTTCGATGATCGAACACCGTGGCCGCTACAAGGTCTTCTCCTATGTCGTGGACTGAATGCGACGGGACCTTGTTCGACGCCGCGACGGTCCGACGACCTAGTAGATTGCCGCCATGGAACGCCCGATGAGTCTTGTGGTCTTCGCCTGCGTGCACAACGCCGG
>JAQBHL010000225.1:0-65399 GCA_032127745.1 Acidobacteriota bacterium
GCGAAGGGCGGCTTCATCGCCATCATTCCGGCGGGCTGGACGAAGACTCTTGTCTTCATCATCCTCTCTCCGATCATTGGCGCCTTGCTCGCCTTCTCGCTCATGGCCCTGGTCACATGGACCTTCAGACGCTGGCACCCCTATCGCGTGGACACCCTGTTTCGCCGGCTGCAGTTGCTCTCGGCCGCCTTCTTCTCGCTGAATCACGGAGGCAACGACGCGCAGAAGACCATGGGCATCATCGCCAGTCTGCTCGTAGCCTCGGGCTATCAGAAGGAGTTCTACATCCCCTATTGGGTGGCTTTCGCCGCCCATGCGGCCATTGGCCTGGGCACCATGTTCGGGGGATGGCGCATCGTGAAGACGATGGGCTCGAAGATCACCAAACTGCAGCCCCTGGGAGGTTTCTGCGCGGAAACCTCGGGAGCCCTGTCGATCGGCCTGGCCACCTTCATGGGCATACCGGTATCGACAACCCACACCATCGCGGGAGCGATCATTGGCGTGGGCGCGACGAAGCGAATCTCCGCCGTCCGCTGGGGCCTGGCCGGCCGGATCGTCTGGGCCTGGGTCCTGACCATCCCGGCCGCGGCCACGGTATCCGCGATCTCTTACTGGCTGATCGAGGGCGCTCGCAGGTAGGCACGGAGGGCCATCCCTCCGTCCCCCTCCTGGGGCTCCCCCCGATGAGGGAGCGAAAGCCCGCACCGCAAGGGATCGCGGCGACCAGAGCCACAGCGAGGCGGGCTCAAGCGCACGCCATCTCAGGCCGGAATCAAAACTGGCTACTTCAGCTTCTTGATGATCTCGCCGACCACGTTATGGAGATCGTTCTCCATCATTTCCAGCTCCAAGTCAGCAGCAGTTGGCTGAAGGTTCGGAGACTTCTGCACATTGAAGTAACGGCGCAGAGCGGGCAACGCCTTGTGTGCGGCTGGGCCCATGCGGCGGAGCGAATTCGCCGCAGCCTGCTGAACCACGATGGTGGTGTCGGTCTCGAGCGCGTAGCCGAGAATCTCAGCGGCATCAGCGCCGGCGGCAGCCAGAGCGTTCGCCGCGTCGACGCGCTGCTGAATGGAGCCCTTCTGGAGCTGACGCGACAGCCGGCCGATGTCGATGGCGTCGTTGGCGGCCTCGGCCGCTTCCTTCTGGGCCTGGTAGGCCGCTTCCGCTGCTTTCCCTTCGGCCACCGCCTTCTCGTACCGCGCTACCGCCTCGGCAAGGCGCGGATCGGGACGGTCGGCCGCCTCGGCCGAAGCCAGCGCTGCCTTGGTCTTGGCGAAGTTGGGACTGTTCTTGTCCCCGTTCACGGCAATGAAGTACTGACTCCAGCCGATGCCGGACCGGGTCTCGGGAATCAGGTTCTTGTCCATCGAGACGGCCTTCTCGAAATCGGCGATGGCATCGGGGTAGTCCTGGGCGTAATAGTGGGCCCAGGCCATGCCGTAGTACAGGCCTGCGTTCGTGGGCTCGAGTTCGATGGCCTTGTCGTAGGCCGCGATGGCCTCGGCCGCCTTGGGCGGTTTCATGCGGGAGAGCACCCACCCGTAGTTCGCAAAGCCTGCAGCACTCTTGTACCCGGGCGAGGTGGTCAGAGCGGCCAGAACCTGGCCGCCCTTGTCCGGCTCGCCGCTCATGCCCAGGAGCAGGCCGTAGTTCGACTTGATCTCGTTGTTGGTGGGATTGAGCGCCACCGCCTTGGCGTAGGCGTCCTTCGCGTCCTCGAACGAACGGGTCATGTGATAAGAGTGAGCGAGCATGGCGAAGGCATCGCCGTTGTTGGGCATGGCCGCGGTGGCCTTCTCCAGGTGTGGAATGGCTTCCTTGTACATGCCTTTGCGGGCCAGCAACTCGCCGTCCATCTTGTGCGCGGCCACGCTCTCGGGATTCGCCTTGACCAGCGCTTCCGCGTCACCGAGCGCGCCATCGAGGTCGCCCCGCCGGAACTTCGTCATAATGAGCGCGGTTCGGGCGGAGGTGTATCCGGGGTCGATCGTGAGGGCGTTCTGGTAAGCCGCCTGGGCCTGATCGAGATTGCCGCGAACTTCGAAAAGAGTCGCGACCACCACCTGGACCTGGGGGTCGTTTGGAGCGAGGAAGGCGCCCTGCTGAGCCTGGGCGATCGCGTCGGTCCAGGAAGCATCGCCCCCGCTGAAACCCTTCTCCGCCGAGATCGCGTAGCCGAGGGCGGCAAACGCGGCGCCGGAGTTCTTGTCCATTTCCGTCGCCTTCAGGGCCACCGCCTTCGCTTCGGTCACCTTGTTCGAGGCGACGAGGGCGTAGGTAAGGCCCACCTGGGCGGCGGTGTCCTTCGGATCGAGCTGCACCGCCTTTCGATACGAGGCCACCGCCTCTTCGATCTGACCCGAAGCGGTAAGGGCATCGCCCTTGCCATTGTGCGCGACGGCGCTGGTGGCGCCCGCGGCGAGGGCCGCATCCGCGGCGGTGTGCGCCGACTTGGCGTCGCCCACCCGAGCGTAAGCCGAGGCAAGGGTTCCAAGCGACTGCGCATTCTTGTCGGCGGCCACCGCCTTGGTGGCGAGAGCGAGAGCTGCCTGGCCGGTTCCAGTCTTCAAGGCCATGCGGGCGGAGGCGGCGAGGGCCTCGGCCTGGAGGGCGGCCGGACCCGACGCGCTCACCGCGACGGCTTGGTTGAGAGCCTCCGCGGACTCGGCGGCATTGCCGTTCATCTCCTGGAGACGGGCCAGGGCCAGATACGCCTCCACCGAGGGCGTATTGCCCACAAGCTTGACCAGCGACTTGATGGCATCGTCTGTCTTGCCCTTGGCGAACTGTTCCTGGGCTTTGGCGATCGTCTGATCCGTCTTGACATCCGCCTGCGCCACTGCGGCCACGAGAGAGCCGGCGGCGAGCAGGACGACAAGAGTGAGTGATTTCTGCTTCATTTTACGTAAACCCTCGTTAAGAACTTTTCCAAAGCGTGTGAGTGTACAAGACAACACAAGCCAAGTCACAAGAGCGTGTCTGAAGATCCACGCTCTCAAGCCCCGATCTGGTGAGCAGAATCTCTGGCCCGGCTCTCAATTCCGCCCGGAATTTCAACGGTTTCAATTCATGAGACGCACGACGAGGCCAAAAATCGGTGACTTGGATCACGAAAATGAAATTTCGTGAGAATCGTTACAACCATGGCACGCCGGTTGCTCGTCTAATGGGGCAGAAGACGCAACTACCCTCCAATAACCCTCCAAACCAAACTCTGCTCCCGTAAAGTCGGGAACCTCCTCCAAGAGGAACGCTTCGGGAGGGGACGCAGCAAGTGCTGCGCCCCCCTCCCAAAAGCAATTTTTGGCCCCGGGCCAGGCATTTTCGCCCCCGCCCAGCCCCCGTCGGCCGGTTTCGGCTACTCTCCCCTGCCAGCGCCAACCAGCCATGACCAGCCTTGAGATCGTCCGCCGCCGCCCCGAACACGACCCCGAACTGTTCGCCCTTTATGCCGAGGTCTTCGGCGACGGGAACCTGGAGCGGAGTCGAAGGCGGTACGACTGGCAGTATTTCGAGAACCCGAACACGCCAGAGGACGGTCCGGTGATCTGGATGGCCCGGGAAGGGGACACTCTTCTGGGTCAGATGGCCACTATGCCTTTTCCGATGTGGTGGGGCGATCGGGAGTTCCGGGCTTCGGCCGGCAACGACTACTTCGTGCGGAAGAGCGCTCAGGGCCGCGGGATCGGGATCGCTCTCTCCAACCGGTGGGCGGACGAAGTGGATGTGGCTCTGGCTCTGGGCCTCACTCCTTCCTCGTATCCCCTTTTTAGAAAGCTATTTACGGATGTCGGGCCCGTGCCCTCTTTCGTGAAGATTCTCGATCCGGTCGCGGTCGCGCGGAAGAAGTGGGGCCGGGCCGCTGGAACACTGGCCGGCCCTTTCCTGGGAATAGGCCTGGCTCTCTTTTCGCGGGGTCCAGCGACGCCCCTGGAAGCAGACGTGCGGCTGGTCGAAAGCTTCAGCGACGAGTATGACGACCTCTGGCTCCGGACTCGCTCGTCTTTCGGCGCCAGCGTCCGCCGCGACGCCCGGTACCTGCGCTGGAAGTACCTGGCCTGCCCGTTCCGCGATTATCGGGTCCTGGAGGCTCGCCAGGCGGGCCGGCTTTCGGGTTACGCCGTGATTCGGGAAGAAGGGGAGGCAGGTTTCCGGCGCGGGGTCATCGCCGACCTTTTTTGCGACACCACGGATGTGGCCACCCAGGACGCACTTCTTGCCGCCTCCATCGCAGAATTTTCCGGCCGGGGACTGGTCCGAGTCGAGGTCTACTGCCTCAATTCCCGTCTAGGGATGGGCCTTCGGCGCCACGGCTTTCGTTCTGGGACCACCGCGGTTCAGTACTGCGTCGCCTGCCGTGGGACCCCTGACGGTACCGGAGGCCCCAGGTCGGTGCTGGACGATGTCGCCAATTGGAATCTCTTCATCGGCGATGGAGACCTGGATCGCGCATGAGTGAAAAGCCTCTCTTCATGGTCGGGGTCGATACGGAGGCCGACGATCAATGGTCCCTTGAGGGCCGAAAGCGGCTCTCGGTCGAAAACGCCCGTGCGCTGCCCCGTCTGCAGGCCCTGTGCAACGTGTACGGCGTTCGTCCGTCGTATCTCGTCACCCACGAAATGGCCACCCGGGAACCTGCCCGGTCGATCCTCCGCGATTTATCGGACTCTGGGCGTTGTGAGATCGGTGCTCACCTGCACCCCTGGAGTTCACCTCCGTATCGCGAGGAAGATCTGGTCGGCCGATATCCGAGCCAGTTGGGCGACGCTCTGCTGGAGACCCAGTTGAGCGAACTCACCGAGGCCATACACTCGTCGGTCGGGGTACGGCCGCGGAGTTATCGCGCGGGCCGCCACGGCTTCGATGGCCGCTCGCTGCGGATTCTGGAGACCCTCGGCTATCGGGTGGACACGAGCGTGGATCCGCTTTTCAACGAAACGCGCAAAGGGGGGCCGTCCTTCGCGGGGGCTCCGGTGGCGCCTTACTGGCCGAGCCCCGACGATGTGCGAACCGCGGGCGCATCCACGGTTCTCGAAATCCCCGTCTCCTCGGCGACCACACCCGCCCTGCCCAAGGCCCTGGAGCGGCAATTCGCGTCACTTCCCGCCATTCCCTGGCGGGGGTACCTGAAACGGCTGGGTCTGCGGGCGGTGTGGCTGCGACCCTCCTATTCGAGCGTGGAGGACGCCAAGACGCTGGCCAGCGCTCTGGTTTCGAGGGGCGTGCCCACTCTGAACATGCTCTTTCATTCGAGCGAACTGGCTCCGGGCGGGTCTCCGTACAACCAGAAAGCCGCGGACGTGGATCGCTTCTTCGAAAGACTGGAGGCCGTCTTCGAACACATCATGAAGCGGATCGGCGCCCGAGGCGTTACCTACATCGAGGGAGCGGATGCGCTTCGGATGAAGCGCCCGGCGACCGCCCAGGGATGAGATCGATCGCGTCTTGAAGATCCTCATGGTCACGCCGCACCTGCCCCCCTATCAGGCAGCGAATGCGCTATTGCCCCACGTGCTGGGAGTGGAGTTCGAGAAACGAAGCCATGAGGTCTCGTTTCTCACCTTCAAGACCGGGGATCCTGAGCGAGCGCGCACCGCCTACGTCACGCGGCGAACCCGCTTCCGGGTCACCCGCGTCCCCCAACTTCTGGAGGCCATGGAGACCCGCCTCAAAGCCCGGCCTCTTCTCGAAGCGGCAGACCTCATCCATGTGCATTCCAACACCTGGATGAACCAGGTGGCGGCGCGGGCGGCGGTCCGCCTCGGGAAGCCTTACATCCTCACCCACTACGGCACCGAGATATGGCACCACGACGGCCGGAACCGCGCCTTTCGGGAGCTGAACATGCATGCTCGGCACACCACGTTCTACAGCGCCGGTCTTCTGGCCCGGGCGCGCGAACTGGAGGTGCCGATCCGCGAGGCCTCGGTGGTCTATCCCGCGGTGGACCTCCTCTTCTCGCCCCTCGCCACCGCGGAACGGAACGCTGTGCGCGCGCCTTTGCTCGGCTCCGGCGAGTCACTGCTATTCAACGTCAAGCGCCTTCATCCCCTCGCCGATCACGCGACCCTCCTGCGCGCTTTCGCCCTCCTGGACCCCTCGCGGGCCCGGCTAAGGCTGGTCATCGCGGGCTCCGGGGACGAGCGCGAGTCCCTGGAATCGCTGGTCCGGGAACTGGGGGTTGCGGGTCGGGTGCGATTCCTGGGCCTCGTGCCCAATGGTGAGGTGGCGAAACTCCACGCCGCCGCGGATCTATTCGTCCTCTCCTCGCGGCTCGAGGCCACCCCCACCGTGGTTCTGGAGGCCCTGGCCTGCGGAACGCGCGTGGTCTCGACCGACAATCCGGGCGGGCTCGAACTGGGCGAAATGTTCCCCGACGATCTCCGGATCGTCCCCCGGGAGAATCCCCAGGCCCTGGCCGATGGCATTGCCGCCGCATTGCGGGAAAATAGGCGGATCAGCGAAAGAACTTCCCGGGTCATAGACGAACGTTTCTCGCTTCGCGGGCTCGTCGATCGCTATGGCGAGATCTACCAGAGCGCCCTGCGATGAGAGCGATCGACAACCACGCCATCCGGGCCGCGGGGGAGATCCGCTTCCGCAGCGAATACGATTACGCCCTTTTCGAATACCTCCGCAGTGCCAAGGTGATCCTCGCGGTCGAGCGTTCGGGGGTGAAGCTGCGGGGCCGGGTCCTTGACGCGGGCTGTGGAAGCGGCGGAACTGCGCTGTCCATTGCCGAGGAGGTGTCCTTCGCGGTGGGTCTGGACCTCTCGCCAAGGTTTTCGGACTCCGGCACCCGGCTGGCCCGCGAAAAAGGCATTCGGAACGTGGCCTTCACCCAGGGCGATGGTTTGAAGCTTCCCTACGCCAATGAGTCCTTCGACGTGGTTCTGTCTCATTCCGTGATCGAACACCTGCCCTCGGCCGAGACCTACATCGCCGAGTGCGCCCGGGTGTTGAAGCGGGGCGGCCGGTTCTACCTCTCCACCGCGCCGACCCTCTCTCTGGCCGGCGCGCACCTGCCCCGGCTTCGCCTTCCCGTTCCCATCCATCTGTTTCTCGGCCGGAAGCGGGCCTTTCGCGTCTTTGTCTTCCTGGCCGCCCGGGCTCCCTGGACGCTCAAAGAGCGCTCGAGCGCCAACACCTTCGTGAAGCTGGCCGAATCGGGACGAGAGAAGGAAGACGATCTGCTGACCCCGGTGACGCTCCGCGGCATGTCCTCCTGGATCGCACAATCGCCTTTCAAGCTGATCGCCGAACAGCGCACCGTGACTGGCTTCTTCAAGCGGGTGATCCCGGGATTCCTGCGCGGCTTCTTTCTGGCCATTCCGGGGGTGGGGGATGTGATGGTGTCCCAGATCGAATGCGTCCTGGAGAGACCGTGACCCCTCATCCCGCCATCGTTCTGTTCGCGGACATCCGCTTTCCTTCGCCGCGTGCGAACGGCATCCAGGTGGTGAAGACGGCTCACGCCCTGGCCGCGCGAGGCCTCGAGATCCGGCTCGTGGTCCGACACTCCGACCCGCGGCCCACCGCAGACATTCTCGCCGGTTTCGGGGTCGATCCCCCTCCCCGCCTGGTCGTGGACCGGCTGAAGGTCGGGCACGCTCCGAACGCGACCCTGGTTCCACGCCTGCGATATCTGGCCCGGGCTTTTCCGCTGGCCCGGCGAGCCTCGCGCCAGGGCGCTTTCGTTCTGACCCGCGATCTTCAGCTTGCGGATCTTCTGCTTCGCATCGGCTGCGACCGTCTCACCTACGAAGCCCACGCGGTCGAGGCCATCATGTACGACGAACGCCAGCAGCTCTACCATCTCGCGGCGGGGCCGAACGCATCCAAGCGGCGCCGGATCGAAGGCCGGGAGCGTCGGGTATGGATGGGCGCGCGGGGCTTCATGGCCACCACGGCGGGCATTCTCGCCACCTTCGAACGCCTCTTTGGCCCCCGCCCTCGCACCGCGGTGGTCCCTAACGGTTGCGACATCCTCGCCGATCGAACCTTCACCCCTCCATCCGAGGAACAACGCGTGGTCTACGCGGGCCAGCTCTATCCCTGGAAAGGTGTCGACGTTCTGGTTCAGGCCTTCTCCCGGCTGACCCGCGGCGAGCTGGTGATCGTGGGCGGTCTGGCCGGCGAGAGCGACTTCGATCGCATCCAGAGCCTGGCCCGGAGCCTGAACCTGGGTGATCGAATACAGTTCAAGGGCTCGCTGCCCCAGAAGGATGTGGCCGCGGAGCTCGCCCGGGCCACGGTTGCGGTGGCGCCTTTCCTGAAGAGCGCCATGACCTCCGACCACACCTCGCCCATCAAGGCTTTCGAGGCCATGGCCGCGGGACGGCCCCTGCTCATCTCCGACACCGGCGCTTCGCGCGAGATCGTGGAGGACAGCCGCACCGGGCTTCTGGTTCCTCCCGGGAATATCGAAGCCTGGGCGGCGGCGCTTGAGAGGATCCTGTCCGATCGCACGCTTCAGATGAACCTCGGCCGAGCGGCCTTTGAAAAGGCAACCGAGTACTCCTGGGCCCGACGGGCCGAGCGAATCGAACAATTCATCGGAGCGGCCGCTTGAATCGGGGAACCACTTTCGCGTTCCTGGTCGCGAGCGTCCTGACCCTGGCCCTCGTCTCCACGAAGATCCGGGGAGCGGACGAGATCGAATATTTCTCGCACCTGCGTTCCGTGGTCTTCGATCACGATCTCGACTTCACCAACGAGTACGAACATTTCTATCGAGCGGACCCCGGGGGTCTTCAGGCCTTCAAGGAGACGTTCCTGGATCGGCGAGAGCCGCGGACGAACCGGCCCATCAATTTCGCGCCCATCGGTTCGGCCCTGATCTGGGCGCCGTTTTATCTCGCCGCTCACGCTCTGGTCACCAACGGGGTTCTGCGCGGTCCCGCGGATGGTTTCTCCACCGCCTACACCGGTGCGGTGGCCTATGGTTCGGCGCTCCTCGCCATTCTTGGTTTCCTGCTCGCGTTCCGAACCCTCAAACGCCACCTTGGAGTCACCGAGGGACTGGCCCTTTTCTCTGTGCTGGCGGTCTGGTTTGGAACCCCCGCCTTCTACTACATGACCGTGGCCCCGGCCTTCGCCCACGCGCCCTCGATCTTCGCGGTGTCGCTGCTGTTTTTCTTGTGGCTGCGAGCCCGGGAAAAGGACAGGGTGTTCGATTGGGTTCTCATGGGTCTGGCCGCCGGCCTGGCCATGCTGATCCGCGAACAGGGAGGCTTGTTCCTGATCGCGCCGGGACTCGATCTGGGATTTCGCCTGATCCAGGGCGACGTCAACCGCGCGCTCAAACGCGGAGCCTCCGTCCTGGGCGCGGCCGGCCTCGCTTTCCTGCCCCAGTTGCTGGCCTACCACTCCCTCAACGGGACGTACGGACCCACTCAACTGGTTCAGAGGAAGATGGACTTCGGCTCGCCCCACTTCCTCGACGTGCTCGTGAACCCCGGCCACGGCCTGCTCCTCTGGACGCCTCTGTTGATCGTGGCCTTCTTCGGCCTGGGACGGGCCCTCTTCCGGCTCGGGGCGCTCGGCGTATTCTCGAACGCGGCGCTTCTCGCTCAGATCTATATCAACGGCTCGGTCCTTTCCTGGCATCAGGCCGGGGCGTTTGGCTCGAGACGCTTCGTGGACTCCAGCGTGCTCTTTGTCATGGGCTTCGCTTTTGGTCTGATGGCCTTCACTCCCCGAGTCCAAAAACTGGTGGTCGTTCTCGCAATCTGGTGGAATATCTCTCTCATGATGCAGTTTGGTTTGAAACTCATGGATCGTCAGCAACTCGACTGGCCGGGGGTGGCTATCCGGCAGGTGAGCGCGGTGCCTCAGCGCATCCTGAACACCGCGAAGCTCTACTTCACCGATCCCGAAGCGCTGGTTAAGAGCACTCGATGATCCACCCCGATTGGATGGCGCAGTTCGCCTGCCCGGTGTGCCTCGACCGGCTGGGGTGTGAGAAGTGCGGAGTCAAGACCGGAGGCCACGATGTCTGCGTCGCCTCCTATGCCGCGCGAGTGTCGTGCCCCTGCGGCGGCCCCGACAAGCGGGCCCTCGAGCATCGAGGCGAGGGTTTCTATTGCTCCTGCTGTCTCACCCGCTATCAGTTCGGACCCTCGCGCGACTACGTCGATCTTCTGCCCCGCGCCGAGGTGGGCCGGGTGTCGCACTACGCCGATGAAGAGTTTCAGGAACGACTCGGCGTCCGCGAGGGGCCGCCCGTGCTCTCGGCCGGGGTCAAGGCGAAGATGGTCTCCAGGATGCTGGGCCTCAAGCCCGGCGATTCTGTTCTGGATCTGGGCAGCGGGGCCGGAAAATTCGCGGCCCACTTCGCGAACAAAGGCGCGTCCGTCTGCGGCATCGACATGGCGCCGTTCTTCCTGAAATCCGCCATCGACTCGGTCAATCTCGTGGTCGGCGATCTGAGACGGCTTCCCCTGAGAAAGGGCGCCTCGGCCCGCGCCTACTCGCTCGACGTCCTCGAACATCTCGATGAGGCGGGGGTTCGCGAAGTCCTGATCGAGGCCCGCCGGGCGGTGTCGAAAGAGGGCCGGATCTTCGTCTACACCCACGCCATGGAGTCTTCGAGGATCGCCTCCTTCCAGCGCGGCGTGAACACCCTCGCCAAGCGTCTCGGCCGCATGGGCCTGGTCGACTCGGAGAAGGAGGCGATGCGCAAGAGCGATCACATCAACGCCATCAGGTCGCATGAGCACTTCGACGAGATCGCAAGGTCCGCGGGACTGAGGGTCCAGGAACGCGTGTACTACAACGTCTTCGCGAAGGCGGTGATCGAGGACCTGGCTCTGAAGATGGTCGAGCAGCGCCGCGGCAAGAAATCCGCGGCCGGACCAGGCGCCGCGAAGGCGGCCTCGGCGGACAAGTCGGCGAGCCACATCGTGGGACGCCCGGCGCCTTCGAAAAGCGCCCGGTTCGTGGCCCGAGGCCTGACTCATGTCCTGATGCTGGATGTGGGCCTGTTCGGCAGGGTTCGCACCGGACCCTTTTTCGGAGTTCTGGCGCCCATCGCGTCATAGCTCGATTGGGGTCGAATGCGGATTCTGTACGTCGCGTCGGATCAGACGCTTCCCGGCGAGACCGGCGGCAGTGTCCACGTGCACGAGGTTTCGCGCGAACTGTCGAAGCGGGGCCATGAGGTTCATGCCGTGGTTCAGGACCAGGGCGAGGCGTCTCCCTCTGACCATGGCTATTCGGTCCATCGGATCCGCTGGTGGCCAGGGCATCGCTTCTTCAGATTCCGAGCCCGGCCCCAGATCGCCGATCTCATTCGACGCCTGAAACCGGACGTTTTGATGGAGCGCTATTACAACTTCGGCGGCGAGGGGATCCTTTCCGCCGAGGCCGCGCACATCCCCAGCCTGCTGGAAGTGAACTCTCCCGTGGTGGATCATCCCGGATCGCTGAAGGCCGCGCTCGACACCCTTCTCGTCACCCGGCCGATGCGACGGTATCGCGAGCGCCTGGCCCGATCGGCCTCCGCTCTGATTTCGCCCATCAAGGAGATCGTTCCCGAGTTCGCACGGGCCAAGACTCAGGTCGTGACCTGGGGCGCCAACATCGAGGCCTTCCATCCAGGAAGACGCAGCACGGCGCGACGCCAGAGCTGGGGCGCCTCTGAGGAAACATGCGTGGTTCTCTTCAGCGGATCTCATCGGCCCTGGCATGGAGTCGAAACCCTGCTGGCTGCCGCCCGTCGACTCCAGGGCCACAAGGCCCTGGTCTTCGTGCTGGCCGGCGGCGAGCGGGCCTTCGTGGCCACGGACTTCAATGGGCGCTATCTGGGACGGGTGCCTTACGCGGACATGCCCGAAGTCACGGCCAGCGCCGACCTTTCGGTGGCGCCCTATGACCGTTCGCAACTGCGCTCGCTGAAACTCGGCTTCTTCTGGTCGCCCCTGAAGCTATTCGAGGCCCTCGCGAGCGGCGTGCCCACGATTACTCTGGACATACCACCCCTTCACGACATCGTGCGAGCGAACCAGGAGGGCGTCTTCTTCAAGGAGAACGACGCGGAGGATCTGGCCCGGGCCATTGCCGCGCTGGCGAGCGATCCCGAGCGGCGTCTCCGGCTGGGTCGAAACTCCAGAGGGCGAGCGCCTCAGTTTTCATGGGCCGCCCATGCCGCCCAGGTCGAATCGATTCTCGAAGGCATCCGGGCGGCATGAAGATCACCCTCGCCACCGAAGTCTTTCCCCCCCGGGCCGGGGGCGCCGGCTGGTCGACCCGGGCCCTCGCTCTGGGGTTGCGCGATGCGGGCCACGACGTCAGCGTGATCACCACGGCCGAGGGGCCGGCGCAGGAGGGGAAGGTGCCGGTGCTTCGAATCGCGGGAGCATCGGGCGCATTCCGGCGTGGGCGCATGGTGGAGACCTTCCGAAAAGCTCTGGCCGAACGAGCGGGCGATGCCGACGTGATCCATGCCCAGCACTCACTGTCCGCCCTGGGGACCCTGGCCCTAAAACCCCGCCCGCGCGCGGTGGTGACGGTGCGCGATCACTGGCCGGTGTGCTTCTGGTCCACCCGCATATCGCAGGGAAAGCTCTGCCCTCGGTGCTCGACCGGAGGCATGTGGCGATGCCTCGACGGCCGACTCCCCGCCCTGAGCGCTCCCGCCGCCATCCCCTACATGAAATGGGATCTCGCCATCAAGCGCGGCGCCCTGGCCCGCGCGGACGCCACCATCGCGGTGAGTGAGTCGATCGCGGCGGAGCTGCGGGCGGCCTTGATCCCGTCGGTCCACGTCCTGCCGAACATCGTGGACGCGGTGGAAGCGAACGAGATCGCGAATCAGACCCCCCTGATCTCTCTCCCCGATCGATTCATCCTCTTTGTGGGAAAGCTCGAAGCGAACAAGGGAGCGGGCGATCTGATTGAGGCGCTGGTTCGCTCAAAGGCGCGCCTTCCCCTGGTGGTTCTCGGAAGCGGCGCTTCCGAGAGGGCGATCCGGGAATCGGCTCAGAAGGCATCGGTCGAGGTTCATCTCCCCGGCTGGACCGACCGTGCCGATGTCCTCCGGGTCATGAAACGGGCGGAGGCTCTGTTGTTCCCCTCGACCTGGCCCGAGCCTCTCTCCCGCGTTCTTCTGGAGGCTCTGGCCCTCGGAACGCCGATCGCGGCCATGGATACTGGGGGCACCTCCGAACTGATCGAGCACGAGATCTCCGGCCTGCTGGCTCACGGCGTGGATCAGCTGGGCGACGCTCTCGGCCGGATCGTTCATGATGCGTCGGTGCGCTCACGACTCAGGGAAGGGGCGGCCTCCCGGGCGCGGGCGTTCTGCCCTGAGGTTCTGATCCCTCACTACGAGGCCTTGTACCGGGGTTCGAACTGATGCGGGTGGCTCTTCTGTCGAGGAGCGCCCATCCGCTCCATCCGCCCGGCGGTATGGAGCGGGCGGTCTATTCGCTGGCCAAGCACCTGCGCGCCCAGGGTGTGGACGTGACCCTGTTCACCCGGCCGGGGAAGAATCCAGAGTCATTCCCCGGGCATGTGGTGATGGTGAAGTACCAGCGCTATCGCCTCGGAACCCACGGGCGCGTGCTCGACCGGACCTTCAACTACCCCGCGTTCAGCGCCCTGATGGGGCGCGAGGTCGCGGAGCATGTGCGCCGGGGTGAGGTCGACATCGTGGACGCGCAGGGCTTGAGCGCTCTCGGTTACGGCCGCGAGCGACTCCTCGATCCTTCTCTCGATGCGCCTCTGGTCATGAATCCTCAGGGCATGGAGGAGCATCACGTGCGAGGCTTCAAGGCTCTCGCCCTCGGCCGGCTGAGACAGCTTTCGAAGGAGGCGGCCCAACTCGCAGACTGCGTGATCGCCACGGATGAGGCCACCCGGGGCGAGGTTCCCCGGCTTCTGGACGTGAATCCGGGACGAGTTCGAGTCATTCCCAACGGCGTCGATCTCGAGGAGATTCGAGCCCTCACCCCCGAAGACGCCATGCCCTTCGCCTTTGAGGTCCTGCCCTGGATGTCGACCTGTCGGCCGCTGTTCGTTTCGGTGGGCCGGCTCGAGAGCTACAAGGGTTTCGCCGATTCCCTCGAAGCCTTCAAGCGCATCGCGACCTTCCTGCCCCGGAGCTGGGGCTGGCTGGTGGTGGGAGAAGGCCCGTCGCGGCGTTCCCTTCAGGCCGCCGCCTCCGGCCTCACCGACCACATTCAGTTCACCGGCCGGGTCGGCGAGCAAACCCTTCATGCCCTCTATGCCGGCTCCGACGTCTTTTTGCACCCGACCCGGTTCGAAGGGTCGTCCCTGGTCACCCTCGAGGCTATGGCTCATGGACTTCCCGTGATCGCCACCCGGGCCGGAGGAATTCCGGACAAGGTGAAGGATGGGGCGAACGGCTTCCTGGTCGATCCGGGAGACGTGGCCGCCCTCGCGACCGCCATCCTCGAGATCGCGAACCAGCCTAAGGAGATGGAGAGGATGGGACGGGAGTCGATCCAGCTCCTCGAGCCCTTCCTCTGGCCGCAGATCGCCAAGCGGGTGATCGCGCAATACGAACGGCTGCTCCGCGAAAGGAAGAAACGGTGAATCCGGACGAATACCGGCGGATGGCCGACCTGGAGGGCGTTTCGTGGTGGTACGTGGGCATGCGCCGGATCGCGCGTTCCCTTCTGACCCCGCTTCTGCCCGCCGAAGCCGGGCCTCGCCGGATTCTCGACGCCGGCTGCGGCACGGGCTGGAATCTTCAGGACCTCTCTTCCATGGGCGAAACCCATGGCCTGGATCTCTCGCCCCTGGCCGTGCTCGCCACCAGAGGGCGCGGCGGTCGGGTGGTGCAGGGCGATGTGCTCGGTTTGCCCTACGCGTCCGGCAGTTTCGATGTGGTCACTTCATTCGATGTGCTCTATCACGCCTGGGTCCAGGATGACGCTCAAGCGGTGCGGGAACTGGGCCGGGTGTTGAAGCCGGGAGGATTGATCCTTATCAAGGTTCCCGCCCTCAAGATTCTGTGGGGTGCTCACGACGAGGCCGTTCATTCTCGACACCGGTACACCCGAGGCGAGCTGGAAGCCCTGCTGGAGGCGAGCGGGCTGGCCCTGGTTCGGTCCACCTATGCGAACTCTCTTCTTTTTCCAGTTCTGCTCTCGCGGCGCTTCCTCGACCGTCTCTTGAAGCGCCACGGATCCGACGTGGTCATGCTTCCTCTTCTGCTTGAACGGGCGTTCGGGGCGCTGCTTTCCATCGAAGCGGCGCTCCTTTCGGCGATCAACCTTCCCATCGGCGCGAGCGTGTTCGCCATCGCCCGAAAGCCGGCCGCATAGAATCGGTGGGTCCCTTGGCCAGTGACACCGATATGACGCCTGAAGAATTCGAGATGGAACGACGGAAAAGCGCCGAGGCGCTTCGTCGGGTGGCGGAGAACGCCCAGGGAGCGAACGTGGCCCGAAGTGCTGCGAGCGTACTCGGGCCGGTGGAAGCGGTGAAGACCACGGGGGAGACCGCCGGCCGCCCTTCTGCGGAGCCGCCGGTGTGGAATCCGCCGCCGCCGCCGGATCTGGGCCCGGTGAACGAATCGTGGACGACGGGCGGCGATCAAGCCCTGGGGAAGCTCGCGGCCCTCGTGGACGGATCTCGCGCCCGGAGCCGCGAGGCCCAGGTCCGGTTCAACTCCGATCAGGTCCGGCTCGACAACGCCCTCGTCGCCTGGACCGCCGATCATTTCGCCGCCACTCACAAGCACTACGATGCGGCGATCGCCTCCATGCAGAACCGGATGGACGACATCGATACCCGCCACCGCGAACTCGAAGCCGAACTGGTCCGCCATGTTCACGAAATGGCCCAGCGGATCGACGTCGTGCTGGGCGAGGGAGAGAAGGGCCGGGTTTCCCATGAAGCGGCTCTGCGATCGCTTCGTGACCGCCTGCGCCTCATCGAAGAGAAGCTCGGTTGAGCCCCCGGGTCCTGATCTGCGCGGCCCAGGCCCCGTTCATCAATGGCGGCGCGGAGATGCTCGTTTTGTCCCTGCAGCGTGAGTTGGTACGCCGCGGTTTCGTAACCGACGTGGCTCAGGTTCCCTTCAAGTGGTACCCGCCCGAGGAGATCATCCGGCAGGCGCTGGCCTGGCGGCTTCTCGATGTGACCGAGAGCAACGGGGCGAAGATCGATCTGGTCATCGCCACGAAGTTTCCGACCTTCCTGGCCGAGCATCCGGGCAAGGTGGCGTGGATCTTTCATCAGCACCGCGAGGTCTACGACCTCTTCGGCACCGAATACTGTTCCTTCACCGACTCGAAGGAACACCGCGAGATCAAGGACGCCATCCACTCCCTCGACACGAAAGCACTGTCGGAGTGCCGGGATCGTTTCACCATCTCGAGAACCGTGTCCGACCGGCTTTTGAAGTTCAATCAGATCGACTCCACGCCGCTCTACCCCCCGCCGCCTCACGCGGGACGGTATCGATTCGAGACGCTCGGCGACTTCCTGCTCTTCGCGGGGAGGCTGGACCGGCTGAAGCGGGTGGACCTGCTGATCGAAGCCCTGGCCCACGCCTCGACCGAGGTCAGGCTCAAGATCGCGGGTCGGGGACCGCTCGAAGCCTCCCTCCGAGAACTGGCGGAGCGGCGCGGGGTCGCGGCGCGGGTCGATTTCCTGGGCTTCGTCTCGGATGAGGACCTGCTGACCCTTCTCGCCACCGCGCGAGCCGCGGTCTACACCCCGGTGAACGAAGACTACGGATACGTGACCCTGGAAGCCTTCCTCTCGGGCAAGACCCTCATCACCACGAATGATACGGGTGGAGTTCTCGAGTTCGCGACCACCGAGACCGGCTTCATCGCCGAACCCAGCCCCCAGAGCCTGGGAGCGGCGATGAGCCGGGCCTGGAACACCGCGCCCGCTCGACTCAAGGACATGGCCGAAGTCGGCCGGAAGAAAGTGGCGCCCATCCAATGGGACGCGGTCATTGATACCTTGACGGAAACGATCCGATCGTGACCGAACAGAGAAAGCTCGACTCAAAAGGCCTGGCGGTCGAGGTCTGGTCGCCTCTTCCCCCTCTCGAATCGGGCGTCGCCGATTATGTCCATGAACAGTTGGATGTCCTGGACCGCCTTCTCGATCTCACCCTGGTGGCCGAGGATGAAAGCCGGGTCGATGAGGGGATACGGAAGCGCTATCGCGTGGTCTCGAAGGACCGGAGCGACGAGACGAAACTGCGCGTCTATCACATCGGCAATTCGCCTCTCCACGCCTTTGCCTACCGCGAGGCCATCCGGGTCCCGGGGGTGGTGATCCTGCACGAGTGGAACCTCCACGAGTTGCTCCTCGGCTTCGCGGTGACCGCCAATGACTTCGACGGGTATCGGTCCTTGATGCGCGGTGAGCACGGCGCGCGCGGCTCAATCGCGGCCCAGACCGTAGCGTCGGCTCTGGGAGGGCGTCATTGGACCAGTGTCTTTCCCTTAAACGCCGAGATTCTCGATGGCGCTCTCGCCGTGGTCTGCCTCTCCGCTTCCACCGCGGCCAAAGTCGCCGCCCGCCGCATCGGCGGGCCCATGCTCCACCTTCCCCATCACGCCCTCCTGCGCTCGCGGGCGACCAGCCGATCGGAGGCTCGAAGAAGGCTCGGTCTCGATTCCGAGGCGCGAGTGGTTCTGGCGCCGGGCCTCGCCACCGCGTCCAAGTCCCTCGACGCGGCGGGCCGCGCGATGGAGCTCATCCGCCCTCGAGTTTCTGGTGCGGTGCTCGTCACCGTGGGCGGCGGGGCCCGAATCGAACCCGCCCCGGCGAAGGGCCTGGCCATCCAGCAACTGGGACGCGTGGATCTTGAAACCCTGGGCGACGCTCTGCTGGCCGCGGATGTCGTGCTGGCCCTGAGGTTCCCGAGCCGGGGCGAGACCTCCGGCGTTTTGATGCGCGCGCTGGCCGCCGGTCGGGCCGCCATCGTGTCCTCGGGCTCGACCGCCGACGCGGATCTACCCGAGGGCGTGGTGGCGCGAGTCAACCCCGGGCCCGCAGAAAGCGAAGAACTCGCCGCCCTTCTGGAGTTCCTTCTCAATGACGATGGCTCGAGGCTTCGTCTGGAAAGGCTCGCCGGGGCCACCGCGGCGCAGCGTGGATTGGAACCACTGACCGAGCGGTTGACGGGCTTCCTGGTTGAGGTGGCCAAAGACCGGGCCTCTTTGGAGGCGGACATCAAGAAGCGCGGCCGCCGAGCTTCGAGACTCCACTCCCGGTTCCGGAACGAGGTGGAGGCGGCCAGCGCCGGCCTCGGTCTCGCCCGCGTTCCTTCCGGCGTCTACGACCGACTGGCCGGGCTTCAATGAGTGTCTCCCTCTCCGTGGTCATTCCGGCGTTCAACGAGGAGCGGCGCCTCCCGGGAACGCTCTCCGCCATCCTGCCCTATCTTCGGGCCCGGGGCGAGACCTTCGAGGTCGTGGTGGTGGACGATGGATCCACCGACCGTACCGCGGATGTCGCGGAGCAGGCCGGACCCGAGGTGAGGGTTCTCAAGAACCCCGGAAACCGGGGGAAGGGCTACTCCGTTCGGAATGGAATGTTGAACGCCCGAGGTGAGTGGCGCCTGATGTCCGACGCCGATTTGTCAACCCCTGTGGAGGAACTGAAGCGGCTCGAGGCGGCGATCAGAGACGGCGCAGAGATCGCAATCGCGTCACGGGCGGTGTCGGGCGCCAACCTCGAAAAGCGGCAGTCGATCCTGCGGGAGAGTTCAGGACGGTTCTTCAATCTCCTCGTCCGGTGGCTGCACCTGCCCGGAATCATGGACACTCAGTGCGGTTTCAAGCTGTTCTCCGCGGCCGCCGCCGAAGCGGCCTTCCGAGATTCGAAGCTCGACGGCTTCGCCTTCGATGTGGAGGCTCTGGTGCTGGCGAAGAAGGCCGGATTCAGGATCGTCGAGGTGCCGGTGACCTGGCGGAATGACGAACAGTCGAGGGTCAGCTTCGGCCGGGGTCTTGCCGCCTTCGTGGATCTGTTTCGTTTGCGCTTCCGCCCCTGAGCGCGGCGCCACCCGGCCTATTGGGGAGCGACCGGTCGTCGGATGTCAGCCCTCAGGCGCATACCCGCCACCCACTCTTCGATCTTCGCGTCCAGCGCCCGTCCTTCGAGCGACGCGCGAAGAGCCGGAGCGACCTCGGAAAAGACCGGCGGCTCCGGAAGATCGGCCACCATCTCGTTGAAGGCCTTTCGAACCGTGGCGTCCTCGACTCTCACCAGTGGTCGCAACCGCTGGTCGATGTAGTTCGAGATGACCAGTTGCACCACCGCCTTGCGTTTCAGCGCCGCGGCCGAGAAGCCGGTTCCGGCTTTCTCCCTCAACGTGAGGACGGCGCCCGCGATGGCCTCGTCGGTCGGCGCGTCGATCGCGAGCCGGGAGGCCTCTTCGGCCATCAGACTCTCATCGATGGTGCGCTCTATGGCCTCGGAGTCGCCCAGTCTCAGAAGCGCTTTGGCGAGTTCCACGTCGGAGAGAAGCACGGGCCGCTGGTTGACGAAGGCCACCGTGCGCTCCACCAGGGCGCCCGCGGCGGAGGCACTGGCGCCCGGAGCGGCGACCGTGAGGGCGAGGAGGATCGAATGAACGAGCCGGCTCAGGCGGCGATCAGAATGCATAGCCCACCCCCAGGTGCAACTCATGAAGGCTCTCTCCGGGGCGTCGATCGAGTTTGAAGCCCCAGTCCAGACGCACCGGGCCGAACGGACTTCGATAGCCGAGCCCCACCCCCGCAACCTCGCGAAGGTCTCGGAGGCGGACCTCGGAGACGCTGGAAAAGACGTTGCCGGCTTCGGCAAAGAACTGCAGGCCCCACGACCTGGTCAAATGGATCCTCGCTTCCAGCGCCGCCGTGATCAGGGCATTGCCGCCTTCGGGCACGAACATCCCGTCCTCGGTGTAAGTCCCGGGCCCCAGTTCGTCGGTCTTGAACCCGCGCATCAGCGAGGGGCCTCCGGCGAAGAACCTTTCCGGCAGAGGCAGCTCCACGGAAGGGCCGAAGGCGCGCGCGACGCCGAGCCGCACCGAACCGGCGAGCACGAAGCCTGCCCGTAACTCGTCATAACGCGCGGCAAACGCGGAAATCTTGAGGAACGAGTCCCCTCCGAGGCTGGAAAGGGACAACAACGTCTCCACCGAATAGAGCAGCCCGCGTCTGGGATCTATGGCGTCGTTTCTGGTGTCATGGACAAAGCCGAGCGAGGGCCCGGAGACCTTGCCGTCGCACAGAGCTCGATTGACCTCGGCGCAATCCTGAGCCACGTTCGAGGTGGTGGTCTTCTGGAACGTGTACTGGGCCAGGATGTTTCCCGAGTGGAGGGGATAGATGGTCTGGGGCTGGAAGCCCACCCGCTTGAAATCGAAGGCCTCGCGGGTGCGATCGTCCTCCGCGTAGAGTTGCACGTTGACCGCCTGGCGGCGGCCAAACGCATACGGTTCCTTGAGGGCTAGAAGCGCCCTCGATCCTCCGACCGAGCCACGGAGGAACAAGGAGACCGACCGCCCCATTCCGGAAAGGTTCAGCTTGGTCAGTTCCAGGCTCGCTCGGAGCTTCTCCGTCTCGGCAAACCCCAGGCCCGGCACGATGGTGGTGCGAGGGCCCTCGGTCACTTCGATGATGAGGTTCCGCTCGTCGCCCGCGGCCGCGAGTTCCCTGATCTGGACGTTTACGAACAGCCCGGTGGCGGAGAGGGCGGATCGAGTGTCCAGCAGCTTCTGATACGAAAGGATGTCGCCTTCCTTCAGGCGGCTTTCGCGGAGAACCACCGTCTCCTTCGTGTCTTTGAGGCCCACCACGAGGATTTGACCCACTCGGACCCGCGGGCCGGGGGTGACGTGAAAAACGATGGCGACGCGGCTGCGATCGTCCGAATAGTCCGCGGTCGCCTCCACCTGGGCGTCCACGTACCCATCGTCGCGAAGGGAAGTGAGCAGCGCGATACGGTCGCGGGCCACGTCGTCGTTGCGGAAAGGGATGCTCTCACGGGTCGAAAGCTCGGTGGCGGAGTTCCGGCCTCGCTGAGCCGGCGCGGGCGCGCCTTCGATCTCGACCGATCCCACCGTGGTCACGGGTCCGGGCACCGAATTGAACGTGATCCGGGCGCTTCCGGGCTCGCCCGATTCTTCGGCCGAGACCAGGGCGGCCGCGTAGCCCTGCTGGATGAGGGCGGAGCGCAGTCGCGCCTTCTCGGCATCGATGTCGGCGTCAAGCCAGGGACCGGCGATCGAGAGGGGTCCTTCGGGGGGGGCGGAGACAATTCCATTGGTTCGATACTCCGCGGCGGCCAGAATCCACAAAGGGCCCGGACGCACCACGAACGCGCCCGAGACGCGATCACCGGTCTGAATCTCCTGAAATTCGACGTCCACGTAGCGATAGCCGCGCTTCACGTAGTCCGATTCGATGACCGAGACCGTCTCTTCGATCGCGTCCTGGGACAGTCCCTCCTCCGCAAACCGGACCTCGGCCTTCAGCCTCTCGTTCTGGCTCAGCGGGGCCAGATCGAGGTCGAAGGGCGGGCCCGGATTGACGAAGAAGACCAGGTCACCCCACACGCTGTCCGTCTTCACCTGTGCGTGGTAGTACGAATTCCTTCGAAGGCTGTCGAGAAGCGCCCCTTTCCAGGCTTCCTTGGTGTCGTCGGTCAAAGCTTCGCCGATCCGCGCGGGCGACTTCGGGGGTTCCAGACCCCGGGGCCAGCCGTCGATCCGTGACGAGACCAGCCTTTCCGGGCGGGCCTCCACCACGCGAACCCGGACATCCTCGAGGAAACCGTCGCGCCGAGAGGCCGTGGCCGGCGCCAGGGGCTCGATCTCGATGGTGGCCCGCGGATAGGCATTCGCTCGAAGCCACGTGGTCATCCGTGAGGAGGCGTCGGCGAGGGCCTGGTTGCGGAACGGCTCCGAGGAACGCAGGGCCGCGGCGCGCGCGAGCTTCTTCGCCAGCCCGGAGTCCAGAGGGACATCCGGACCCCCGGCGACCAGGCGGGTGACGAAAATCAACTCTCCCAGACGAGGCGTCTCCGCCACGTTGAAGACGAGACCAAGGGTTCCATCGGGTTGGGCTTCCTGTTCGACCGACACGTCGTCGAACAGATCCATGGCCGCGAGAAGAAGCACGCTGGACCGGATGGTCTCGGAATCCAGCCGTTCGCCCACCCTGACGGTCAGGTACCGGACCAAAGAGGGGTCGCTCGATCCGTTGATCTCGATGGAGGAGACCACGGGTGGTTGAGCCAGGGCGGCGGTCGGAACGCTCAGGGCGAGAGCCGACAAGACCCATCGCAACGCCGGCGCACCCGGTTCAATCATCGGTCGAGGACGATCCGGGTTCTGACGTCGATTCCGAATCCGCCGGGCTCCGCCCAACTGGCCACCAGGGAAAAGCGGTTGGAGATGGAGTACTCGGCGGTGGCCAGCTGGCTCTCGGTGCCCCCGAAGATGTTGCGGGAGTAGGTGACATCAATCTCGGAGGTGACCCTCTTCCCCACGGTAAGGCGCGACCCTCCGGTTCGCTTCAGAAGCCCCATCCCGGGATCGATGGACAGACGCGACAGTCCAAATCCCTGGGCCATCCGGCCGGTGACGTTGTCGTCCAGCAGGGTGGAGGCGAACGAGCTCAGCCCCCCCGCCCCCAGGGTCTGGAGACTCGCCGAGCTTCCGATGCTGGCCAGGTCGCTCTCATCGCCCCCGGTGAGCAGACTGGCAATCTGCGGCGCGGTGAGCGGCGGATCCGAGGTGATCCGGGTGGACACCCGGTCCAGAGTTCCATTCGCTTGAAGGGTGAGCCGGTAGGTGCGCACCCGCGTATCCGCCTCGATCTCGAAGGCGGGATTTATCTCACGCGGGTTGGAAAAGACGGCCACTCCCTTGCGGACCTCGTAGGTGTTGCCTCCGAAGAAGACCTTGCCCCGGGCCACCTCCAGACGCCCGAGCAACTGGGGCTCGGTCGGCGATCCGGTCAGGGTGAGATCGGCGCTGGCCACGAGGGAGGCGAGATTGTTGTCGAGCCTCAGGGTTCCCGGCGCCTTGATGGCGATATCAAGACGCATGGGCGAAGTTCCCAGACCAAAGGCGGAACGAGACCCGGCGGCCGAGTCGCTCGAGCCGAACAGCTCGGAGGTGATCGCGTATCGCCGGGTCCAGAGGGCCTTCGACACGGAGAGCTCACCGGTAAGCCAGTGCGATTCCGTGGTGCCCTGAAGGCGAAGGGAGGCTCCGAAGGTCGAGCGCAGGCCCTCGGGATAGCGAAGTCCGAGGTCCGCTCCGGTGAACGAGAAGTCGAACGACGGCGGACCGGCTCCCCCAAACCCCATCTGCCCCGAGACCGAGACCCGGCCGCCGCCAAAGCGACCCTCCAACCCGGCCACCCGGAGTTGGGTCTCGTTGAACACAAGCCTGCCGTTCAGGGCATCGAGGCCCTGGGGGAAGGTGCGGAGACGGAGGGCGCCGTCTTCGATGTCGAGACCACCTGAGATCCTTGGGTCATTCTTCGATCCGCCGATCTGGCTGCGCAGGGTCGCCGAACCTCGGGCCCGCCAGTCTCTGGAAAAGGCCGAAAGCACGCGAAGATCCGCGCGGCCGGTGACGGCGAGATCGTTCTCGTCGGCCGGCTTGAGAGCCAGTCGGCCTGAAACCGCCAGAGACGTCCCTTCACCGTTGAGGGTGAGACCGGAGATCTGAATCGCGCCTCTTTCCAGATCGAGCACGAAGCCGGGAGCCGCCTCGATAGCGTATTCGGGAACGGCGATCTTGAGCTGACCCTCGCGCACGCGGGCCGTGATCAAGTCCGGCTCGAGCAGCGGTCCGAGAACGCTGGCGTTCGCGGAAGCGGTGATGACCACGGAATTCTGGAAACGGGATCCGAGAGCCCGAAGGACCGGATCGATGCGCGCGGTCACCAGATTGACCTCCAGGCGGCTCTGGTGCGGGGCCTTGGCTTCTATGGACCCCGAAACCTCCGCCTGGAAGCGGGGTGAGTCCGACTGACCTTTCACGTGGAGAATTCCGTCGCCCGCCCCTACGACATCGACCACGAAGGCGCCGATCCCCTCATCTCCGTAGAAAATCCGTTTCGATTCGAGGCGCGCGCTCACCCGGGGCGTTTCGATCGGTCCGCTCAGGCTGGCTCGGCCGGTAACGTGTCCTCCGATCATGGGGGCCTCGGGATTCTGAAGCCCGAGATCCGAAAGCTCCACCTCGCGAAGGTCCACCTCTCCCTCAAACGCCGGAACTCCCTGGGCATTGATCCAAGTACCCTGAACCTTGAGATCTCCGCCACCAAGGGCGGCGTTCAGGTTCTTGATCCTCAGCGCTTCTCCCTGAAACTCGAGGTCCAGTTCGGCGGTGGTGAAATCGACACCGAACGCCTTCCCGGATGCGCTCGTGAGACGGGCCTGACCGAGAGGCCTGGCCCTCGTGCCCTGAAGCCGCACCTTTCCCGAGATGGCGCTGTCCACGTCCAGGGCCGAATCCACGATGTGGAGCAGATCCCTGGCCGGCCAATCCTCGATCTTGATGTCGAGATCCATGGCATCGTCGACTCCAAGGGCGCCCAGCCGCTGCTTTCCCGTCAACTCCGCGCGGGAGGCGCCGCGGAGGGCGGTGAGACGGTCGGTGTCGAGATCATCCGGGGAGGCCAACCCGGTCCAGTCGACCTCACCCCAGAAAACGCCGGCGTAGGCGACATTCTTCCCCTGAAAGCGACCGGAAACGACCGGAGACGAAATCGTTCCGGAGACCTGGCCTTGAAGAACGCCCTGGCCGGTGGCGCCCAGCGGTTGAGCATCCGGAGTTCCAAAAGCGACCCTGAGGCGCACGCCAAGATCGTCGGTGACGGCCAGATCGTCGCTCGCCAGTTTCACCTGCAGGCTCAATCGACGGTCGGCCTGAACCGAGCCGTCGAGGGTCACCCGGGTCCGGGGCGCCTCCAGCTGGACGGAACTCATCGTGATCTCGCCTTCTTTGGCCTCGAAGGGAAATCGCCCGGAGACAGGATCGCCCGCCGCCAAATCGGGGATGAGAACGAGATCGCCCGTGCCGCTCAGCAGGTTCGGCGCCCCCGCGGGGAGGGAGAGGTCGATCGGTCCGGAGACACGGGCGCCGAGACGGGCGCCGCGATAGTCGAAGAGCCAGCGCAGGAGGGGCTCGGCCGCGAGGCTGTCGAGGGCGCCCACCACCCGAACCGGTCCTCCTTCCGGCACCTCCACATCGAGCAAACTGTGGCCGCCGATGGCTTCGAGGTCGAGTTCCTTGAGACTCAGGTTGGAGCCGTCGAAGGAAACATTCACGGCGAAGGCGTCAACCGGGATGGACGAAACCGAAGCATCCCGCCCATTCAGCCGGCCGCTGAGCTCGATCTTCTCGCCCCGGATGGAAAGGACGGCCCTGGTCTGAGCCACACCCTTGAGACCGAGGCCGGTCCGAACCACCGAGCGATCGAAAGCTCCGAGGTCGAAGGGGCCGGAGAGGCGAATCTCGCCCTGGGGCTCCTGGTGAAGGTCCACCTTCCCGGCCAGCGACAGGTTCGTGCCCGCGAAGACCAATAATCCCTGATCGATGACCAGATTCGAGTCGGCAAATCTCAGGGACAACTCGAAGCGCGCGTCCTCGGCCGGAAGCGCACCAACCCGCATGGGACCGGGTCCGGCGCTCACCGTTCCCTGGAGGAGGCTTTTCTCGTCCGCGGCGAGGGAGGCCTCGAAGTTGGGCCAGAAAATCTCCAACGGAATCCGCTGATCGTTGAGGAACAGGTCGCCTTCGTGGATGACCACGCTCCCTATCGAGACCTCGCGCGAGGAGGCGCCGGTCGAGACCATCCGCGGCAGATCGGTGGAACCATCCGGAAGGACCTGAAGGGAAATCCGAGGCTGGTCGAGCTCGAACCGGCGCAACAGGATCTTGTGGGTGAAAAGGGATCGGAAAGACAGAGCCAGACGCACGCGGGCGGCCAGGAAGGTGGGCCGCTTGGATCCGGGCCGGCCGGGAATCATCACGTCCCGCAGTTCGACTTCGCGCCGAGGCAGGTTGACGGACAGGGCGCCCACCGTCACCGGTCGCTCCAGAGCCTCGGAAAGGCGCCGCTCGACCTGTGTTCTCAGAGCCTTCTCACCCAGGAGCGCGAACAGGGTCAGAGCCACGACCCCGGTGAGGGCCAAGGCCGCAAGGCCGATCCTGCTGAATCGGGCGAACTTTCGAATCAAGGCCTACATGATCGCAAAGGAACTGCTTCGCTGACCATTCCCGTCCTTTTCGAAACCTCAGACAATCACAAGGAGGAGGGCTCCCGTTTCGACCGCCTGACCCTCCTCGACCCGGATCTCCTGGATGGTTCCCGGCCTCGACGCCTTGAGTTCGTTTTCCATCTTCATGGCTTCCATGACGAGAAGGCCGCGGCCGGCCTCGACGGTATCGCCGAGACGGACCAGCACCTTGACGATCTTTCCGGGCATGGGGGCGATGAGTTTGAGCGGACCGGAGTGAGCGGCCGGGCCCAGAGCCGCTCCCTTCACCGCATCCTTGAGTTCGACATCGAACCGGTCCCCTCGCACCAGAACCGCGAAGCCCTGAGCGGTCTTCTGGAGACCCAGATCGTGGGACTTTCCGTCCAGGAGGACAGAAAGGTGATGGCTGCCGGTCCTCACCAGGTCGAGCTTCAGCATCTTCTCGCCGATGGTGACCCGGTAGATGCCCTGGGTTTCGCGCACCTCCACGCGCGCGGTCCGCCCCGCGGTGGTGGCGTCAAAGAGCACGCCGCACCTCGGAGAATCCGTCATCCATCACAGCCGGGTCACCGATTCGCGATTCCCGAGCCGCCACCACAAAGACGAGGATGAGCTTCCCGTTCCCGGAGCGAGACTCGTGCGCCGGCGGGCGCGATACGCGGCGACCGCGGCCACCGCCATGGCGATTTCCGTGGCCCGATCCCGATCGTCCGTGCCGGCCTGCAGCCGGGCCACAAAGCCGGTGTCGAAATCACCCTCGATGAACCGAGGGTCCCGGAGCGCCCGGTCGAAGAAAGGAAGCGTGGTCTTGATCCCGGTGATCCCGTATTCGGAGACCGCCCGGAGCATTCGGGCGATCGCGGCCTCGCGGGTCGGGGCATGGACGACCAGCTTCGAAATCAAGGGGTCGTAGAACATCGACACGTCGCAGCCTTCATAAACCCCCGAATCGTCACGCACCCCCGGACCTCCGGGCGTACGCAGAGATTCGATCCGGCCCGGGTTCGGAATGAAGTTCGCCTCCGGGTCCTCGGCGCACACCCGGCACTCGATCGAATGGCCGCGCTGGGTCAGATCCTTCTGGGCGAAGGGGAGAGCCTCTCCCTGGGCGATTCGGATCTGCATCTGGACCAGATCGACACCGGTCACCATTTCCGTGATGGGATGCTCGACCTGAAGGCGAGTATTCATCTCCAGGAAATAGGGCTGCCGGTTCTCGTCGACCAGGAACTCGATGGTGCCCGCATTCACGTAACCGACCTTCTTCACCAGGGCCACGGCCAGAGACCCCATCCGCTCCCGCAACTCGGGGGTCACGAACGGGGAGGGGCTCTCCTCGATGATCTTCTGGTGGCGACGCTGGATGGAACATTCGCGCTCGAAGAGATGGACCGCATTGCCGTGGGTGTCGGCAAGAACCTGGATCTCGATGTGCCTGGGCTTGAGAAGGGCCCGCTCCAGGTAGAGGCTGTCGTCACCAAACGCGCCCTTCGCCTCGCTGCGCGCCCGGAGGATGCTCGCCTCGAGTTCTTCAGGGCCGCTCACCAGCCTGAGGCCCTTCCCGCCCCCGCCCGCGGCGGCTTTGAGCATCAGGGGATAGCCGATCCGTTTCGCCTCGCGAAGTACGGCGGCGTCGTCGACGAGGGCGTGGAGCGCTCCCGGAACCACCGGGACGCCTGCGTCCACGGCCACCCTTCGCGCCGCGGTCTTCTCGCCCATGGCGCTGATGGCCGCGGGGGGAGGGCCGATGAACACCACTCCCGCGTCCTGGCAGGCCCTCGCGAAGGCCGCGTTTTCCGAAAGGAAACCGTAGCCGGGATGAATCGCATCCGCGCTCGAACGCTGCGCCACCTCGAGAATCCGGTCCATCCTCAGATAGGACTCGGCCGAGGGCGACGGTCCGATGAAGTAGGCCTCGTCGGCGTAGCGAACGTGCAGGGCCGCCCGGTCCGCATCGGAGTAGACGGCGACCGTCCCGATGCCCATCTCCCGACAGGCCCGCATCACGCGCACGGCGATCTCGCCGCGGTTGGCGATCAGGATCTTGCGGAACTTTCGGGAAGTCGACACGAGAGGCTTGATTCTAGTGGCTGGGGCGAACGCGGCTCATCGGGCTTGCCAGGATCGGCATGCTTGTGACATCGTACCCCTCGCCCGATGGAGGAGCGGTCCCCATCAGTAGTCCTCACTGACGAACGCTGGCTTCGGATGAAGGGGGACGAAAGGGGAGGACCGCCGAAGGGGTGAAAGGACGACAGCACTTTCATCCCTGGACGTGAGGGGAGAAGACCCCGCGGCTGCTGCGGCCTCACGAAGGAGGCCGTGGAGCGCCTGAGGAACAATCGTCACCGTGTGGTTTGCGGTGAGAGAAGTGGACTTTCAAGGAGTCCACGGTTGTTTCGACGATGGACTCCGGAGAGCGGAGTTCAACGGAGATGAGACAAAAAACGATGTTCCTTCACAAGACGGAGCGGCTGACCCTGGTCTCGCCGTCGATATCGAGGTCGAGGCCATGAACCGCATTCCCGTCACCATCCTGGGCGCCACCGGTGTGGTCGGCCAGCGCTTCGTCCGCCGTCTGGTGGATCACCCTCTTTTCGAAATTCAACATCTCGCCGCTTCCGATCGAAGCACCGGAAAGGCCTACCGGGAAGCCTGCGCCTGGCGGCTCGACAGCCGCCCTTACGGCGGCCTGGGAGGCCGGATCCTGAAGGCCGCGCACCCGAGGGAGGCTCTGTCTCCCGTGGTCTTCAGCGCCCTCGACTCCGGACCCGCCTCGGAGATCGAACCTCTCTTCGCCGCGGGCGGGTCGCTCGTCTTCTCGAATGCTTCGGCCTTCCGCATGGCCGCGGATGTGCCTCTGCTCGTCCCCGAGGCGAACGCCGATCACCTCGGCCTGATCGGAGCGCAGCGGAAGGCCCGGGGCTGGAACGGCGCCATTGTCTGCAACCCCAACTGCACCGCGACCGTCCTGGTCATGGGCCTGGCTCCGCTTCATCAGGCCTTTGGCATCGAGCGCGTCTTCATGACCTCGATGCAGGCGATCAGCGGCGCCGGGTATCCCGGCGTTCCGAGCCTGGACATCCTCGGTAACGTGATTCCCTTCATCCGGAACGAGGAGGAGAAGGTCGAGGAGGAGACCCCGAAGATGCTGGGGGGGTTCGCCGACGGCGCGGTCACGCACGCGCCCTTTACGATTTCCGCCATGTGCCATCGCGTTCCCGTGGTCGAGGGTCACTCCGAGGCGGTGAGTGTCGCCCTGCGCGGGAGTCCTTCCCCCGACCAGGTGGCGAAAGTGTTTCAAAGCTGGCGCGGAGATTCCCGGGTGAGTTCGCTCCCCTCCGCGCCCGAGGTTCCGATTCGCGTTCATTCCGAGGAGGACCGGCCCCAGGTGCGCCTCGATGTGGAGAAAGATGGCGGCATGAGTGTGCATGTCGGACGGGTGCGCCGATGCCCGCTGCTGGGGGTGAAATTCGCCCTCCTGGGCCACAACACGGAGCGAGGTGCGGCGGGCGCTTCGGTCCTGAACGCCGAACTCGCCCATGCCCTTGGATATCTCGGATGAGCGTGGTTCTCAAGTTCGGCGGAAGCAGCGTGGCCGACGCCGCCTGCATAAGGCGGGTCGCGGAAATCGCGAAGGGGGCGCTCGACCGAAGCCCGATAGTGGTTCTCTCGGCCATGGGCAAGACCACCGACGCTTTGTTCGCGGCCGCCCAGACCGCCGAACGCGGCGACACCGAGGGGGCGCTCGGGGCCCTTCGCAACATGGTCGAAGGACATGGCCAGACCTGTTCTGATCTGTGGGGGAACGACCGGCCCGCGGATCTCCAGGCTTTCATCGTGGCCGCCACCACCCAGCTCGACATGCTTCTGCGCGGCGTCTCCTTGCTTCGGGAACTGTCCGCGCGCAGCCGCGACGCCATCGTGTCCTTCGGCGAACTGCTGAGCTCGCAGATTCTGGCCGCCTTCCTTCACTCGGAGGGTGTTTCCACTTCGTGGCTCGACGTGCGGCGGGTCATGCGCACCGACGCCCGTTTCGGGAGTGCCGAGCCGCAGACGTCTCAGATCGCGGGGCTCGCGAAGACGGACCTGGCCCCCCTCATGGGTCCCGGCCGGATCGTGGTCACCCAGGGGTATGTGGGAGCTACCAGGGACGGCATCACCACCACTCTGGGCCGCGGCGGTAGCGATTACTCCGCCTCCATCCTCGGGGCCGCGATCGGCGCGGATGAAGTTCAGATATGGACCGATGTCGAGGGCATTCTGACCGCGGACCCGCGGATGGTGCCTGAAGCCTCCCCTATCCTCGATCTGAGCTTCCGGGAGGCCGCGGAGCTTGCGGCCTTCGGGGCCAAGGTCCTTCATCCGGCGACCATTCAACCAGCGGTGGAGGCCGACATTCCGGTGACCGTGCGCCACACCCTGCGGCCTTTCGGCAGGTTCTCCACCATCACCGCGAAGGGCGGAACCGGCTCGCCGCGGCCCGCCACCGCCATCGCCAGCCGGAGCCCGATTCAGGTCATCACCATCGAGAGCACGAGGATGCTGGCCCAGAGCGGCTTCCTGGCCCGCATCTTCGAGGTGTTCGGCCGTCTGGGCACATCGGTCGACGTGGTGGCAACCGCCGAGGTCAGTGTGTCCCTGACCGTGGAGGCGAGCGCCCCGGTTGAGGCGATCCAGAAGGAGCTGAGTGCTTTCGCCCGGGTTAGCATCGCTCCCGACCGCGCCCTCGTGGCCGTGGTGGGCGAGAGACTCAAGCACACTCCGGGTCTGGCCGCGCGTGTCTTCGGGGCCCTGTCTTCGATCAACGTGGAGATGATCTCGATGGGCAGCAATGAGATCAACCTGAGTCTCGTGGTGGAGCGCCGGGAAGAAGCGGCCGCGGTGCGTCTCCTCCACCAGGCCCTGTTCGCCGCGCAAGGATCCAGATGAAGGTCGGCCTCTTCGGTCGGGGGCGTCTCGCCTCCGCCATCGCCGCCCATGGTGGCGACACCGTGGTCTGGAAGCTTGGACGCCACGACCCTCCCCCCGAGAACGCGAGGGTGGATGCCGCGATTGACGCCTCGACGGGCAGCGCGGTGGAGGCGCACCTCCATTGGGCGCTCGAGCATGGCGTCGATCTCATCATCGGAGCCACCGGTTGGTCGATCCCCGATCTCCAAACCCGCGTGGGGCAGAGGATCGGTTTGGTGGTGGCTCCGAACTTCTCTCTCTCGGTGGCGCTTTACGCGCGTCTCACACTGGTCATGGCGCGGTTCGCCGCTCTCGATCCGGGGCGCGACCCCTACATCGTCGAACATCATCACGCCCGCAAGAAGGATGCGCCCTCGGGAACGGCGAAACTTCTGGCTGGTGTCATCCTGAAGGGGTGTCCGCGCAAGACGGAGTGGACGCTTCAGGGTCCGGGCGAGCTCAAGGAGCACCAGTTGAGCGTCTCCGCCATTCGCGCTGGGCACACCTACAGCTCTCACATCGTGGGCATCGACGCTCCCGCCGAAACCCTCGAGTTGCATCACGCCTCTCGTTCCGCCATGGCGTACGCGGACGGCGCCTTGCGGGTAGCCGCCTGGGTTCAAGGACGCAAGGGTGTTTTCACCATGGACCAGTTTGCCGAAGAGGCACTCGATCCGCTTTTCAAAGAGGTCCGACCGTGAACGCCGATTTTTCCGGGCTTGCCGTCGCTCTCGCCACACCCTTCACCGCGTCCGGCGAAATCGACCTGAAGGCGTTCCGGGCTCTGGTCCGGCACGTGGCCGGAGGTGGAGCGGATGTCCTGGTCGTGCTCGGCTCCACCGGCGAGGGCGCGACCATCGCCGAGGACGAGCGGGACCCGTTGATCGCGGCCTGCCTGGAGGAGGCGGGGGGGAAGAAGGTGGTGGCAGGCACCGGGCACAACTCCACGCGCCAGACCGTGGCCTGGACCAGGCGGGCACAGGAACTGGGCGCGCACGGCGCTCTGATCGTCACGCCCTTCTACAACAAGCCGACCCCCCAGGGACTGGTCGCCCACTTCAAAGCCGCGGCCGATGGGGCGCCCGGGCTTCCGTTCATCGTCTACAACGTTCCCGGCCGCACTGGTCTGAACCTCACCCCGACCGCGCTCCAGCTCCTCTGGCAGAACCCTCAGGTGGTGGCGGTGAAGGAATCTAGCGGGAACGTGGCCCAGGTCAGCGAAGTATCGCGCACTCTCCCCAAGGGCAAGACCCTTCTCTCCGGGGACGACAACCTCGCCCTGGCCTCGATCGCGGTGGGCGCCCATGGGCTGGTCTCCGTGCTTGGAAACATGTTCCCCGGGGAAACCAAACAGCTGGTCGAAGCCGCGCGGGCGGGAAGGCGCGAGGAAGCGGTGGCCCTCAACCATCGCTTGCTGCCGTTGATCGACGCGCTGTTCGTCGAGAGCAATCCGATTCCCCTGAAGGCCGGTCTGAAGATGCTCGGCCTGGGGGAGGACCATGTTCGCCTGCCCCTGACCACGGCCACCGAAACCACCCGAACCCGCCTCAAGGAAGCGCTGGCCCAGGCCGGCATCAAAGTCTAGGGCGTCTCATGGATCTTCAGACTCTCCAAGCCTTCTACGAGCGTCCTCCGGCCGAGGCCGCGGCGGATCCGCGGTGGCCGGAAGCGCACGCCGCCCTGTTGCTGGGCCTCGAGTCGGGCCGGCTGCGATCCGCCGAGCCGGATGGTTCCGGAGACTGGCGGGTCAACCTCTGGGTGAAGCAGGCCATCCTCGCCGGGTTTCGGGCCACCCGGATGGTGGAGTTGCCCGGTCCCGGGTTTCCCTTCATCGACAAGACCGCTTTCCCGCCGCGCGCGTTTTCGCTGGACGAGGGGGTGCGCATGGTCCCGGGCGGATCGAGCGTGCGCCGGGGCTCGTTCATCGCGGCGGGCGTGACTGTGATGCCGCCCGCCTTCATCAACATGGGCGCCTTCGTGGACGAAGGAACCATGGTGGATTCGCACGCGCTCGTGGGCTCGTGCGCGCAGATCGGGAAGCGGGTCCACCTCTCCGCCGCCGCGCAGATCGGCGGCGTGCTGGAGCCGGCGGGAGCCCGCCCGGTCATCATCGAGGACGATGCCTTCGTCGGGGGCCTGGTGGGGGTGTTCGAAGGGGTGCGGGTGCGTCAGGGCGCGGTGCTGGCGAGCGGCGTGGTCCTGACCGCCTCCACCGTGATCCACGACCTGGTCCTCGAGCGCGAGTGGACGCTGGAGGTCCCGGAGGGCGCGGTGGTGGTGCCGGGATCGCGACCGGCCCGGGGCGGCTTCGCGGATTCGCGCGGACTTCACCTCGCCACCGCGGTGATCGTGAAGTATCGGGATGCCCGAACCGACGCCGCCACCGCGCTCGAAACCGCGCTCCGGTAGTCCTCAGCCGACGTGGATGCGGGGCCGATGCTCCGGATTTGGGACGGCGCGCCGCAGGACCTCCTGGGTGACGGGCGCGGTGTCGCCCTCCCCAAGAAAGATGTACTTCAGGACGTAGGAAATGGGGTTGCCCTCCGTCCAGCCGAAATAGGCGTGAGCCGTCCTGCCGGATCGCTTCTGGGCCTCGATCAGGATCGCGGCAATGGCGTTGGGAATGGCGGGAGAAACGCAGCGCAGAATGCGATGACCGCCGATCCGAACCGCTCGCACCTCCAGCTCGTCCTTGATGAAACTCGACGCGTCTCCCTGCGTCACCTCGAGAAAGACGATGGGCTCTCCGGCATCGAGTGCGTGGTCTTCCCGGGCCCGGCGTTCCTTGCCCGCGTACTCGTCCATGGCCTGCCGGTCGGGCCGATGCGCGATGATGCGCACCGGTTGGGGAGCCAGGGCATCGAGAAACTCCGAGGCCTTGGGCGAGAAACGGACGGTCTCGATGCGCAGCTCGGTGGAGCGCTGAAAGCGGGACAGGATCGAGAGGAAGACGATCCCCCCGATGAAGAGCAGAGAAATCGCGAGCCCCATGGGAGCGTTGATCACCACGGTGAGGGTGGTGTAGGCGAAGACCAGGGCCATCCCCGTGTAGATCCACTTGGAGTCGTTCTCCCGCCATTTCTGGATGGCCACGGCCAGGGCCGCCGAACTCATCATGGCCAGGACTCCGGTGCCGTAGGCATCGCCCTGGGCCTTGACGCTGGCGTCGAAGAACCAGGTGACCACCAGGGTGATGAAGGTGAAGACCAGCACCAGGGGGCGGGTGGCCCGGGCCCAGTCGGGCGCCATTCCGTAGGGAGGCAGATACTGGGGCACCAGGTTGAGGAGGCCGGCCATGGCGGAGGCGCCGGCGAACCAGAGGATGGCGATGGTCACCATGTCGTAGAACGTGCCGAATCCATCCCCGAAGAACTGATGAGCCAGGAAGGCGAGGGCGCGGTCGTGCGCTTTCCCGCCCGGCTGGTGAGCCTCCATGGGAATCAGGAGCGTGGTCGCGAACGAGGACGCGATCAGGGCCACGCTCATGATGAGCGCAGCCATGAGCAAAAGCTTGCGCGCGTTTCGAATTCGCCCCCGAGGGGTCTCTTCGGTGTCCGCGGCATCGCCTCTTACCAGGGGCATCACCTGCACTCCGGTTTCGAAACCGGAGAGCCCAAGGGCGATGCGCGGGAAGACGAGAAGGCCGACCAGGAACGCGGAGCCCAGGCCTCCATGCGACGACATGACGTTGACCGTCCAGTTCTCCACGAGTTCGGGATGCCTCCCGATTTCCAGGAACGCGCGGCCGAGGACCACGGTGTTGGCCAGCAGATAGGCGGCCACGATGAAGACCGCAACCCCGATCGCCTCATGCAGGCCCTTGAGAAACACGCCGCCCAGGCCGATCAGCAGCAGACCGGTCACGATCACTTCATGGTGCTGGAGAAACCCCGGGGTGTACGGGTTCTCCACGATGTGGGCGGTGGCGTCGGCGGCCGACAGGGTCATGGTGATGATGTAGGCGGTGAAGGTGAAGCCCAAGAGGACGAGGACGAGGGCCTTGCCCCTCCACCGGGTGAGCAGGTGTTCCAGCATGGACACACTTCCGCGCCCGTGGGGGGAATAGTGCGCCACCTGCCGGTAGACGGGGAGAGCGACGAAGAGGGTCACCAGGACGAGGATGCTGGTGGCAATCGGGGAGAGGGCCCCCGCGGCCAGAATGGCGATGCCGGGCTGGTAGCCGAGAGTGGAGAAGTAGTCGACGCCGGTGAGGCACATGACCTGCCACCAGGGGGCGGTGGGTTTCTCGGCCGAAGGATCGTCGCGGCCCTTCATCAGCCACTCCCCGAGCCATCGTCCGTCGGCCGCCGGCCTGCCGCTTCCGGCGAGGGCCCCGCGAGCGATCGTCGGATCGCTCTCGTTCATTTCACTCATTGGCGGGTCCGAGCATAGCGAATCCTGCGGTCCCGCTCGGTGGAGCCGGCGGCGGTCTCGAATCGGACGGGTGGTCTGGAAGTCCTTCCCAGGAAGGCGAAAGCCCGGCCTTCAGCGACGCTCGAAGACCATTATGTCGTGGCTCATGGTCACGCTCATGAGGGTGAGCCCCTCCACGGCAGCGCGCTCGCTCTGCCTGAACCCTCGGTAGGTAGCGATCAGGAGATCTCGAAGATCGGAGGGTTCGAGCTTCCGGATTTCACGAACCGCCATCCTGTCCGCCAGCGTGAATCGCGGCGCCAGTGCCTCACCCACCCTGGCCCCGCGCCACTTTTCGACCTTGGCCCCCTGGATCCGTTCGCGCAGCTCGATCAGGTCGTCGGGGCCGGGAACGGCCATGAGGACGAGACCCTGCTTGGTCAAAACCCTCTCGAATTCGGGCGCGTTCACGCGGGAGTCGATGGAGGTGACGATGTCGAACGAGTCGCCGGCGTAGGGGAGGGCACGGTCGGCGTTCGCCAAGACGAACAGAACCTCCGGCGATGCCTTGGCCGCGAGCTGGATCGACGGCGGCGAAATGTCCACACCGTGGCGTTCCAGATCGGGAAGCGAGGCGAGGGCACGGAGGAACCCACCCTCGCCGCATCCGACGTCCAGAAGCGAAGCCGGGCCTTGACTCCACCGGCGGCGAACCACCTGGGCCAGGGCCTGCTGGGCGGGATCGGTGTGACCCCGGGTCGCGAGTCGGCGCCTGGCCTGCGCCGCTTCGCGAGAGTCGCCCGGATTTTTCGACCGGCGGTCCTGGGGCTGCAGAAGATTGAGGAAGCCGTAGCGGTGTCGATCGAACGCATGACCCCGGGGGCAGGCCCAGGTCGAGTCTCCGCGATTCAGCGATTGCCCGCACCCTCGAACCGGACAGCGGAGGACCACTCTCATCGCCGCCGTTCCCCTCGCCCCGGTGGAGCCCGGCGGGCGAGTCTTTGTCATCTAGAGCGGAATGTTCCCGTGCTTCTTGGGCGGATTCTTGTCGCGCTTGGTCCTTGTCATCTCCAGGCCGGCGATGATCCGGCGCCGGGTCTGGCGCGGTTCGATCACGTCGTCGATGAAGCCGCGATCGGCGGCGACGTAGGGGTTCGCGAACTTGTCCTTGAACTCCTGCACCTTGGCCAGACGCATGGCGACCGCATCCGCGGCCGCGGCCAGCTCGCGGCGATAGAGAACATTGACCGCGCCCTCCGGGCCCATGACCGCGATTTCCGCCATGGGGTAGGCGAAGTTCAAGTCGGTGCGGATGTGCTTGGATGACATGACGCAATAGGCGCCGCCATAGGCCTTGCGCGTGATAATCGTGATCTTGGGAACCGTGGCCTCGGCATAGGCATAGAGGAGCTTGGCTCCGTGCCGGATGATGCCCCCGTATTCCTGGGAGGTGCCGGGAAGGAACCCGGGCACGTCTTCGAAGGTTATGAGCGGAATGTTGAAGGCGTCGCAGAAGCGGACGAACCGGGCGGCCTTGACCGACGCATCGATGTCGAGGCAGCCCGCGAGGACGGCGGGCTGGTTCGCGACCACGCCCACGCTCCTCCCCGCGAAACGGGCGAAGCCCACCACGATGTTCCCCGCGTAATGCTCGTGGACCTCGAGGAAGCGTCCGTCATCCACCACCGTGGTGATGAGGTTCTTCATGTCGTAGGGCTTGCTCGGGTCCTCGGGGATCAGGGTGTCGAGGGCCGGGTCTTCGCGATCGCTCGGGTCGGAGGTGGCGTGAAGAGGCGCTTCCTCGAGATTGTTTGAGGGCAGGTAGGACATCAGGTCACGAATGAGCAGAAGGCAGGCGCGATCATCGTCGGCCGCGAAGTGGGCCACCCCGGACCGGGCGTTGTGGGTCATGGCGCCGCCGAGGTCCTCCTTGGAGACCTCCTCATGGGTGACCGTTCTGATGACGTCGGGACCGGTGACGAACATGTACGACGTGTCCTTCACCATGAGATTGAAGTCGGTGATGGCGGGCGAATAGACGGCGCCGCCCGCGCAGGGTCCAAGGATGGCGGAGATCTGAGGGATGACCCCCGAAGCGAGGGTGTTGCGCAAGAAGATGTCGGCGTAGCCGCCCAGAGACGCGACCCCCTCCTGGATGCGAGCGCCCCCGGAGTCGTTGAGGCCGATGACCGGCGCTCCCATCTTCATGGCCAGGTCCATGACCTTGCAGATCTTGAGCGCGTTCGTTTCCGAGAGGCTTCCGCCGAACACGGTGAAGTCCTGGGCGAATACAAAGACCAGTCGGCCGTCGATCCGCCCGAAGCCCGAGATGACGCCGTCCCCGGGGATTTTCTGGTCCTGCATCCCGAAGTCGGTGCACCGATGTTCCACCAGCTTGTCGAGTTCCTCGAGCGTGCTCTCGTCGAGAAGGATCTCTACCCGCTCGCGGGCGGTAAGGCGTCCCTCGCGGTGCTGGCGTTCCCTTCGCTCGATGCCGCCGCCCTCTTCGGCCCGGCGGACCTTGTCTCGAAGGATGGCCACGCGATCAGTCATGCTCGGTGAACCCCGGCTAATTGGGAAGACGACCGCACTGAACGGCCCCGCAAGGGGGGCCTTCGCCGCATCCCCCAGAGGAAGGCTGGTGTTCTCCTCGGGCCGCCTGTCCGCCCGTGGAGACGGCGAAGGTCGAGAGGAGTCGGGTGACGTCTTTGGTCCCGCAGCTCGGACAGTCTGGCTGGTCATTGAAGGTGCGGGCGTACCGCTCGAAGGGCCGGGCGCACTGTGAACAGCGATATTCGTAAAGAGGCATGGGTAAAGTGCGATCAAGGATCAGGGAAGAGCGGTCTTCCCAGTGGTCGTGCGCGATCATGATATCGCTGACGCGCTTTCACCACGGACTGCTGGTGTCCCGCCTCGTAAGTACGTGGCACATGCGAGGGTCGAGGCGCCCGGAGCGCAAGGCGCCGAGGAGGCCGCATATCCAGCATAGGCAAGGAGCGCGAAGCCTGCCCTCGGGGCACGAGCGACGCCGGGATCCGGGATGCATCGGCGCTCCCAGGTGACGCGTACTTGCGAGGCCGAACACTAGGGAATGATCATCCTGAGCAGGGGGCTGGGCGGGCTCTCATTGCCGCCCTTGTCCACCGCGGTGACTTCATAGGTTCGGGGGCCGGGCGTCAGCCGCAGGTCGCGCACGCGCAGGAGCAGGCCCTCGGTCTGGATGATCATGGCCCGGGCCTCCCACTCCGCGGTCCGGTAGATGCGATAGAAGTCGACATCGCCCGAGGACGAGGGCAGCCAGGACAACTCGATGAAACTGTCCCCGATATCGCCCAGCAGACGTTCAGGAGGCTCGGGAGGGATCAGGTCCTTGACCTCGAGACAGACCGGTTCGGTAGGCGCGCTCTCCACCAGAGGCTTGATGGAGCTGGCGTACCGGAGGGAGTAGCAGGCTGTTTCGCCCGACTTCGGAGACGTGTCCAGCCACGACGAAGCCTGAAGAGGCTCGCGCGCGAGGCGGAGAGTCCCATCCGTCCGGAAGATGCGAATGGCGGTGGGGAGAACGGGCTTGGGGGTGGGGGACGGAGTCGAGAGCGGGCGGGCGGCGGGTGCCGCCGCGGGGGAGCCCAGAGGCTCCGCTCCCGAATCTGGAGGGGAGAGGGGTGCCGGTAATGGGCTCGATGGTGTGGCGTCGGGGGTCGGCGTGGGGGCGGGCGTGGGCGTCGGCGTGGGGGCGGGCGTGGGCGTCGGCGTTGGGGCGGGGGTCTCGAACGCGGTCTCGCTCTGAGACGTTACGGGCTGGAGAGGGGCCGTTGATTCGGAAATGTCGGGGGCTGGAGTGAGAGGCGCCGCCGGGACCCCCAGGGACAACTGAGGCGAGGGGCTCGGTGAAGGCGTTGTGGCGGGCGTCGCAGTCGGCCAGGGTTCGGCGCCCTCTGGATTGGTCCAGGAAAGTTCGACTCCGGCTGGAAGGTTCCGGGCCTGAACGCCGGTGGGCGGGGCGGGAATCGGGGCGGGCTTGAAGGCGGCGGGCGGGGCCAGGCTCGACCGGGCCTTCCCGTTGTAGGCACGGACGGAGAACCTCACGTCGGCCGCGGGGATCGGAAAGGTCTTGATCCGAAGCTCGCCCGGAGCGACCTCCTCACGGAGAATGGGCACGGCGAACTTTCCGAAGTCTCCACTCGCCGGGGCCTGAAACCATTCGAGCCCGATGACGGGCAGGGGCCGGTTCTGGGTGGTGGTGCGCGGGGCGATGATCCGGATCTGGACCGAATCACCCTGCTGGGACACTTCGAGCCCCGAGGGGGGTTGCGGGTTCTTCAGGTACGGTGCCAGGGGGTCGGCGCGCTTCCCGCAGCCAGGCGATGCACCCAGGGCCAGGGTCATGAGAATGGGAAGAGGCAGGGCGCGACGACGCATGGCGTCTCGATAGTATAGGCAGGCGATGGGGTTTCCCTCTCTGCGTGCGCTGGCGGTTCTGGGAGGAATCTACGATCTGGCCCTCTCCTTTCCCATGATGCTGATCCCGGAGCTGACCGCTCGTCTTTTCGGCGCCCCTCCGCCAACCCCGGTGCTCAACGCGCAGCTCAACGGTCTTTTCGCCCTGACCCTGGCCCTGGGGTATTTCTGGTGCGCGCAGGACGTGGAGGAGCGCCGCGGTTATTTGTGGGTGGCCGGGGTGTTCGTGAAGCTGGCGGGGGCGGCGCTGTTCATCGGCGACCATTTCCTCCGCGGCTCGCCGTCGTCGTTCCTGATCTTTGCCGCCACCGATGGGTCGATCGGCGTGGTCACTCTTTGGGCTCTGATCCGGACTAGTAGGCGTTCGTCTGCACGCGCTTGAGCAGGTCGTCCCTGGTGAGCTTGCCGGCGACGAAGGCGTCCAGATCGGCTTTCTGAGCCTTGACGATCACCGTGCGCGCGGGCCGGGCGCGAACCCAGGGCTGGGGGCGGGACACAAGATCCACTGAGGCGGTCACCATGTCGCCCGGCTGCAGCGATCTCAGGAGAGCACCGTCCTCGAGAATGGTGGTGACGAGCGCGTCCTTCACGTCCTTCTCAACCTGCTCGGGGGGGCGGTTGTCCTCGACCACCTCTTCGAGGAGGAGCGTCCAGGGCACGGGAAAACTCGTGGTCACCGTCGATTCGGAGAGTCCCGGCCTGAGTTCGGACATGAGCTGACGCTCGGCATCGGCGAAGGCGGCGTCGGCCTGAGCACGCATGCGCTCCGCTTCCTTGCGGGTTTCGCGAATGCGAGCTTCGAGATTGGTGAGGTCGCTCGGTCTCTTGATGACGCGGAGCTCGAGGCCTTCGGGGGCGGCATGGCGAGCCCCGGATACGGACAACTCGGGGGCCGGTTCATCGGGCCGGGGCGCGGACCTTCGGGGCAGCGCCCTCGCCGGGAGCAAGAAGACGGCGCCCACGCCATCGAGATAGACGGAACGGGTTTCGGGAATGCCGGACATGAAGGCCATGGGTTCGGCCGGCCGGCAGGCGGCGGCGAGGTTCTGCTCCAGCCGCGCGGAGAAGCGCTGCAGTTCGACCCGGCGGTCCACCAGACGCTGTTCTGCGGGAGACCGGTCGACCGGCCCGGCCGGGGTGTTTGCGGCCGCGGTCTGAACCGCGAGGGCGAGGGCGAGGGTGGTCAGCATGTCCAGTCGGGACGGGATTATCGGTCCTGTGGCTTGGCGGTCACGCGCACCAGGTTCTTCATCAGTTCGCTGGTGCGGGCCGCGTCCGCTCCGGTGCGGGAGTCGATATAGGCGAGACCGGCGGCGATCTGGGCCATGTCGTACTGTCGCTGGAGATCGGTCTGGCTCTTGAGGCCGGCGAGGCGTGTCTCCACCAGGCTCGCCTGGCGGGCTTCGCTTTCCTTGAGGAGTCTCTCGATGACGTTGGGCGAGACGGTGGAGACCGATTTCAGGGAGTTTTCCGGGCGAGCGGTGGAAGCGGACGCCTGAAGAACCAGGGACTGACGCAGATCGGCCAGCTCGGCCTGATGCCGGCTTTCCTGGGTCTGCAGCAACTCCTGCAGTTCGTCATATGAAACCAGCCTCGGAGTGGACGCGCCCGTCGACGCGGAGGGGGTGAAACTCTGGTTGGACGCGACCGGAGAAGAAGGCGTCAAGGCGTTACGTCCCGCCATCGAGAGCCCGACGCCGAGCACGAGGCCGGCGGCCGCGGCCAGACCGGCCGGGAACCATCGGACCCTGGCCCGGGGCGGCACGGGCAAGGTGGCAGCGGGGAGGGTCCAGCCACCGAGTTCCTTGCGGACCGCTTTGAGGTCCGCGTAGTCGGCCCGGCAGGGCACGCACCGGGCTAGATGATCCCGGGCGCGCGACCGCTCGGCGTGTTCGCCGTCGTCGTAGAGAAGGGCGACCATGTCGTCGCGCAGGGCTTCGCAGTTGGAGTTGGAATTTGTGGTCATGAGAGTTGATCCAGAGGGAAATTCATGCTGAAAGTGCTCGCTGATCCTAAGAGGCGTTGGAATCGGGTATGGGAGATGCGCCGGTCACGCCATCCCGGGCGAGGTGCTGCTTCAGCTCCACGAGGCCGCGATAGAGACGGGTCTTCACGGTCGAGGTAGGCAGGCCCAGGGTCTCGGCGATTTCGACGAACGTCAGGCCCTCGTATTCCTTCAAGACGATGACCTCGCGCTGATCTTCGGAGAGTTTCTGAATAGCTGAGCGGACCCGCTCGGCCAGTTGATTCCCCTCACTGAGCTCCAGGGGCGAGGGGCCCTTGGACAGCAGTAGGGGGATCCTGGGTTCGGGTTCGTCGAGGCTGACATAGTTCTTTCCCTTCTTACGACGCAGAGAGTCGCGACAAAGATTGAGGGCGATCTGGTAGATCCAGGACGAAAACTTGGCCTCGCGCTTGAACGCCTTGAGACCACGGAAAGCTCGCAGGAAGGCCTCCTGCGTGATGTCCGCGGCGTCCTCGGTAGAGCCCAGAACGCGCCACACCGCGCCCCGGATCCTCGACTGCCAGCGAGACACAAGTTCATCGTAGGCGGCCAGATGGCCGGCTTGGAAGGCTTCGACGAGCTGCTCGTCCGACATCTGCGAATTATCAAGCATCAGCCGGGAACTTCCTGGCTTTCAAGGGTTGAGACGCGGGGGGCCGCAAACAGTTTCAAGCCTTAGGGTGAGTCTGTTTGTATATATCGAGCAAATACTTGGGATTCACGTGGGTGTAACGTTGTGTGGTCGAGAGGCTGGAGTGACCAAGAAGCTCCTGAATCGATCTCAGGTCGCCTCCTCGCTGGAGCATGTGGGTCGCGAAGGAGTGTCTCAAGGTGTGGGTGCTCGCCTTCGTTCGAATCGAGGCTCTCACCAGGCCTCGAGCCACGATTCGCCTTATCGTGCGGTCCGAAAGGTGCTTCCCGTTTAGCCCCATGAAGAGAGGATCCGTACCAAGGATCTTCGGGCGCTTAGCTAAATAGCGCGTTATAGCTAAAGATGCCGGAACTCCGAATGGCACCCATCGTTCTTTTCGTCCTTTACCAAGAATACGTATCGATCTATTTGCCTGGTCGACGTCGTCCAGGACGAGTCCTACTATCTCAGAGCACCGCATCCCGGTCGAGTACAGCAATTCGAGGACGGCCGTATCCCTTGTTTCCGATTTTTTGGTCTTATCGGAAGTATTGATGAGTTGGTCTGCCTCGTCCTCCTGAAGATAGGTCGGAATCCGGAGGTCCTTCCTGGGTCCGATCAGGCTGCGGGCCGGATTCCTGCTGAGTGTGCCCTCTCGACAAAGAAACCGGAAGAATGAGCGAAAAGTCGCAAGCTTCCTGCCCGCCGTGGTGGCCGAGGCCTTGCGGCCATGGAGATCGGCGAAGAAAGCGCGCAGGAGCCAGAGGTCGATCTCGATCGGAGCCGGTTCATGACCCAGTCGGACCCCCGCGAACGCCTCCAACTGGCTTAGATCCTTCGAGTAGGCCCTGAGGGTGTGGGGAGACGCGTTGCGCTCGTTGGCCAGGGAGGCCAGGAAGCGGCCGATGTCTTCCTTCATGGCTCAGGCGACGACGGGGGGCGTCGCCTCCTCGGCTTTGAAGTCCCGGTCGATGAAAGCGGCGAGGGCGCCTAGCGCTCTTTCCGAAAGCGCCCGGCGGCGGCGGCGCTTGTCGCGGATGGGCTCGGCCAGGTCGGGAAAAAGGCCGAAGGCGATGTTCGTCGGCTGGTAGTGTTTCGGATCGGAGAGGGAGATGTAGCGGCCCAGGGCGCCCATCGCGGTCTCGGCGGGAAAGGAAGCCGGCTCAACGCCGCGGGCGCGGGCGGCCGCCGCGATCCCCGCGAGCAGCCCGGACGCGGCAGACTCGACGTAGCCCTCAACCCCGCTCATCTGTCCGGCGAAGAAGAGCCCGGGACGGACGCGCGCCTCGAATGTGGGCTGAAGGGCTTTCGGCGCGTTGATGAAGGTGTTGCGATGGATCATTCCGAAGCGCACGAACTCGGCGTTCTCCAGTCCCGGAATCATTCTGAAGATCCTCTTCTGCTCGGGCCACTTGAGGTGGGTCTGAAAGCCCACCATCGAGAAATGGCTCGCGGCCAGATTGTCCTGCCTCAACTGCACCACCGCAAAAGGACGGCGGCCGGTGACCGGATCGATCAGCCCGACCGGCTTCATGGGCCCGAAGCGCATGGTCTCGGGACCCCGGCTCGCGATCACTTCGATGGGCAGGCAGCCCTCGAAGAAGAACTCCTTCTCGAAATCCTTCACCTCCGAACACTCCGCCCCGGTGAGCGCCTCGAAGAAGGCCCGGTATGCGCCCTCGTCCATCGGGCAGTTGAGGTAGTCGTCCGTGCCCTTCTGGTAGCGCGAGGCGCGGAAAACCTTCTTCATGTCGATGCTGTCCGCTTCGATCACCGGGCTGACCGCGTCGTAGAAATGCAGGTGGGTGTCTCCGACGAATCGGGCGATGTCCTGGGCGAGGGCGTCGGAAGTCAGCGGTCCGGTGGCCACGATGACGAGGGGCGCTTCGGGGATGGACCGGCATTCCTCCCTATGAATGGCCACCCCGGGCAGCTTGGTGATTTCTTCGGTGATCCGTTGGGCGAAGACACCGCGATCCACGGCCAGGGCGCTGCCGGCGGGGACGCGGACCTCGTCGGCCACCTTGATGATCAGGGAGTCGAGCCGCCGCATCTCCTCTTTGAGAATGCCCGCGGCCTGATCCAGATCATTCCCTCGCAGGGAGTTGGAACACACGAGTTCGGCGAAGTCCGAGGTCTGGTGCACCGGCGTCTTCAATACCGGTCGCATCTCGAACAGATCAACGCCCAGCCCGCGCTTGGCGAGCTGCCAGGTGGCCTCGCTTCCGGCGAGGCCGCCGCCCACGACCGTGACCCTGGGCGTGGAGCTCAACTGGCCTTCTCGGCGGGCACCGGCGCCGCCGCGACGAACCATTCCGGAGCCCCATCCATGGGCCGCTCGTAGCCGCAGTCCTCGTCGGAACAGGCGATCATCCAGCCCTGTTTCTTGGTGTCCTTTTGAAGCAGATACGGCTTCGCACACTTGGGGCACGGCTCCGCGATCGGGCGGTGGTAAGCGGTGAACTTGCACTTCGGATACTGGCGACACCCGTAGAAAGGCTTGCCGAACCGGCCCTTGCGCTCGACGATCTGGCCTTCATGGCACTCGGGGCAGAGAAGACCGATGTCCTTGGCTTCCTTCTTCTTGATGTATTTGCAGGTCGGGTAGTCGGAGCAGGCAATGAAGTTGCCGAAGCGACCCTTGCGCCAGGCCAGCGGCTTCTTGCACTCCGGGCAGAACTCGTTTTCGATGGGCTTGAGCTTCTCCAGTTCGAGCCTGCCCTCCGCCCCTCGCACCAGTTTCTTGGTGACCTTGCAGTCAGGATACTTGGGGCAGGCCAGGAAGAAACCAAACCGGCCCTTGCGGGGCACGAGCATTTCGGCGTGCTCCGGGCACGGCTGCGACAAGGCCTCCTCGGAGGCCTCGGGCGCGCCCTCCGCCGCCCCCGCGATCTGTCTCGTGGTCTTGCAGTCGGGATAGTTCGAGCAGGCGAGAAACCGGCCGTAGCGGCCCCACTTCATCACCATGGGCGAGCTGCACTTTTCGCAGATCTCGTCGGTCTTCTCTTCCACGCCCTTGACCGACCGCATCTTCTTGGCCGCGAGCTTCAAGTCCTTCTCGAACTTCTTCCAGAATTGATTCAGGGTGTTGAGGAGGGTGTCGGTGCCCTCCTCGATCTCATCGAGTTCGTGCTCCATGGCCGCGGTGTATTCCACGTTGACGATGTCGGCGAAGTTCTCGACCAGAAGGTCGGTGACGAGAAAGCCGATCTCGCTCGGCCAGAGGCGGCCATCGCGCTTCTCGATGTAGTCGCGCGCCTCGATGGTGGAGATGATGGAGGCGTAGGTCGAAGGCCGGCCGATGCCGTTCTCTTCGAGCTCCTTCACCAGGCTCGCTTCGGAGAAGCGGGGCGGCGGCTCGGTGAAGTGCTGATCGGTGTCGAGTTTGAGGAGCTTGAGCTTCTGGCCTTCTTCGAGAGGAGGCAGTCCCTCCTTCGCTTCCGGTTCGGCGTCAGCCTCGGCGGCGGGCCCGCCCATGGCTTCGTTCTTCTTCGCTCTGGCTTTCGCCACCTCGTCCTTGGATTCCTCGTAGACGGCCAGGAAGCCCTTGAATTTCATGACCTGGCCGCGCGCCCGAAGCAGGTACTCGGCCGCCGTGATCTCCACCGCGGTCTCGTCGAACACCGCCGGCTTCATCTGGGAGGCGACGAAGCGGTTCCAGATCAGCTCATAGAGGGCGATCTCGTCCTTGCCGAGGTGCTTGCGCAGGCTCGAGGGCGTGAGGGTCAGGTCGGTCGGTCGTATGGCTTCGTGAGCGTCCTGGGCGCCTTCCTTGGTTCGGTACAGAATCGGCTTTTCGGGAAGGTAGTCCTCCCCATAGGCCGAGCCGATGTGGCCCCGAACCGCGGTCAGGGCGTCGTCGGAGACTCGGGTCGAGTCGGTTCTCATGTACGTGATCAACCCCACGCTGCCTTCGCCCCCGACTTCGAGCCCCCTCATACAGTTTCTGCGCCACCTGCATGGTCTTCTTGACCGGAAAGCGCAGCTTGCGGAAGGCGTCCTGCTGAAGCTTGGAGGTGATGAAAGGCGGCACGGGATAGCGCTTGCGCTCTTTCCGCGTGACCTTGGAGACGCGGTAGGCCGCTTTCTCGAGGTCCTTGCGGACGGCCATGGCGTCGGTCTCGTTGGTGACCTCGATCTTCTCGCCGTTCTTCCGGGAGAGGCCGGCGGGGAAGATGGGGGGAACGCCGCTGTCGAGACGCGCTATGACCGACCAGTACTCCTCGGGCACGAAGGCCTTGATCTCGCGGTCACGCTCGCAGATCAAACGCAGGGCCACGGACTGAACCCGCCCGGCGGAAAGGCCGCGGCGCACTTTGTCCCAGAGGATGGGAGAGACCTTGTAGCCGACCAGACGGTCCAGAACGCGCCTCGCCTGCTGCGCGTCCACCTTCTGAACGTTCAGTTCCTCGGGGTGCTCGAAGGCCTTCTGGATGGCGGTCTTGGTGATTTCGTGAAAGACCACGCGCTTGAACTTCGACTTGCCCTTGGCCTTCTTGCCGCCCAGTTCCTGGGCCAGGTGCCAGCAGATGGCCTCTCCCTCGCGATCGGGGTCGGCGGCCAGGAAGACTTCATCCGCATCCTTGGCCGCCTTCTTGAGCTCGTCCATGATCTTCTTGCGGGTGGGCAGGATTTCGTAGTCGATTTCGAAACCCTTTTCGACATCGACGCCCAGTTTGCTCTTGGGCAAATCCCGGACGTGGCCCATGGAAGCCTTCACCGTGTAGCCCTTCCCCAGATACTTGTTTATGGTCCTGGCTTTGGCGGGTGACTCAACAATGACGAGGCGATTTGGCAAGATGAGGGGTCTTTCTTCCTTGGCTTGAGGGATGCGCTTTCCTTTCTAGGTTATGCCGGACTTGCGCTGCGGAACAAAGTGCCCGGTAATCTTTCGATTTTTCCGTCGAGTTCCAGCTCGGATAAACGGGCGATCAGGACGGACGGAGCAAGACCTGTATCCACAGCAAGTTGGTCGACCGATTTGGCGGTGGAATGGGCGAGTCTTTCAAGAATCGGATCCCCCGCGAGCGAGTGATCCCGGGACGGGGCGGTGTTGATTCCGAGATGCTCGAGAACGTCCTCCAGGCCTCGCACCAGGACCGCGCCATCCCGCAGCAGAAGGTTCGGGCCGTAGGCGAGCGGGTCCGCGGGACGACCCGGAACCGCCAGCACATCACGACCCTCCTCGAGGGCCACGCGCGCGGTGATGAGGGCGCCGCTCTTCGATCCCGCCTCGACCACCACCACCGCCTCGCACAGACCCACGATGATCCGGTTGCGGGAGGGGAAGTGAGATGGAGCCGGTCGCGTCCCGGGCGGGAGTTCCGAGACCACGCCACCGTCTTTTTCGATTCGAGCGGCGAGGCCGGAGTGTTCGCCCGGGTAGATGATGTCGACGCTCGATCCGAGGACGGCGAGGGTCGTCCCCTTTCCCGACAGCGCTCCCTCGTGCGCGGCGCCGTCGATCCCGCGGGCGAGTCCTGACACCACCTCGATGCCCTGCGCGCCGAGGCCGCGGGCCAGGTCCCGCGCAAAGGAACGACCCCAGGGGGTGGCGCCACGCGCGCCCACGACGGCCACCCGGCGAACCCCGCCGCGCAGCGACCCGCGCAGGAAGAGAACCGGCGGCGGGTCGTAGAGCGCTTCGAGGGACTTTGGATAGGCGGGAGTGTCGAGAACGATCAGCGACTGGCCCTTCCTCGTCGCCTGTTCATGAACCCGTTCCGCCTCGCGCCGGGCCGAGCGGTCTTCAAGGCCGCGCAGGGCGGCGGCGGCGATGAGATGCCCGAAACGCCGCGGGTTCTCATAAACCTCGTCGATCCCGCCCACCCGGACCAGGCTGGCCAGGCGACGGGGACTGAAGCCGGGAAGGCGCATGAGGGTGAGGACACGAAGGGTTCTTTCTTCCATCGAGGGATTGTGCGCGGGCGCCCGTCCAGACCGGGTCCCTTGGCGGCGATCCCTGGTCGGATGAGCGGCCAGCAGCCGCGGAGCGGCATAATCAGGGTTTTCATAGCGCCATGATTCGGTTCGAAGAGATCGCCGAAATTGTCCAGCTCCACCACCCGGGAGCCGATCTCGACGTGCTGCGACGGGCCTACGTCTTCTCGGCCGTCGCTCACAAGGGCCAGATCCGGGCCAGCGGCGAGCCCTACCTCTCGCATCCTCTCGAAGTCGCGAACATCCTCGCCTCCTGGCGTCTCGACCCCATCTGCGTGGCCGTAGGCCTGCTCCATGATGCTCTGGAAGACACTCTCGCCACTCCAAAGGAGATCGAGGAGAAGTTCGGCCCCGTGGTCCTGCACATCGTGGAAGGGCTCACCAAGATTTCGCAGATCTCGTTCTCCTCGGCGGAGGACCGCCAGGCGGAGAGTTTCCGGAAGCTGCTTCTCGCCATGGTCGACGATGTCCGGGTGATTCTGGTCAAGCTCGCGGATCGCCTGCACAACATGAGGACGCTCGAGCACCTGCCCGAGGAAAAGCGTCTGCGGATCGCGGAAGAGACCATGGAGATCTACGCGGCCCTGGCCGGCCGCCTGGGCATGAGCCGGATCAAGAACGAGCTCGAGGACCTTGCCTTCAAGCACCTCGAACCGGAGGCCTACCGCGCCCTCGCGAAACGGGTGGAGGGCCGTCGCGCCGACGCCGATGCTGTGATCGCCAGGATGAGCGGGGTGATTCGCGACCTCATCGCCGAGGCCGGCATCGAGGCTCGAATCGATGGCCGGGTGAAACGACTCTTTTCCATTCATCAGAAACTGGTTCGTCAGAAGATCGATCTGGACGAGTTGTACGACTTCATCGCGTTGCGGGTGGTGGTGAATTCGGTATCGGACTGCTACGCGGTCTTGGGCCTGCTTCATCACGCGCTCAAGCCCGTGCCCGGACGGATCAAGGACCTGATCGCCATCCCCCGACCGAACGGCTATCGCTCGCTCCACACCTCGCTGGTGGGAGATCACGGCACGCCCTTCGAGGTCCAGATCCGGACCGAGGAGATGCACCGGATCGCCGAAGAAGGCATCGCCGCTCACTGGAAGTACAAGGAAGGCCAGCCGGCGCTTTCGAAGGACGATGAGACCTTCGCCTGGCTGAGGCAGCTTCTGGAGGACGTACAGGACCCGAAGGAATTCCTGAGTTCCCTCAAACTCGATCTGTACCCGGAAGAGGTGTACTGCTTCACCCCCAAGGGCGCGGTGCGGACCCTGCCCCGGGGGGCCACGCCCATCGACTTCGCCTTCGCGATTCACTCGGAAGTCGGGAGACGCTGCGTGGGCGCACGGGTGGGCGGCAGGATCGTCCCCCTCCGGACCAAACTCAAGAACGGGGACATCGTGGAGATCCTGACCGCGCCCGGCCAGCACCCCAGCCGTGACTGGCTCAACTTCGCGGTGACTTCCCGCGCCCGGTCGCGGATCAAGCACGACCTGCATCTGGCCGAAAGGCAGCAGGCGCGCGACCTCGGCCGCCGTCTCCTGGAGCGCGAATGGAAGAAGTCTCCTCTTCGATCAAAGACGATCGAGGACGAAGCGAGCAGAATCGAGGCGCTGGGTCGGGAGCTCGGGGCAGGAAACCGGTTCGAGGAGGTCCTCTCCTCCCTGGGCTTCGGTCGGATCGACGCCGCCTCTTTCGTCGAGAAACTGACCCCGCCGGAGCTGCGGGGCAAGACGCCCCTCCCGCCGCCGCCGCCGCCGCGACGCCATCGGTCGGTCGCTCCCGGCGACGCCCGGATCTCCGTGCAGGGCGTCGATCACCTGCTCGTGTATCGCGCCCGATGCTGCTCGCCCATCCAGGGTGATGCGATCACCGGCTACATCACCCGAGGACAAGGCGTCTCCGTGCACTCGGTGAACTGCCCCAACGTGAAGAACGCGGTGGTGGACGCTCAACGCCGGGTGCCGGTGTCCTGGGACGCGACCCCGGGAGAAACCTATCCCGTGCGTCTCAGTGTCGAAGTCCACGACCGTCCCGGTCTTCTCGCCGCCATGACCACCGCCGTGTCCGACAAGGGCGGCGATATCCGGCGGGCCGAGGCCAGGACGTACGACGACCGCCCGGGGGTGGTGGACCTGGTCATCCGGGTCCGGGACCTCGAGCACCTGAAGGCGCTGGTGCGGTCGGTGAAGGACATTTCCGGCGTGGCCAAGGTGGAACGAACCTCTCTGTCGGACACGCCCCACTGATCCATCAGGAAAGGACGGTCAAGATGGCCAACTGGTCCGAGCTCACTCCAAGACCGGCCCTTGGGAGGAGCTTCACAAGGTGCGATGGTGGGCCCGCCGGGATTCGAACCCGGGACTTGCCGGTTATGAGCCGGGGGTTCTAACCGCTGAACTACAGGCCCGCCCGGGAGACTAGCAGGCCGGGCGCGGGCCCTTCTACCGGACGGGCAGAACCGGGGTGGCGGGCGGTTGCGGATTCGGGGGCAGCGGCGGCGGCAGAGTGGTGAGAGGGGGGCCGTCCGGCGGACCCGAGGAGCCCGGTGGAGAAACCCCGGGGGCCGTGGTGGACGCGGTCAGGCTCCCGCCAGCAAGCTGCCCGGCCACCGTCAGGGTCCCCAGCAAGGGTTGGATGTTGCAGGACCGGGAATCGGCCAGCACCTGCTTCCAGCGGCTCCGCAGCCAGTCCATGGCCTCGCGGGCCCGGGCCCGCGTGATCTGACCCTTCGGCCCCGAATCGAAACCGACGCGCTTGAGCGCAGCGACGTAGTCCTCGGGCGAGGCCTTCAGACGCTGAAGTCGAATCCGGCCCACCATGGCGCCATCGGCCATCAGCACGGAGAAGGAATGCCGTCCCACGTTGAAATCGCTGGTGAGGATGGTGCGCCATCTCGGGGCCACAACTCCGCTCGAGCAGATGTCGGCGCCGCGGCAGGAGTCGGCGAGCCAGGTCTGTCCGCCGCCTTCAACCGTCCACACCGATACCGCGTACAGACCCGCGGTCTCGACATCGGCGTAGACGATCGCATGAAGTCCCTGGGTCGAGGCGCGGAGTTCGTAGCCTTCGGTCTCATCCCCGCCCTTTGCGAGCACCGATTCCGGGGCCAGCCGGTCGAAGGCTTCCGCACGAAGCTCGATCGGACCGTCAGCGGGTGGAAGCTCGTGCTCCAGATCCAGCGCCTGCAGCATGGTTCGCGCGAGGTCTTCGCTGGTGGCGAGGGCGGCGGCTCGCCAGCCGTTCTCGGGCTCGATCGGACCCAGACAGGGAGGCGAAACCTGGATCGACTCGAGCGATGTTCCTGGAGGCAGGATGACGGAGAGGGTGTGATTGCCGGGCTCCAGGCGGACCCAGCCCAGATCGACCGAGGTGTACTCGCTGCCGCTTCCAGTCGGGTGATAGGTCTCGACGGAATCGAGTTGTCCATCCTTCCGGATCTCGACCTTGAACGGCCGATCCGGCGCGCCCTGCAGGCGAAGGCGCACGTTGTAGTCTCCGCTGCGAACGACCGGAAGATCGTAGGCACTCTCGCCGGATTCCGTGGCGGTGTCCACGAAGACGCCTCGTCGAGTCACGCCCGTGCCTCGCTTGTACTTCGAGGCGACGAGATACCGCTCGTCTTTCCAGGCCAGACCACGAAAGAGGGCATCGGCGTTCTCGACGCGTTGGAGCGCGTCCTCGAACCCAAGGCTGAGCATCATCATGCGCGCCCACTCCGAGTGGGTCACGGGCGCGCGGCGAGGATCCCCATAGAGCGGCACCAGAATGGCCATGGACAGGGCCGCAACAATCCAGAGAGAGCGCTTAGGGTTCATCGACAAGGGCCGGTCCGGACAACTCTATCCACCATTCCGGACGTCCCGGAGAAGAAGGAGAGAAGGAAGGAAGGAAGGACTTGATACAAACCGGGGTGATGATGTACCGAACTCGTTGAATACACAAAACTAGGGTTGTGATCACGCTCACCCGCGTCCGTGGCGTTCCGATCCCGCCAGCCGCTAACTGTATAGTGTAACTTGTTCAATGCAAAGAGCATTTGATGACGAAACGGCCATCCTAGAGGCCCACTTGAAACGCCGCGGCCTCAACCGAAGCTCGCGGCGGGATCTCGTGGTTAGCGCCTTTCTCTCCTCGAACAAACATTTGTCGGTCGATGATCTGTATGCCCTCGTCCGCCGAAAGTCTCCCGCCATCGGGCGGACCACCGTCTACCGGACCCTGAAGCTCCTGGAGAACGCGGGGCTGGCCCAGGCTTTGGTGCTGAAGGGCGAAACGCGGTTTGAGCGCGTCTTCAACCGGCGCCATCACGACCACTTTATCTGCAACGATTGCGGAGCCATCTTTGAGTTCAGTTCGGACGAAATCGAGGCCCTCCAGGAAGAGGAGGCGGGCCGCATCGGCTTTCGGATCGACGGACACGAGCACCGGGTGTTCGGAAAATGCGCCACCTGCCAGGGAGCCGGGAAGCAAACGCGGTGAAACTCCGCATCACCCGCATCGAACTTCGGCACCTGAAAATGCCGCTCCGGTTCCGTTTCGAAACTTCCTTCGGGGCCATGACCGAAAAGTCGTTTCTGCTGGCCCGGGTCTTCGCGGACGACGGCGCCTGGGGTCTGGGCGAATGCGTGGCCGAGGATCATCCGTACTACCTCCCCGAGACCAATGGAACGGTGACCCATGTCATTCGCGACTTTCTGGCTCCGCTTATCCTGGGCCACGTTTTCGAGAGCCCCGCGGAGACGGACGGCCTCCTGTCCAGGATCCGGGGTCACGAGATGGCGAAGGCGACCATCGAAATGGCCATCTGGGATCTGTTCGCGCGCGCGCGCGGAGAAGCGCTCTCAAAGACCCTTGGGGGAGCGGCGATGGAGACCATCCCTGCGGGTGTTTCCATCGGCCTGCAGGCCGACGTTCCTGCTCTTCTCGAACGTGTGGCCATCGAGGTCGCGGCCGGATACCAGCGGATCAAGATCAAGATCAAGCCGGGCGCCGATATCGAGCTCGCGCGCGCGATTCGGAAGGAGTTTCCGTCCCTTCCCCTGATGGTCGACGCCAACAGCGCCTACACCCTCGAAGACGCGGAGACCCTGGAGCGATTCGACGAGTTCAACCTGATGATGATCGAGCAGCCCCTGGCCTGGCACGACATCGTGGACCATTCGAAGCTCCAGCCCAAGCTCAAGACCCCGATCTGTCTCGACGAGTCGATCACCAGCCCCGCCGCGGCCCTTAGCGCGCTGTCGGTGGGCGCGTGTGGAATCATCAACATCAAGGCGGGGCGGGTGGGCGGTCTGTTGAACTCGAAGCGCATTCAGGCCGCCTGTGCCGAGCGGGCCATCCCGGTCTGGTGCGGCGGCATGCTCGAATCGGGAATCGGCCGGCTGGCCAATGTCCATCTCCAGACCCTGCCCGGGTTCAAGCTGCCGGGCGACACCTCCGCGAGCGCCCGCTACTTCGACGAAGATCTGATCGAGCCCGGGGTCACCGTGGATGCCCGCGGCCGGATCCGGGTGCCGGACCAGCCCGGCCTCGGGCATGAAGTGGTCTGGTCGCGAGTCGATCGCGCCACTGTGCATCGAGAGGTCTGGACGATCTGAACCGGGGGAGGAAGAGGGCACCCATGCACATGAGAGGGCGTTGGTCAGATATTCTGTCCCTTGTACTCTGAAGAATCATGGAACAGACTCTGGTTCTGAACGCGACCTACGAACCATTGGGCGTGGTGTCGTGGCAGCGCGCCATGACCCTGCTCTATCAGAACAAGGTCGAAGTGGTGGCCAACTACGAGCGCTTCGTGCGGGGGGTGAAGGCCGCCATTCCGCTCCCTTCCGTGCTGCGCCTGTTGCGTCACGTGCGCCTGCGACGGATCTTCTCCGAAGTGCCTTTTTCGCGAACCAACGTGTACGCCCGGGACGACTACCGCTGCCAGTATTGCGGCCGGGAATTCGACTCGGCCCGGCTCACTTTCGACCACGTGGTTCCGGTGGCCAGAGGCGGCCTCAAGACCTGGGAGAACATCGTCACCTGCTGCATCGAATGCAACCGGAAGAAGGGCGACCGCCTGCCCGACGAGCGGGGCTTGCGCCTCATCCGCAAGCCGCGCCGGCCTGACCTTCCCCGCGCCCTGGCCCTGATCTTCGCCCATCGGTTCGCCCACGAGACCTGGCGCGACTATCTCTATTTCGGCCGGCGTTCGCAACCTGCCTACGGCGGCCTCGGTTGAGCCTAAAGGGCGAACTCGGCACCATGGCCCTCGCGGACATCCTTCAGTGGGTGTCGCAGGGCCGGAAGACGGGAACCCTGCACGTCACCCGAGGCGCGGTCGAGAAACGGGTCTCGTTCTCCGCCGGCACCATTCATTCGTCATGGTCCAACGACCCTCGTGAGTCCTTGGGCCAGTTCCTGATCCGGGAAAGACTGGTCAGCGAAGAGCAGTTGTTCAAGACCCTGCTCCGGCAGGAAGGCCAGGAGCAGCCGCTGGGGGCCCTGCTCGTGGAAAGCGGGATGCTCGACGATGAAGACCTGCGCCGCATGCTTGTCCAGCAGGCCGAGGAGACGATCTACGACCTCTTCCACTGGACGGAGGGCCACTTCGAATTCACGGACGGAGAAATCGAGAAAGACGCGCCTTTCCCGGTGGACCTCTACGTGACCACCGTCATCATGGAGGGCATCCGGCGGATCGACGAGTGGGAGCGGATGCGGGAACTTATTCCCTCCACCGAGTCCACGTTTCGGGCCCTCGGCCAGCCCGTGGATCCGGTGGATCACGAGGTCCTGCTTCTATGCTCCGAGGACAAGGGCGTCACCGAGATCGCTTTCGCGTTGCGACGAACCGTCTTTGACACCACGGTCCTGCTGTACGAGATGCACCGTCGGGGACTCATTTGCGTGGACCGTCCGGGCAAGTCCACGGACCCTTTCGAAACCGTGGATCGAATCCAGGGCGGGCTCGAAGCGGCCGCCCAGGCCATCGAAGCCCTTGACTTCGACGCCGCCCTGACCAGCTACGAGGCCGTCCTGAAGCTCGACCCGTTGAACCTCCACGCCAGGAAGGGCCTGGTCAAAGCCATCGAGGGGCGCGGACGAACGCTTTCCTTGCGCCTGGTGCCGAGAAACAAGATCCCCCGGCTGCTGGTTTCCATCGCCCAACTCACCCAGGAGAAGTTCGACCCTCGGGAAGGCTTTGTGCTCTCTCGCGTGAATGGCGAATGGGACGTCCAGTCGATCCTGAAGATCTGCCCCATGCCCGAAGACGAAGCCATGCTGATTTTCTCGAGGCTGTTCGAGCGCCAGGTCATCGAATTCGTCTGAAGCCTCCTCGGTCTGGACCCCGGCTTTCGCCGGGGTGACGGAAGGTGCCCGGCGGAAGTCGGGGTCCACGGCTCCGCTCTTCTTTCGTCACGCCGGCAGAAGCCGGCGTCCCGGCTGACGCTTCGGGGCGGGCCATCACGGCTCTGCTCAGAAGGGGTAGCTGCTCTTGTCCAGGGTCATCGCGGCGAGCGAGCGCCGCAGGGGGATGGTGGCCATGGGCTGACGGTCGGTGAAGCGGGCCACGCCCTCCATGCAGGTGGCCAGCATGTCCCCGCTTTCAATGGCGGGCAGGGCCTGGCGGGCCGCGGCCTCGATCCGGCTCACCGCGCCCTCCGCGAAGACCTGCAGAGCGGCGAGGAAAGGCGCCGCCGCCGCTTCGCCATCGCGCTCGGCCTTCTTACGCGTTCTCAGCAGCGCGCTCTCCAGAGCGTAGGTGTCGATGGCCACATCGGCGAAAAAGCCCATCACCTCCTGCTCGTCCTGCAGCCTGGCCTGGAACTTCTGGGCGGCGAGAGCGAGGAGCATGAGAGATATTTTCTTCGCTCCTTTGCTCAGCCGGATCTCCGCGGCCAGGAAGCCTGAGTCGGCGGCCGACGGCCGGCCTTCGGGACGCGGCTCGTCCAGCAGGGCCATGGCCGCATCGAAGATGGGCAGAGTGCCCTTGAGGGCGCGACGAACCAGCCGGCCGGGCACGAGCAGGCGATTGATCTCGTTGGTGCCTTCGAAGATCCGATTGATGCGCGCGTCGCGGTAGTAGCGCTCGACCGGATAGTCCTCCACGTAACCGGCCCCGCCAAGGATCTGGACCGTCTCGTCCACCACGAAGTCGAGGACCTCGGAGCAGAAGACCTTGACCATCGAACACTCGGCGTCGTATTCCTCGATGCGCTTGAGCGCGGTGGCGTTGTCGTTGACGCCTTCGAGGTTGGCGTCGATCATGCCCGCGGTCCGATAGACCATCGACTCGGCGGCGAAGATGCGCGAGGTCATCTCGCCGATCTTGGATTGAATCAGGCCGAAATCGGCGATCTTCCGGCCGAAAGCGCTGCGATCCTTCGCGTACTCGCAGGCCGCCTTCAACGCGACCTCCGAACCGCCCACGCAGCCGGCGCCCAGCTTGAACCGCCCGATGTTGAGGATGTTGAAGGCGATCTTGTGGCCCTTGCCGATCTCGCCCAGAAGGTTCTCCCTGGGAATCACCGCATCCTGCAGAATCAGGGGGCGGGTGGAGCTGCCCTTGATGCCGAGCTTGCGCTCCTCGGGCCCGAGGGACACGCCCGGCGAACCCTGGTCGATGATGAAGGCGGTGAAATGCTCGCCGTCGACCTTGGCGAAGGTGATGTAGACGTCGGCGAACCCTCCGTTGGTGAGCCACATCTTCTCGCCGTTCAGGATCCAGCTCTGGCCGTCGGGCGAGAGCACGGCCTTGGCCTTCGCGTTCAGGGCGTCGGACGCGGACGAAGCCTCGGAGAGCGAATAGGAACTGATCCATTCCCCGGTGCCGAACTTGGGCAGATATTTCGCCTTCTGCTCCTCGGTCCCGAAGTAGGTGATGGGCAACGTGCCGATTCCGGTGTGGCCCATGAAGGTGACCGCCCAGCTACCCTCCATGGCGGAGATCTGGGAGGCCAGGGCTCCCGTGACCTTGCCGAGGGCGAGGCCGCCGTGCTCCTCGGGCACTTCGATGGCCAGAAGACCGATCTCCCCCGCCTTGCGCATCAATTCGCGGATGGCCTGGTAGTCGAGCTTGAGGATCTCCGCGGTCTTCGGCAGGACGTCCTTGAGCATGAAATCCCGCGCGGTCTGAGCGAGCATCTCCTGCTCGTCGGTGAAGTCCTCGGGGGTGAAGATGTCCCGGGACGATCGATCCTCGATCAGAAACTCGCCGCCTTTGGCGGGCGCGGGCAGAACGGCTTCGCTGGTCATGAGCGTTTCCTCAATCAGTGCGGGCTGGGGTCACGCGACGGGCGTGTACATGCGATCGATCAGGTCCTTGTATTTCGCTTCCACCACCCGCCGCTTGACCTTCAGGGTCGGGGTCAGCTCCCCCGCGTCGATGGAGAACTCCCTGGGCAGGAGGGTGATCCTCTTGATCTTCTCGTACGAGGCCAGATCCTTCGACATCGAGGTGATGGCGTGCTCCACCAGCTCGATCACGCGGGGATTCGTCAGCAGCTCTTCGCGCGACGCTTTGGCCACCCGGTGCTCGCCCGCCTCCCGGACCAGGTTCTCGAAATTCGGGACCACCAGAGCGGTCGGATAGTTGCGGCCGTTGCCCACCACGACGATCTCCGCAATCAGGGGATGCGTCTTCATGATGTTTTCGATGGGCTGGGGCGCGATGTTCTTTCCCGCCGAGGTCACGATCAGATCCTTCTTGCGATCGGTGATGTAGAGGTACCCGTCCGCGTCGAGCCGGCCGATGTCGCCGGTATGGAAGAAGCCGTCGCGGTCGATGACTTCCGCGGTGGCTTCGGGCTTGTTGAAGTAGCCGCGCATCACGTGGGGGCCGCGGGTCAGGATCTCGCCGTCCCCCGCGATTCTCACCTCGATTCCGCCGATGGGCCGGCCGACACTTCCCTGCCGGTTGTCCCAGGGCGTGTTGACGGCGATGACCGGCGAGGTCTCGGTGAGACCGTAGCCTTCGAGAATGGGCAGGCCCATGGCCCCGAAGAACATGCCGATCTCCTTGGGCAGGGCGGCGCCGCCGGAGACCGCGATCTTTATGCTGCCGCCGAGGCCGGAGCGGACCGTGCTCAGAACCAGGCGATCGGCGAGCGCGTGCTTGAAGGCGAGCCACGGCGACGGTTTCTCGCCCCGCTGGCCGGCCTCGAACACCGCGCGACCGGCGGCCTCGGCAAAGGCGAAAAGCTTCTTCCGCATCGGCGAAGAGGTGGCCACTTTCTCTCGCACCCGGGCCATGACCTTTTCATAGAGGCGCGGCACCGAGATCAGGATGGTGGGCCTGATCTCGGCCAGATTCTGGGGAACCTTGTCGAAGGCCTCCGCATAGGAGATGGTGACGCCGCGCTTCAGCATCACGAACTGGCCGCCCATTCGCTCGAACACGTGGCACAGGGGCAGGAAAGACAGCACCGAATCGGCGGGCCCCAGGATGCTGAAGATGGCCTTCGCGCAGGTCTCGATGTTCGACCCCAGGTTGGCGTGGGTCAGCATCACACCCTTGGGATCGCCGGTGGTGCCCGAGGTGTAGATCAAAGTGGCCAGGTCGTCGGGCCGCACGGTGGCGGCGCGGCGGCGAATGAGGTCGGGGTCGAGAGCGAGGGCCCGACGCCCCACCTCGCGGAGCGAAGCGAGGGTCTGAGTTCCGAGGACCGAGGCGTCGTCCATCACGACCACGTGCTGAAGAGCGGGCGCTTCCGCCTTCACGGAGAGAATTTTCTCGGCCTGGGAAGGGGTCGAGGCCACCACGATGCGCGCGCCGCTGTCCTTGAGGATGTAGAGGATCTGCTTCGGAGGAAGGGAGGGATAGATCGTCACCACGGTCCCGCGAATGCACAGGGTGGCGAGGTCGGCGTAGGCCCACTCGGGCCGGTTCTCGCCCAGGATGGCCACCCGCTCCGCGGGCTTCAGGCCCAGGCTCTCGAAACCGGCCGCCACCTCCTCGACCGCAGTCTTGAATTCCGCCGACGAAATCGACGTCCAGACCCTGCCCTTCTTCACCTTCAGGTGATCGGGTTTGCGAAACTGGTCGACGGAACGGTAGAAGATTTCTGAGAGGGTCTCGGTCACTTACGATTCTCCACGGGCCGTGAGGCGCTTCGTTCTGGGTCGCTTTGGACTCGCATCGAGACCACCCAGGAACAGGTCGGTCACAGGCTCGGCCAGATCCACGAGATTGTAGTGGGTCGGAGAGAGGATCCACGATGTCACCATCTCATCGAGGGCGCCGAAGAATGCCTGAACCACCAGGCTGCGCGGCAGCCTGGCCGTGAAGACACCTTTCGCCTGTCCCTCTTCGATCACCATCGAAAGCAGATCGAAATAGCGGCGCAGCTCTTTGGAAGAAAGCCGCGACATGAGCGTCGACTGTCGCAGCTCGGTCTGGAACAGGATGGCCACATCGCGGCGCTCGCTCAGGGCGGCGAGATGGTGACGGGCGATGGCGAGGAGCTTCTCGCGCGGCGTCCGGGCCCCTTCAATCTCCTCCTTCGCCCGGGCCAGATGCCGCTCGAGGACGTCGGCGAAGAGGGAGACGATGATGTCTTCCTTGTTCTTGAAGTACAGATAGATGGTGCCATCGGCCACGCCGGCCGCCCCCGCGATGTCGCTCACCCGGGCGGTGAAGTATCCCTTCCGGGCGAAGACCGTCACCGCGGCCTCCAGAATCTGCCGCCTCTTGTCTCCTTCGGGTTTTCTGGCCATGTCTGAGCGTGCTTTCTGATCGACACCCTGACCCCCTTGGGTCCCCGGGGTCGATACCGGCGAATGGAGACCTTAGAATGCCAGAAAGGCATGAGGTTCCGCTATATCGCCATTGAGGGTGTGATCGGCGTTGGCAAGACCACCCTGGTGGAGGCTTTGGCCGAGCGTATCGACGCCACCCAGGTTCTGGAGGAATGGGAGGAAAACCCTTTCCTGAAGCCTTTCTACGACGGCAAGGCCCACTCGGCCTTCCAGACCGAAGTCTTTTTCCTGCTTTCGCGCTATCGCCAGCAGCGCGAACTGGTCCAGAGAAAACTCTTCGCCGACACTCTGGTGGCCGACTACGTCTTCGAGAAGAGCCGCCTTTTCGGGTATCTCAACCTGGACGACTCCGACCTGTCGATCTTCGAGAAGCTCTACTCCGCGCTGTCCGAGGGCCTGCCCAAGCCGGACGTGATCATCTACCTGCAAGCGCAAACCGACGTGCTGATGCGGCGGATTCAGAGCCGCGGGCGGCCCGAGGAGCGCGGCATCGCGCGCGAGTACATCAACGAACTCGGCCAGGCCTATAACCACTACTACTTCCATTACGACGCCACCCCCCTGCTGGTGGTGAACACGGAGGACGTGAATTTCTCGCGGCGCCCCGAGGATGTGGATGACCTGCTGAAGCAGCTGAGGACGCTGACCGGGGGGACGCAGTACTACACCCCGCGGCCTCGGGGGTGAGTGGGGGGCACCACCGTCTGAGCGAAGGGGTCGGCGCGTCGCATGACCATGTGACTGCCGTGCGGGAATTCCTCAAGGTAGAGCTGCGCGGCTTCGCGCCGATTGACCAGCGCTTCTTCGATGGTCTCGCCCTGAGTTTGTTGTGCCCGTCTCCGGGTTCAGAGCAACGAACCCGCCCTCGAGCGCGGGAGTGAGTACAGCGGATAATTCCATAAGGTCAAATCCTTCCAGGCCAGCGCACCCTGGCTGCCGATTCGATCTTCGAATTGAACATTCGGACCGCCCTCACACCACCCGCAGGATCACGAAGGTCACATCGTCGTTGGCCAGGAAGTCTCCGGCCCACTCCCGCAGCGTCGTCTCCACCGTCTCCCCCAGCTCCTTCGGGGCCTTGGTCCCGTGGGTGGTGATGAGGTCCATGAGCCGGCCGGTGCCGAATTCCTGATCGCCGTTCCAGGCCTCGGTGACCCCGTCCGAGTGGAAGACGAATACGTCCCCGGGCTCGAGAGAAAGGGTGAGTTCGTCGTACTTGACGTCGTCGAAGAGCCCCAGCGGAATGCCGGGAAGGACGATTTGCGACGCCTTCCCCGTCGAAGCCTTGAAGTGGATGACGTAAGGCAGCCCTGAGCTTGCGATACGCACTTCGTTCTTCTCGAAATCGAAGTGCGCGTAGGTCAGTGCGCAATAGAGCCCGCCTCCGGCCCGGCGGATGAGCGTGCGGTTGGCCCGGTACAAAACCGTGCTGGGCGCCGAGCTCTGAAACGCGCGCCCGCGGATCGTGCCTGATGTGAAGGCCCCCAGCAGGGCCGCGGGAATACCCTTGCCCGCCACATCGCCCACGCACACACCCAGGTGGTTTTCATCCACATGGTAGAAGTCGAACAGGTCGCCGGCGAGTTCCCGGGCGGGGATGAAGTGGGCCGATGCCTCCCACCTGTCGCCCTCGGGGGGCTCCTCCGGGAAGAGGCCCTCCTGGGTTCGCCGGGCGACGGCCAGCTCGTTCCGGTAGCGGGTCTCCCGTTTCGAGATCTCTTCGTACAGACTCGCGTTCTCGATGGCCACCGCCACCTGCGAGGCGAGCGGGGTCAGCACCTTGATGTGTTCCTGGGTGAACCGGTTCAACTCTCTTGACTCGAGGTCGAACACCCCGACCACTCGGCCTTTGTTGACCAGCGGCATGACCAGTTCCGATCGCACTTCCGGTTCGATCGAGATATACCGCGGGTCTTCGCGCACGTCTCCCACGATCACCGGCTCCTTCGAGCTGGCGGCCGCGCCGGTCAAACCCTCGCCCAGGGCGATCCGGCGTCTGGGCGCGATGGCCGCCATCTGCCGGGCCGTCTTCAGTACCAGTTCGTTGGCCTTTTCGTCGACCAGGAAAATGGCGAACATCTCGTAGTCCACCACCCGGTGAACCACCTCGGCGACGTGGTCGCACAAAGCGTCCAGGTTCAGAATCGAACCCATCTCCTTGCCCGCTTCGTGGAGCATGGCCAGCAGGCCGGAATACCAGCGGGCCTCGCGGTAGAGATTGGCGTTCTCGATGGCGGTGGCCAGGTTCCCGGCGATCATCTGCACCAGCGAGACCCCGCGTTTGCCGAAGGTCCGGCTCTGGTTGGCTTCCAGACCCAGCACGCCCACCAGTTTGTCGCCATACATCAGGGGCTGGGTCAGAACGTGAATGGAGTCGTGGGCTCGGACCAGCGCCTCCCGCTTTTGGGTGGTCTCTCTCAGCTGGGCGCCGCCGGTGGCGGGGTCGGACAGGGTCTTGGGATCGCCCTCCCCGAAGGCGACCCGGAAGCCTCCCTCTTCGGCGGCGTAGAGGAGGAGGGCTTCGTACTTCACCAGGCTGCGAAGCTGCTTGGCGATGGTTGGAAAGAGCGCCTCGGGGTCGAGCACGGAGTCGATCCGGGCCACCGCAGGAAGTATCTGCGCGACTTCGGACTCGGTGAGTTCGTCTTTCTCGGTCATGGTGGTGAGGTAGCCCGCGATGCTACCGCGACGGGGTCGAATAGACTTCAGTCGTTCATGTGCACGCCGACTCTGCCCATCGAGATCGAGGGGATCAAGAAGATCCTTCCCCACCGCCATCCCTTCCTTTTTGTCGACCGGATCATCGCCCTGGAGCCGGACAAGCGGATTGTGGGGATCAAGAACGTCACCTCCGACGAACGATATTTCATCGCCGGGCCGGGGGGCATTCCGGTTCTACCCGCGTCCATCCTCACCGAGGCCCTGGCCCAGGTGGGAGCCGTGCTCGTCCTGTTGAAGGCGGAGAACCGTTCGCGCCTCCTCTACTTCATGGGGATTGATCGTGTGCGCTATCGGCGGCCGGTCCGGGCCGGCGACACGCTGGAGCTCGAAGCCATCGTCCTGCGGCTGCGGGCGAGGATGGGGTCGTTTCGCGGGGTGGCGCGGGTGGGTGGAGTGGTGGTGTGCGAGGGACAGATGACCTTTGCGTTGGGAGACGCTGCTCCTGAGCCGCAGCCCTAGCGGGGCCCCTCGTCGAGCCATCAGCCTTCCTCGCGCTCTCTCGAAGCTCGGACTGTGCTCGCGGACCCAGGCCTTCGACTGCATCGCCCTTGGCCGGGTCGAGGTCAATGGGCGGATCTCCAAGGATCCGACCTTGCGGGTTTCTCTTGAAGCGGATCGCATCTCCGTTGATGGGGCGCTGGCCACTGAGGCGCGCGAACCGGTCGTGATCGCCCTTCATAAGCCGGTCGGCTACGTCACGACGCGGACCGACCCTCAGGGACGAAAGACGGTGTACGACCTTCTGCCCCGGCTCGATCGCTTTGTCTTCCCCGTCGGCCGGCTGGACAAGGAAACCTCGGGCCTGCTGATCCTGACCGACGATCACCGCCTCGGTGAGGCCTTGACCAATCCCGACCGCCACGTGCCCAAGACCTACGAGGTCACCGTGGATCGCCTGCCCGATGAGCCAGGGCTTGCCGCTCTGCGCGGCGGCCTGGACATAGGGAAGGGCGAAACCACGAGGCCCGCGGGGGTTGTCGTGCTTGAGCCGTCTTTCGAGGCGCCCCGGCTGCGGATCAGGATCGACGAGGGGAAGAACCGGCAGATCCGGCGGATGCTCGCAGCCGTCGGCCTCTCGGTGCGAGCCCTGTCCAGAGTCGCCATAGGCGGATTCGCCCTGGGGCCGCTGGCGCCCGGGGAGCACACGATCCTCTCAGCCCAGGAGAGACGCCGGCTCCAGAACTCCCCAAGCGACCACTAGAGCCCTCCTCAGCCCCCTCACCCCAGCCAACCACGCGCGGCAGAAGCGCCAGTGCCCCCAATTTCGAGAGAACGATCAGCGGCCCCGCATCGGCCACGATCAGGCGGGGATGCGTTTCGTCCACGCGTCGAGAGTCGCAAGATCGTGCTCGATGTCCGGGCCGCTCACCTTCACGATGGGGATTCCCATATCGGTCAGCATATCCATCATGTCCGACAGGGATTTGCCGGCAATTCGGGCCGCATAGCCCAAGGACACGTTACCCTGCCCAAACAAGGCGACCGCCAGCGCAACCTTGACGCTCGCCATATCGGGCAGCTTCAGGCGGGTCAGGTCCACCAGCAGGGCCTGCGGTTGATCGCGATTCATGACCACGACCAGATCATCCTCGCGCGCACTGCGTAAGGCCTCGGACGGATCGCTCTTCAGTTCGCGGATGTTCACGGCTCTCATGGCTGCCTCCGGGCGACCTTCTCTAAGGCGAATCATTTGTTCCCGCTGAATGTTCCTACGCCTCAAGGGGACGAACCATACCGAAGGTCATCCGATCACGTCTTGCCAGCCTCGACTACCGCTCTCGAGACAAGCGCAGCACGGTCGCGATCGCCTTGAACACCTCCGCCCGGGAGATCTTCGATCGGTCGTGGCGTCTCTCTTCGAAAATGATGGGAATCTCGGCCACCCGACCTCCGTTCCTGATGATCCGGAAAAGCATCTCCACCTGGAACGAATAGCCCTCGGCAAGAACGGTGGCGAAATCAATCTTGCGCAGGGCATCCGCCCGGTAGCATCGAAAGCCCGCGGTGCAGTCGCGCACGGAAAAGCCCAGCTGCCGCGGGCGAACACGTTGGCGCCTTCGCTCAACACACGCCGGTGCAGACCCCAGCCGCTGGTCCCGCCGCCTTCGATGTATCTCGAACCGATATCGAGATCGAACTGCGCGGCCCTGGCGATCAAGTCCGGGACGTATGCGGGCCGCTGGGAAAAGTCGGCGTTTATCTCGATGACCGCCTCATAGCCTTCGGATAGCGCACGGATGAAACCGGCGATGTACGCCGTACCGAGGCCCATCTTCCGGGGACGGTGGATGACGCCTACCCGCGGCTCACGCCCCACCCACTCGTCCACTCGAGCGCCGGTGCCGTCCGGGGGAACCATCGTCGACCACCAGAACATCCACC
>JAQBHL010000226.1:0-2824 GCA_032127745.1 Acidobacteriota bacterium
CGAGGCCCCGCTCCCACCCGCCATCGTCATCAGAGCCACCGACGCTTTCGGCAACGTAGCGGTCACAAGAGCCCCGGTCGGCAAGTAGCACGAGGGCCCTGGTCGGCAAGTAGTCGGGGGCCGTCATCGCGAATGACCCGAAGTTTGTCGGGGACTGAAGCGATCTCGGCGAGGCCGCGAGATTGCTTCACTCCCCGCAGATACGACGGGTCGTTCGCAATGACGGAAACGGCCTGAAATGGGCCTTTCTCGCATGGGTTTCTCATCCAAAGTCACGGCCGAAGGCCGTCGAAGGCTCGCTGACGGTGGAGGTTGCGGGCCGGCGGGTCGTCGGCTAGAGCTTGTAGGCGTCCTTTGACGGCCTTAGCGGACGCTGGAGCCAGTGAGGGCGGCGCGTGCCATCGGGCGAGAATCTCCCCGCCGGCCGCGTCTTCTTCATCCACTCCTCGTAGTGCGCCTTCGACTTCTCCAGGTCCACCACGACGTCGCCGTAGCGGTCGCCCTCGCGGGCCTTGTCTACCCGAACCGCCTGATGCCAGCAGTGCATGCCGGACAGCGGATCGGGCTGAACCGGGAAGGTGAGGTTTTGATGCACACCGGCGTCGGTCCACCACACCCGCGACAGATCCTTGTCCTTCGCATCCGCCGACGCTTCCACCCCGCTCAGACGACGCAGCATGTAATTCGATTTGTTGCGTTCCATCGAGACCGTGGCCATCGATTGTCGCTGGCCTTCGCCCGACTCCAGCTTCCATCGGCCCATGTGATGGGAGCAAGCGACGACCCCCGGGCGAATCCCTTCCGTCACCCAGGCCTTCACCACGAAATGTCCGATGCGGGTGGACACGCGGACGAGGTCGCCCGTCTCCACGCCGAGCTGCGCCGCATGCGAAGTGTGAATCCACAGCGGGTTCGAATGCGCGATCTCCGACAGCCATTTCGAATTGCCGCTTCGGGTGTGAATCTGGATGGGAACGCGGAACGTGGGGATCAGGGGCAGCTCGCCCTCACGGAGATTCTCCGGATGCACGTGGCTCTTGATGTAGGTCGGGATGGCGGCCTCGGGATACCCCCAGGCCTTCAACGTCGGCGAATAGAACTCAAGCTTGCCGGAGGGGGTCGGGAAACCGCGCAGAACCTGGCCATCGACATCGATGCCCACGGGCCGGCGCCCGGACGCATCGGAATCCGGCGCAGGCAGCGGCGCGACGTTCGTCGAATCAGGCTTGGGCGACCCCGCATACACGCGCCCAAAAGCGTCCCTCGCCACATCCACCAGCTCCGCCGCCGGAACTTCCTCGGCAAACACCGCACCGATCCCGCTCTTGATTTCGAACGCGCCATACCGTCGCATGAACTCGCCGGGCAGAAGCTCCTCGTCCTCGGCCTTCTCCGGCAGGCCCGGCACGGAGTTCTCGAAGATGTAGTCGTAGTACTCGTCGATGGGGAGCTTCGTCCCCGGCGCCTTCTTTGACTCGAAGAACTTCCGGATCCCGAGCGACCCATCGGGATCGATCCGCCAGGAGAGATCGATCCACATCTCGTTCTCTTCCCAGACCTCGCCCGGATTGACGCCGCGCGTGTCGGCCCCCACGTCCTTGCGCATCCGGCGCTTGGCTTCCTTCAGCACGGGCTGCCGGAAACCGATCCACTGCGCATCCTGGGTCTCGTAGGAATGAAGGTCATGCCTCTCGCTCCCAAGGCCCATGGGCAGGATGTAGTCGGCGAAGTACGCGGTCTCGCTCCAGGTCGGGGTCAGGGCGACATGAAGGCCGATCGGCGAGTCCTCCTTCGTGAATTGATCAATCCACGAGAAGCCGTCGGGATTCGTCCAGATCGCGTTGTAGACCCGCGAGAAGTAGACGTCGAGCTTGCCGCGGCCCTCGCGGAGGAAATGCGGGAGCAGGATCGACATCTCGTACATCGACATCGGAAACTCTTTGGGCCAGGTGAGTTCGTTCCAGGTCTTCGGATGGGGCGGCATGTACATCGGCTTGGGCACGAACTTGTTCCAGGTGTTGGGATACGTCCCGCCTTCGCAGGCGACCGCACCCAGCAAAGCATTCAAGAAGAAGAGGCAACGCGCGACCTGCCAACCGCCCTCGGCCCCGGCCGCGGCCGAACGCCAGTTGTGCGCGGCGAGCCTGGTCCCCGCCTTCGAAACAATCTCCGCGATCTCGCGCAGCTTGTCCGCGTCGACGCCCGACTCCGCCGCCGCGAAGGCGAAGCTGTAGCTCGAATACGCCTCGCCAATCGCCTTCTCGAAGCTCTCGAACGTCCTCGGAAGTTCGGGCCGCTCGGCCGCGAGATACGACTCCCAGTTCCAGAACTTGCGCATGAACTCGGCGTTGTGGCGCTTGTGACGAATGATGAAATGGGCGATGGCGAGCAGAATCGCCGCCTCGGAACCCGGATACGGCGCGATCCAGTGATCGGCATGGGTGGCGGTGTTGGAGAGCCGTACGTCCATCACGATCAGCTTCGCGCCCTTGTGCTTCCCGTCCATGATCCGCTGGGCGTGCGGATTGAAGTAGTGCCCGGACTCGAGGTGGGCGCTGATGAGCAGAATCACCTCGGCGTTGGCGTGATCGGGACTGGGCCGATCGAACCCCATCCAGAACTGATAACCGGCGCGGGCCGCGGACGAACAGATATTGGTGTGCGAGTTGTGGCCGTCCACACCCGAGGCCGCCAGCACCCGCTCGGTGTACCCATCCTCGCCCGGCCGGCCCACGTGGTACATGACGTCGTTCGGCCGCTTGTCGACAATGGCCTTGCGAATCCGCCCCGCGATGTCGTTGAGCGCCTCGTCCCACGACACACG
>JAQBHL010000227.1:0-4596 GCA_032127745.1 Acidobacteriota bacterium
AATCTCTTCCGCGATGATCACGAGGGGCTTGCCCGACTGGGCCACCTTCTCGAGAACCGGGAGGAGATCCTTCATGCTCGAGATCTTCTTCTCGAAGGAAAGGATGTAGGCATCCTCGAGAACCGCTTCCATGCGCTCGGAATCGGTCACGAAGTACGGGGAGAGGTACCCACGATCGAAGCGCATACCCTCGACAACCTCGAGCGAGGTCTCCATCGAGCGCGACTCTTCCACCGTGATGACGCCGTCCTTGCCGACCTTCTCCATCGCTTCCGCGATGATCTTGCCGATGGTCTCGTCGCTGTTGGCGGAAATGGTGCCAACCTGCGCGATCATCGTGCCCTTGACCGGCTTGGAGAGCTTCTTGATCTCCTCGACGACCACTTCCACCGCCTTGTCGATGCCGTGCTTCAGTTCCATCGGGTTCATCCCCGCGGTGACACTCTTGATGCCCTCGCGATAGATGGCCTGAGCCAGAACCGTCGCGGTGGTGGTGCCGTCGCCGGCCACATCGGACGTCTTGCTCGCGACTTCACGGACCATGCGGGCCCCGAGGTTCTCGATCGGATCCCTGAGATCGATTTCCTTGGCGACGGTGACGCCGTCCTTGGTGATCGTCGGCGAACCGAACTTCTTGTCGATGATGACATTCCGGCCCTTGGGACCGAGGGTGACCTTGACCGCATCGGCCAGGGCATTCACGCCACGAAGGATCGCCGCGCGGGCGTCATCGTGATAAACAATTTGCTTTGCCATAGTTCTTTCTTTTCTCTTTCTAGCCGATTAGCCGACGATCCCGAGGATCTCGTTCTCTTTGAGGATCAGATACTCTTCGCCGTCGATCTTGACCTCGGTGCCCGACCACTTGCCGATGAGCACCTTGTCGCCGACCTTGACGTCGAGCGCCTTGCGCTTGCCGCTGTCGTCGTATTCACCCGGTCCCACGGCCACCACGTCGGCCTGGAGCGGCTTTTCCTTGGCGGAATCGGGAATGATGATTCCCCCCACCTTCTGTTCGCCTTCTTCGACGACGCGCTTTACGAGAACGCGGTCGTGAAGAGGCTTGACGCTGACTTTCTTCGGCATCCCTTGTTTACTCCTTGACAGTGACGCGACGTGATGTCGGTCGGTTGTTGTTTTGAATCGGGGAACATGTTGTGACCTTGCGAGGCGCCCATTGTGGCGTTGGGCGATTCGCGGTCTTAGACCGGCCGCCCCCCTAGGCGGCGGTTCAACTGAAATTCTTAGTCCTTCTTGACCTCGTACTCGGCATCGACCACATCGCCCTTCGGGGCTCCGCCCGAGGACTCGGCTCCGCCGGGGGCCGCTCCGCCGGCGGTGGGATCACTCGGGCCTCCCACAGGCGCTTCTGGCTGGGTCTTCTTGTACAAGTCCTCGGCCAGCTTGTGGGACACCTTCTCGAGATCCGAGAGCGCGGTCTTCAGGGCGGCCGCATCCTCGGAGTCCGAGCTCTTGCGAGCGGCGGCGATTGCTTCCTCAACCGGCTTGGCGTCCTCCTCGGAGATCTTCTCCTTGTTGTCCTTCAGGAGCTTCTCGATGTTGTAGGCCAGGCCGTCGATCTGATTCTTGAGATCGATGACTTCGCGCTTCTTCTTGTCGGCATCGGCGTTGCTGGAGGCTTCGCGAACCATCCGCTCGACCTCGTCCTTGGCCAGGCCGGAAGAAGAGGTGATGGTGATCTGCTGGGTCTTGCCCGTGGCCATGTCCTTGGCGGTGACGTTCACGATGCCATTGGCGTCGATGTCGAAGGTGACCTCGATCTTGGGCACCCCGCGCGGCGCGGGAGGAAGACCAACCAGGGAGAAGTTGCCGAGGGTGCGATTGTCTTTGGCGAAATCGCGCTCGCCCTGGAGGACGTGGACGTCCACCGAGGTCTGCGAATCGGCCGCGGTGGAGAACACTTCCGACTTCTTGGCCGGGATGGTGGTATTGCGCTCGATCAGCTTGGTCATGACCCCGCCCAGGGTCTCGATGCCGAGGGAGAGAGGGGTGACGTCGAGGAGAAGCAGGTCCTTCACGTCCCCGGAGAGGACGCCGGCCTGAATCGCGGCGCCGATGGCCACCACTTCGTCCGGGTTGACGCCCTTGTGCGGCTCCTTGCCAAAGTACTCCTTGACCCGCTGCTGGATGAGAGGCATGCGGGTCATGCCTCCGACCAGAACCACTTCGTCGATCTTCGAGGGCTCGAGACCGGCATCTTTCATGCACTGCTTCACCGGACCCATGGAGCGATCGATCAAATCGGCCACGAGCTGCTCCATCTTGGCCCGGGTGAGCTTCAGGGAAAGGTGCTTCGGACCGGAGGCGTCGGCGGTGATGAAGGGCAGGTTGATGTCGGTCTCGATCGAACTCGAAAGGGTGATCTTGGCCTTCTCCGCCTCTTCCTTCAGGCGCTGAAGCGCCATCTTGTCCTTGGAAAGATCGATGCCGGCATCTTTCTTGAACTCGGCGATGATCCATTCCATGATCTTCTGGTCGACGTTGTCGCCGCCCAGGTGGCTGTCGCCGTTGGTGGCCTTCACCTCGACCACACCCTCGCCCACTTCCAGGATCGAGCTGTCGAAGGTGCCGCCGCCGAAGTCGTAAACCGCGATGGTCTCGTCCTTCTTCTTGTCGAGGCCGTAGGCGAGGGCGGCCGCGGTGGGCTCGTTCACGATGCGAAGGACTTCGAGGCCGGCGATCTTGCCCGCGTCCTTGGTGGCCTGGCGCTGAGAGTCGTTGAAATAGGCGGGAACGGTGATAACCGCCTTGTCCACCTTGGTGCCGAGGTGATCCTCCGCCGCCTGCTTGAGCTTCTGCAGGATCATGGCCGAGATTTCCGGCGGCGAGTACACCTTGCCGCGGATATCGATCCGCGCCAGGCCGTCCTGCTCGACCACCTTGTAAGGAACGAGCTTCACTTCGTCGCTGATTTCACTGTGGCGACGGCCCATGAAGCGCTTGACGGAGTAGATGGTGGCTTCGGCGTTCGTTACCGCCTGGCGCTTGGCGACCTGGCCCACGAGACGCTCGCCGTCCTTGGTGAACGCGACGATGGAAGGCGTGGTGCGTCCGCCTTCCGAGTTCGCGATCACAACCGGCGCGTCGCCCTCAAGGACGGACACGCACGAGTTGGTTGTGCCGAGATCGATACCTATGACTTTGCCCATGTTTGGTGATTTCTCCTGTTCGACAGAGCAAAGAATACGCGACTACTTGTTGTTTGTCAATGCACTTTTTATGAGTGTGACTGATTCAGATTATGAAGTACCTGAACGGCCCACTCAACGGCCGCACGGGGCGCGACTTGGCACTAGCGCGACTTGGCACTGGAGAGATTGCTTCGGGCCACGCCCGGAACGGTCAGGCCCTTGGCGAGAATCCCATGCGAGAAAGGCCCGGTTCTTGAGCCTTTCCGTCACTGCGAGCGGTGGACGGACTACGTCCGTGACGTTCCTCCCAAGAAACCCCACCCCCCGTCACCCCCGCGAAAGCCGGGGCCCAGGCCGATCAAAAAGTGCACGGAATGGGCCTATCTCGCATGGGTGGCTCGGCAAGGACTCGTCGAATGATGGGACGAAGCAGTCTCGGCAGGACGCCGAGATCGCTTCCGGCCACGCAGAACGACGGGGCCTGCTGATGACACGCTCCTGGGATGAGGGTGGTCTCGTCCTCGTACCCGGCCGTGGCGCAGCGGAGTCCCGATGCCGCCGAGTAAGGCGCCGTCTCCCTTCAGTCCTGCGCCGCGCGGGCGGTCAGGGTCGCGAGCGCCTGCTCGGCGGCCATCAGTTCGGCCTTCTTCCGGGATGGGCCTTCCCCTCGACCCAGCACTTCCCCGTCGACCAGACACCCGACCCGATGGCGCTGCCGGTGCTGCGGGCCCTCGAGCGACTCAACCTCGTACGCGGGAAGTGCGAGTCCCCGGGCCTGAAGAAACTCCTGCAAGGCGCCTTTCGCGTCCTTCGCCGCGAGCGACCCCTGGTTCAGCCGAGGTGCAAAAAGACGGGAGACCACGGCGCGGGCCGCCTCGATGCCGCCGTCCAGATACACCCCGGCGATCAGGGCTTCGACCGCGTCCTCCTGCACCTTCTCGTGGGTCCGTCCGTCGTTCTTCTCTTCGCCCGGACTCATCCTGATCAGGGAGGCCACGTCGAAGGAGCGGCCGATCGCCACCAGCGTAGGAGTGGACACCAGGCGGGCGCGGACGCGGGTCTTGTCGCCTTCGGCGCCCAGCGGATCGCGCCGGTGCAGCATCTCCGCGATCATGAATCCGAGAACGGCATCGCCCAGGAATTCCAGGGGCTCGTTGGAGACGGACGTCCGCCGCTCGGAAAGGAGACTGCGATGGGTCAGGGCCTGCTCGACGAGGGACTCATCCTTGAAGGCGTATCCGAGGGCGACCTCGATCGCTTCTCGCGTTTTCGCATCCAGGGCCATGGGACCTCAGGGGTGCGTGGTTCGCTCGAACACCACCCGCCCTCCCACCATGGTGAGGTCCACCGGGGTAGTCAGGATCTTCTTCGGTTCCATTTTGAAAAGATCCTCATTGAAGATCACGAGATCGGCGAGCTTCCCCGGTTCCAGAGTTCCCTTGCG
>JAQBHL010000228.1:0-3157 GCA_032127745.1 Acidobacteriota bacterium
AAGAGCACGTGGCGCCGCGAGTCGACCGAATCGAAGGATCCGCTCTTGATGAAACTCTCCACCGCGCGCTTGTTGGCGGTCTTCAAGTCGACGCGCGACGCGAAGTCGTCGAGGGAGGTGAAAGGCCCTTCTTTCCGGGCCGTCACTACCGACTCGGCGGCGCCCTCACCCACGTTCTTCACCGCGGACAGCGCGAACCGCACGGCGCCTTGCTCCACCGTGAAGTCCGTGAGCGAGGCATTGACGTTCGGCGGCAGCACGGTAAGACCGAGATCCCGCGCCTCGGCGCTGTAGGCGACGAGCTTGTCCGCATTCGCCTTCTCCATGGTGAGCAGCGAGGCCACGAAGAACGCCGGATAGTTCGCCTTCAGGTACCCGGTCTGATACGCGATCCACGCATAAGCCGCCGAATGAGACTTGTTGAAGCCGTAGCCCGCGAACATCTCGATGTGGTCCCAGACCTTCGTGGCCTTGGCCACCGCGACCTTGTTGGCCACGCAGCCGCCCACGAACTTGTCCTTCTGCGCGGCCATGACCGCGGCGTTCTTCTTGCCCATGGCCTTGCGCAGCACTCGGCTTCGCCCATGGTGAAGCCCGCGATGGCCGCGGCGATCTGCATGACCTGCTCCTGGTACACCATGATCCCGTAGGTCTCGCCGAGGATGGTCTCGAAGGACGCGTGTTCGTACGTCACCTTCGTCTGCCCGTGCCGGCGTTTGACGAAGTCGTCGATCATCTGCATCGGGCCGGGCCGATACAAGGCGTTGAGCGCGGTGAGATGCCCGAGCCGGTCGGGCTTGAAGCGCCGCAACACGTCCTTCATCCCATCCGACTCGAACTGGAACACCCCGTTGGTCTTGCCCGCGGCGAAGAGTTCGTAGGTCTTCTTGTCGCCGTCCTGCGGCATCGAGGGGTCGACCTTCTCACCGGTCTGCTCCTCGATCATCTTCACGCAGCGGTCGATGAGAGTGAGGGTGGACAGGCCGAGGAAGTCCATCTTCAGAAGACCGATTTCCTCGACTCCCTTCATGTCGAACTGCGTCACTACCGACTCGGTGCCCGGAAACTTGTAGAGAGGCACCAGGGTGGCGAGTGGCACGGGCGATATCACCACGCCGGCCGCGTGAGTGGATGCGTGGCGCGTGGTGCCTTCCAGCCGTTTCCCGATGTCGATCACCCGGCGGGTGAGCTCTTCCTTCTTGTAGGCGTCCGCCAGCGCAGGCGAATCCTGAAGCGCCTTCTCGAGGGTCATCCCCAGGTCGGCCGGCACCATCTTCGCGATCCGGTCGCTGTCCGAGAACGAGAGCTCCAGCACGCGCGACACGTCGCGCACCACCGCCTTCGCCTTCATCGTCCCGAAGGTGATGATCTGGGCGACGTTTTCGCGCCCGTACTTCTGGGTGACGTACTCGATCACTTCCCCGCGCCGGTTCTCGCAGAAGTCGATGTCGATATCGGGCGGGGCGATGCGCTCCTCGTTCAGGAACCGTTCGAAGATCAGGCCGTTCTCGATGGGGTCGATATCCGTGACCCTCATGGCGTAGGCGACCAGGCTCCCCGCGGCCGAGCCGCGACCTGGCCCAACCGGGATGCCCCGATCCTTGGCAAAGCGGTTGTAGTCGCCCACGATCAGGAAGTAGCCAGAAAAGCCGACGCGATGGATGACGCCGATCTCGCGGGTGAGGCGCGCCTCGTAGTCGGCGAGCGGTACCGTGAGACGACCCGATTCGGCGAGCGGCCCCAGGACTTTGAGGCGCTCGGCATACCCGCCGCGCGCCACCTTCTCAAAGTACGACTCGATGGTGTAGCCCACCGGCACGTCGAAGCGCGGCAGCTTCAGCTCGGTGTCGAGCTTGAACTCCACCATGTCCGCGATCTTCACGGTGTTCGAGAGGGCCTCGGGCACATGGCCGAACGGCGCTTCCATTTCGAGCGCACTCTTGACGTAGAACTCCTGAGTTTCGAACTGGAACCGGTTCGGGTCGGAGAGCTTCTTGCCCGTGCCGATGCAGAGCAGCACCGCGTGCGCCTCGTGGTCGTCCTTGTGGAGGTAGTGCGCGTCGTTGGTGGCCACGAAGGGCAGCCCCGTCTTCTTGTGAATGCGCATCAGACCCTTGTTCACCTTGGTCTGCTCGGGGATCTTGTGATCCATAAGCTCCAGGTAAAACCGGTCCTTCCCGAAGATGTCGCAGAACTCCATCACCGACTTGATGGCGCCCGCCTCGTCGTCCCGCATCAGCGCCTGCGAAATCTCGCTGGCGAGGCAACCGGAGAAGCCCACGAGGCCCTTGCGGTATTGGGCCAGGACTTCCTTGTCGATGCGCGGCCGGTGATAGAAGCCATCGGTATAGCCGATGGAGGAGAGCTTCGCGAGATTGTGATAGCCCTCGTTGGTGGTCGCGATCATCCCGAGATGGTTGTAGGCATTGGAGATGCCCCCGCCGCTCTTCTCGAGCCGCGAGCCGAGCGCCACATAGCTCTCGCAACCAATGATCGGCTTGATCCCCGCCTTGTTGCACGCCGCGGCCCAGCCGACGGCGCCGAACATCGCGCCATGGTAGGTGATGGCCATCGCCTTCATCCCCATCTCCTTCGCGGCCTTCGCCAGCTCGTCAAGATGGCAGGCGCCGTCGAGCAGCGAGAACTCGGTGTGAAGATGAAGGTGAACGAACTCGGGAGCGGCCATGGAGGGGATGGGAGTCTAGCCGCTGGCGCGGCGTAACTTGCCTCGCGTTGCCGGGTCGCAATGGGTCAGTGCGCGGGTTCCTGAGCCGGTCCCAGAACGCTATCCCGAGGCTGAAGGATCATCGTCCCCCGCTGCGACCTATCAAGGGCGTCATCACCCACACGCCGCGTCAAGGCGTAGTTTGCGGCGACCCACGCCAGGATCGGACCCCCGTGCTCGGGGGACTCTCCGAAACGTTGGATCCCATACTCGGTCATGTCCCTGCTGATGACCAGCACGAAGGGCGGGGGACGCTTCTTCAAGTCCGCGAGGACGGAATCCGTCCACCGAAGCCAGTAGGGATTGAACGTGTACACATGGCTGGGCGTGGGTCTGCGCGAAAGGTAGTTGAGCATGATCCCTTCGGGCAGAACGAGCAACGACTCGGAACCCGGAACCGCGGCGAGCGCCTTGCGGGAGTCCTCGACGAGA
>JAQBHL010000229.1:0-9837 GCA_032127745.1 Acidobacteriota bacterium
CCCAGAAGACGGCGAAATAGTCGAACTTCTCCCAGTACGTCCACCGCCCGTAGCGCGGCCGGGGGCCTGCCCCCACGAACCACTTGAGGGTGCCGATGAATTCCAGAAGGTCCCGCTTGTTGAAGAGCATCGACGCCGGGCCGAAGACGAGCTTCAGGATCGACCCGCCGTGCTCCTTGATTCGCTTCCGGTTCAAGTCCCACAGGTGGACGACGAAGAGCCCGAACATGAGGAGCGCGGCGGATCGGTGGATGAAGCCCGCCCCCTCGTAACCTCCCAGCCTGCGGGCCAGGAAGGCGGCCCAGGCGGTGTAGGAGAACTTCAGGGTCATCCCGGTGAGAGCCAGGCTGATGAAGCTCACGATCATGCCGATGTGGAGCGTCCGGTCGAGCCGGGTGAAACGCTGATACTGAAGCGCGTGCCTCCTGCTGCCTTCCATGGCTACCGGTTCTCCTCGTCCTTCCCAACGTCCCCCAGGGGCGCCTCGGTTGGCTCGGTCGGCTCGCCAGTCGCAGAAGGAGCGGCCACGGTGGCCTTTCGCCGCTCGACCAGGGCGTCTTCCGCCGCCATCGCCTCGCGTTCTTCCGCTTCCTCCTCGGCCTTCAGCTCCCGCCGCATCTCAAAGGCCCGCGGCAGCCAGAGCAGGGTATGCGCTCCGCCCACGAGGAAGGTCCCGGCCAGCAGGCCGGTCATGCCCCAGAAGGTCCAGAACAACCAAGGGTACTTCTCCGGATCGTGGTGGGTCGCATGGCTCAAGTACCCGGCGAAGCGGCGCGAGGCGCCGGGGTGGCACTTCTGGCAGGTGGCGACGACGTTCTCGCGCGCGAGGTGCGAGCGAGGATCCGAGACTTTCTGGATGTCGTGGGCGCCGTGGCAGTCGTAGCACTTCGCGGTCTTTTCGTATCCGAGCTGGCTGACCTTGCCGTGGTAGGTGTCGAAATAGGTGGTCGCGATCGCCCCGTGACAGCGCCCGCACTTCTGCATGATGTCCATCCTGAAGCCGGAAGCGTCCGCTCTCTGGATGGTGTGCGCCGAATGGCAGTCGTTGCAGACGGGCAGATCCTTATCGGTCCTGCCAAGCATCTCGTGATGGACGCTCTTTTCGAACTCCTCCTGAATGCCGTGGTGGCACCGGCCACAGGTGGCGGGCACGTTCGCGCGATTCACGGTCGAAGCCGGGTCCGACCGCGGCAGAACTGCGTGCGCGGTGTGGCAGCCCGTGCAGGTGGCGGTCACGGTAAGGCCGCTCTTGAGCAGGCCCTTTCCGTGGATGCTCTCGGTATAGGCCTCGATGATCTCGTGCTGGGGCCCCTGGTAGCGGAGCGCCGCCCTCTCGCCCTCGCGGTGGCACCGGGCACATAGCTTCGGAACATTCGTGGGGAACGTGGGCGACGCGCTATCGATCTTGCCCAGAGTCCCGTGGGTCCCATGGCACTCCTTGCACGTTGGCGCGTTCGCGTCCCCTTCGCTCATGAGCTGTCCGTGCCGGCTGGCCACGTACTGCTGCGCCACCTCGGTGTGGCACGAGCTGCAGTCCACCTTCGTGGTGATCGTCTCGCACGGGCGGAGGTGTGAAGCGTTGACTCCGGAATGGCACTGGGAGCAGGCCACCTTTAGGTGGCGCGAGTGCTGCAGGTCCTGCAGGTCCACCGCCATGGAGCGGCCGTCCTGGGCCTGGAGGTCCTTCTTCTGGTGGCACTTCATGCAGTCCGAATCCGCCATGCCCTGGGTGTAGAAAACCTTGCGCACCTTGTGCGGCTGGTGGCAGTCGACGCAGGCGGGCAGGACGTGCGCCTCTTTCTCCCACAACTCCCCCTTGATCACCTTTCGGTGGACGTCCTCGATGCGCGCGTGGCATTTGGTGCAGGTGGCCGCGATGTTCCCGCGCGCGATCGAAGAGGCGGGGTCGGTATGGGGCAGGATGTTGTGGGCGGTGTGGCACGAGGCGCAGTTCGCGGCCACGATCAGGCCCTTCCGGAGCAGGCCCTCGCCGTGAATCGACTCGGAGTAGTTCTCAAGGATGTTGTCCTGGTGGATCTTGCGCTGCCGCGTCACCGTGGTGCCTTCCTGGTGGCACTTCCCGCAGGTGAACGGCAGGTTGAGCGGGGAGACCGGGGCGAGAGGGTCCCTTACCGCCCGGATGTCATGCATCCCGTGGCACGATGCGCAGGTGGGAGCGAGGGTGTCCCCGCGCTTCATCGCCTTCCCGTGAAGAGAGGCCCCGTGCTGCTGCGTCTCCGCGTCGTGGCAGCTGCCGCAGTCGACCTTCTGGAGCGGGGTGTCGTGTGGGAGTTCCTTACCCTCGAGGTCGGCGTGGCAGTTCACGCACTCCAGACCGCCGTGGATCGAGCCAGAGAAAGCCTTCTCGGAGACGTAGACCGAGACCGTCCGCCCCTTCCGCTCTGCGGTCAGGTCCGTCTCGCCATGGCAGCCCAGGCAGTCCGAGTTCTCCTGCGCGACCGCATTCGTGCCTCCAAGCGTCCCCGCCAGGAGCAACGCGATCCGGGCTGCGATCGCGACCCGTCGACCCGCGCCGATGGCCCCCAGCACGCCGGGCGTCGAATGGTCTCCCATGGCAACCTAAGGGTAGCCCCGCCCCCTAACCGGCATCAATAGGCCATTTGGCCTGTTTGGGGCTGATCGGTTCGCAGACCCCTACGCTTCAGCCTTTGTTTTCAGCGAGTTAATGAGCCCCGGAAAGATGAAGCGGTGGAAGGGGAGCACGGAGTACCAGTAGAGATAGCCCGGGACGCCGCGAGGTTCGAAGAAAGCCGTCTGCTCCACTCGGGATCCCGCCGGATCGGGCAACACCTCGAACTGTAGCCAGGCCCGACCCGGCAGCTTCATCTCGGCCCGAAGCCGGACGAGGTGCGGGGCTTCGAGCGCCTCGACCCGCCAGAAGTCCAGGGGATCGCCGACCCGCAAGTCCCTGGGATGGCGGCGACCCCGGCGCATGCCGACGCCTCCGGCCAGGCGATCCATCAAGCCCCGCAGCTGCCAAAGGGCATTCCCCGCAGGCCATCCTTCTTCGCCTCCCAGGCTGCAGATCGCCTCGAACAGACGGGCGGGCGGGGCCTTCACACGCCGCCGCCGCTGGTCCAGCAGCAGGCCCTCGTGCGAACCCAGCACATCCGCCTCGGGTTGGTTGTTGGCGAAACTGGAGAGGCTGGAGGCCCAGGTGGTCTCCACGCCATCCTGGGCCATGCGTGACAAGGCGCGCTGCACCGCCGCGTCGTAGCCGCCGGGCCGCACGCCGAAATCGCGGAAGGCGCGGTTGTCTCTCACCACCACCTCGGTCTGCAGGCTCTCGACCAGCGGATGGGCGATGCGGAATGGGATGGGGGTGACGAGATCCACCCAGTGGCTGCTGAGCTCAGGCCTGGGAACCGGGAAGGTCAGGATGAAACGGCGCAGGCCACGGATGCGGGCGTAGCGCAGCATCATTTCCCGGTAGCTCAGGACATCCTGGCCCCCGATCTCGTAGATCCCGTTGGCGGTGGGGTGGTCCAGCGCCTCCACCAGATACTCCAGCACCGAATGGATGCCCACGGGCTGGCACCGGGTGTTCACCCAGGTGGGCGTGATCATCACCGGGAGGCGCTCGGTGAGGTGCCGAATCATTTCGAAGCTGGCGCTTCCCGACCCCACGATGACGGCGGCACGGAACTCAACCACGGGCACGCCGCCCTCCGAAAGGCAACGGCCGACTTCCTGCCGGGAGACGAGGTGTTTGCTCCTCACCCTCTCCGGATCGCCGAGACCGCCCAGGTAGAGGATGCGCCGGACGCCCGCCTTCGCCGCGGCCTGCCCGAAGGCCAGGGCCATGAGTCGGTCCCGCTCCTGAAAAGCCTGGCCGGCCGCCATGGAGTGCACCAGGTAGCAGGCCACCTCGATGTTGTCGAGAGCCCTCGCCGCCGCCTCCGTATCCCGGAGATCCCCGGAGACGATCTCCACTCCAGGCCAGGTGTGCCCATAGAGGCGGGAAGGATTTCGCGCGAGGCAACGAACCAGATGGCCCTTTTCCAACAGGCGCGGCACGAGCCGCCCTCCTATGTACCCCGTGGCTCCCGTCACCAGAACGCGCATGGGGACCGCGGGTTTCACCACGGGCTGCTAGTGCGGCTGGCTGGCCAGAGCGCCGTCTTGATCCCCGTCAACCCAGGGCGGCAGGAGTTTGAGGAGCACGTAGAGAATGGCCACGGGCAGCAGCAGCAGCCCCATGGTGAAGAAGAGCCCCTCCAGACCGAACAGATGCACCTTGTACACGGTCAGGCCCCGCAGGCTCTTCGAGAACATCTGGCCGCCGACCACCACGTTCCAGCGCATGCTGAAGATGCCGATCTGGATCAGTATGCCGACCAGGAAGTAGATCATTCTGCGCATCTCGTCGGGAAGCCGGCCGAACCGGGCGGCCACCAGCCCCACCATCGGAACGATGGCGCCCATGAGCAACTGAAGAATGATCAGGCTGAGGAAGAGGCGGTCCGTGATCAGCTGCGAAAGGATGTGGATGGATTCCTCGGATTCGTAGAGACGGTGGATGAAGTCCAGGAGTTCCAGGGAGAAATCCACGATCAGCGCATAGAGAAGGAACTCGCCCAGCTTGTTCAGACACGTCATGTCAATAGGCTTCCAGCGAATCCAGGATGTCACCATGTAGATCAACATGACGATGGCCATGCCGGAAACGATGGCCGAGAAGAGGAACACCACCGGCATGAGCACCGAGCTCCACCAGGGATTGGCTTTCACGGAACCGAAGATGAAGCCCACGTAGCCGTGGAGGAGGAAGGCCGAAGGGATACCGATGATGGTGATCAGCCGGCCCGCCTTGTCATCGAACCGGACCGCGGCCTCCGAAATGTCGGTGGCTCCCAGGGTCATCAGTTTGTACAGATATTTCCACGGGGCTTTGCTCTCCCGCGACCAGATCACGATCTCGCGCCGGTAGTCGAACCAGACCTCGAGCAGAAGCACCACCACCAGGTACCAGGCGTAGACGAAGCCGAACATGGCCATGGCCGAGGTGGTGTGCGGGGTAAGGAACATCTCGAGTGATCGCTCCGGGTGGCCAAGGTGGGCCAGCAGAGGAAGGGGAGCCACGATCATGAAGGCCAGGGCGCTCAGCAGGGCCAGGCGATAGACGGGCCACAGGGCCTTAACCTTGAAGACCCGCTCGAGCGAGGCCAGGATGAAAGCCCCGGCCACCAGTCCGGTGATGTAGGGATAGAGAACGATGAGCAGCTCCCACTGGAGGAAGTACTCGTTCGGGTAGATATAGCCGGTGAAGGGTTCCAAGGCTCCGGTTTCCATGGCCTACCTGATCTCCTGGTCGGCGTTGGCGTAGAACACCTTGGGGCGTGTGTTCAGTTCAGCCTTGAGCGACATGATGGGGTTGAACCGCAACACCCTCTGGATGGGGCTGCTCCGGCTGTTCAGGTCACCGAAGACTCGCGCCTCCGTGGGGCAGACCTCCACGCACGCAGGCAGCAGGCCCTGGGTGATCCGGTGGTAGCAGAACGTGCATTTGTCCGCGACCAGCTTTTCCGGGTGAAGGTACCGGGCCCCGTACGGACATGCCTGGATGCAGTAGCGGCATCCCACGCAGTAGTCGTCGTCGACGAGGACCACGCCGTCGCGGGTCTGGAACGTGGCGCCCACGGGGCACACCTGAACGCAGGGGGGGTTGGCGCACTGATTGCAGAGCTTCGGAGCGAAGAAGGTCTTGAGAATGTCCGCTTCGGGCTGGTCGGGAAAACCATCGATTCCCGCGTTGGGACTGTCCACCCGGGTTTCGCCGTCGTTGGTCATCACGTACCGCTCGACCCAGGTCCGCACGTAGTGGGGAGAGTCGGGAACCTTGTTCTCCGTCTTGCAGGCGGCGGCGCAGCGTCCGCAGCCAATGCACTTTTCGACGTCGATGGCCATCGCGTAGCTCGCCCTCTTCGGCTCCGGAACCGCTCCTTCAGGGGCCCCCGTATCCGCGCTGGCCAGGCTGCCGATCGGCGTCCCGGCGGCCAGCAACACCATTCCGACCGGGAGAGCCTTCTGGCACGTGTCGAAGAACTGGCGACGATCCATCTCCGTGGTGTTGGCGCCGGCGCAACCGGACTCCGCCGCGACGGCGGCGGTTCCTGGACAACCGCCATTTTCTCTGTCGAGGCTCATTGCTTCCCCTCCGGGAGATGTGGGTAGTGACAGTCCCAGCACAGATACCGACCCGTGTGCTCGGAGGCCACCTGGGGTATGGTCGAGGCGGGCGGAGACTCGTTGCTGTGACACTTCTCGCAAGACTGGTTTCCCTTCGGCTTGCCCACCGTGAACCCGCGAGGATTGACGGAATGCTCCTTCGGCACCTGGTGGCAGGTCGCGCACTCGAGCGAGGCGTGCGGCGAAACCAGCTTCTGGCTCCAGATGCCGCGATGGCAGGCGCTGCACTCCTTGGGGGTGTTCGGCGGCACCGGGTCATGAGGCTTGTGGCAGCTCATGCAGGGCTTGCCCGGGTTGTGTTGGGCGGTGAGAATCTGCGGAAAGCCCGTGGGCCGGGATGGAGAGTAGTTGTGGCACAGGGGGCACAAATCCCGCTGGCGAGGCGCGGTGGGCTTGATCGTGCCCGGATCATCGATATGGGCGGCGGCCGCGCCATGACAAACCTCGCAGGAGACACCGCGGTGGAAGCCCTGTGATTTCGTGGCCGCCACGTCATCGTGGCAATCGGCGCAGGCCTTGGCCCCCGCATACTGAATCGGCAGCTTGCGGATGACATCCACGGCGTCGGCGCGATAGTGGCCGTACTTCCCAAAGGATTCGGGAACGAAAAGGGCCCGCATCCCAAAGAAGCCGGCCAGCACCGCCACCGCGATGAGGCTCAACACAACAACCTGTTGCGGAATCTTGCCGGTCTTCAAGGGTGTCCTCCAGCGCTGAACGGGCAAATGACGAATGCAGGTCAACGTTCACACGGAGCTTCCCCGCCGGACAATGAGCCAAATGAATCTCCTGGCCCTTCATCTGACCCACGCCTGACGGCACGAGCCACCCACGTCTTCCGGACATCACGTTGGGCAGAAACCCATCGCCGTCATCGCGAGCCTTCGACGGCCTTCGGCCGTCGAAGGCTCGCGATGACGGAAAAGGCCTGAGATCAGCCCTTTTGAGGTGTGTTTCTCAACCGGCGCGGCAGGGCGCCTATTCCGTGGTCAGAACGTGGTCCTGGAACCGGAGCCTGAGGACCTTCTTGTCGAACTTCCCCACCGAGGTCTTGGGAATCTGATCGATGAACACGACGTCGTCGGGCAGCCACCACTTGGCGATGTGCGGACGCAGGTGGTCGAGGATCTGGTCCCTGGTGAGGCGATCCTTCGCCTCCGGCTTCGCCACCACGCAGGCCAGAGGCCGCTCGTCCCACTTGGGATGCGGCACCGCGATGACCGCGGCCTCGGCCACGTCGGGATGCGACATGATGAGCCCTTCGATGGCGATGCTGGATATCCACTCCCCCCCCGACTTCACCAGGTCCTTGGTTCGATCGGCGATGCGCATGTAGCCGCGCTCGTCGATGGTGGCCACGTCGCCGGTGCACAGCCACCCCTCCTTGAACCTCTCGGGGGAGGAATCGTCCTCGTAGTATGACGACGCCACCCAGTTGCCCCGGGCCTGCAGTTCGCCCAGGCTCTTGCCGTCCCAGGGAAGCTCCAGGCCGCTGTCGCCCACGATCCGTAGCTCGATGCCAAAAAGCGGCCGGCCCTGCGAGCTCCTGGCCTGAGCCTCAGTCGCTTGACTCTCACTCTTGTGGACGAAAAGCGGGCGGGCGAGGCTGCCAAGGGGCGACGTTTCCGTCATGCCCCAGGCGTGAAGGACGTGAATGCCGAGTTCCTCCCGGTAGGCCTTTTGAAGAGCCGGGGGCAGGGCCGACCCGCCGCAAAGCAATCGATCCAGGGAACCGAGCTTGTCCTTGAGCTTCGAGAGCGGTCCGAGCAGGGCCTGCAGGATGGTGGGCACGCCTCCTCCGCAGGTGACCCCGCAGTCCACGATGAGCGAAGCCAGAGCGTCCGGAGTCATGAAGCGGCCGGGGTAAACGATGTCCGTTCCGGTCATGAGGCAGGCGTAGGGCAGGCCCCAGGCGTTGGCGTGAAACATCGGAACCACCAGGATGGCCACGTCGCTCTCGGAAAGGGCGAAACAATCGACCAGCGACAAAGCAAAGCTGTGGAGGACATTCGAGCGATGGGAATAGACCACGCCCTTGGGATGCCCGGTCGTGCCCGAGGTGTAACACATGGCCGCGGCCTGACGTTCAGGAAGATCGAGCGCGTACTCGATCGGTTCAGCCGCCGCGACCAGTCCTTCATAGTCGTGTGTCCCGGGGATCTTCGGTCCGCCCACGTCGTCGATCACGATGACGTCGTGTACGCTCTTGACCCTGGCCGCCACCTTCTCCCACAGCGGCCAAAGACACTTGTCCACGATGACCACGCGGTCTTCGGCATGGTCGACAATGTAGGCGATGTCGTCGGGGAACAAACGAATATTGAGGGTATGGAGAATCGCCCCCATGCAGGGTGCGGCGATGTAGGTCTCGAGATGCTCCTGATGGTTCCAGCACAGCGTGGCCACGCGGTCGTCGGCCTTGACCCCAAGCCCCAAGAGAGCGCCGGCCAGGCGCCGGCTCCGTTCGATCACCTCGCGGAAAGTCGCGGTTTTGACCCCGTCCGCGGTCTTCGTCATGACCCTCTTCTTCGGATGCAGCCTCTCGGCATGCCGGATCAGCGAGGGCAGATTCAGGGGAACGTCCTGCATGAGGCCTTGCATGCTTGTCTCCTCTACCGGGCGATGAACGTGGTGAGATCCTGGGCGAAGCGCTCCGGCTGTTCCCAATGAAGGGCGTGTCCGGTGCGCGGATAGGCGATGAGGGTCGATCCGGGGATGATGCCCAGGAGGCCATCCTGATCGGACTTCGAGAACATCGAGTCCTCCTCGCCCCACAGGAGCAGCGTCTTCGCCTTGATCTTCCCGAGCTTTTCGAGGTGGTGAGGATCGGCGCTTCCCCGGGCGAGGGCGTGAAACATCGCCGCGGGAACGCGCTGCACTTCGGCGATCATCATCTCCAGAAACGCCGGGGGCAGGGGCGTGAATGCGGTGCCGGCCTGGAAATCACGGGCGAATTGATAGTCGATCGGATCCCGAACGCCGGCGAAGTACGAGCTCGTGGGTGAGGGAGCGTTCGGGTCTGGAGCCCGTCCCGGCCCGGAGCCGACCAGGACCAGACCGCTGACCCGGCCTTCACCTGCCGCGTCGGTGAAGGCGACCACCTGGGCGACAAAGCTCCCCAGGGAGTGACCCACCAGGGTCACCCCGCGCAGATCCATCATCCGCATGAAAGAAGTGACATCGGCCGCGAAGTCGGCGCGCGCATAGCCGGTGGCCGGATGGTCGGACAGGCCGTGGCCGCGCAGGGTCAACGCATAGGTGCGGAAGGTCTTTGGCAGCAGGGGCAGAACCAGTTCCCAGGAGTGCCAGGAGTCCCCCGCGCCGTGAAGCAGCAGCACCACCGGGCCCCGGGGGTCGCCCTGGGCCACGTATTGAATGGTCACGCCGGTGTCCACCTTGACGAACGCGGTGGTGAGGCCGGGCTGGGCTCGAATCGAGGGGGCCAGGAGCAACAGGGCCGCGGAAACGACAAACCGCGAAGGGGGAAGAAGGCGCGGAACGGACATGAGTGAGGACCTCCAGGAAGGGTGGTGTGCGCCGATGATACGCAACCCGCCCCGGGCCGGGCTCGAGGAACGCCCCCGAGGAGGGCAAGCGCCCCGGGCAGCGAGGAGAACCTGGCAGCCC
>JAQBHL010000230.1:0-11750 GCA_032127745.1 Acidobacteriota bacterium
CCGCGGCCCAGACGTTGATCCTTCAAAAGGAAACGCCCCCAAACCACCGTCAACAAGGATCCGAAGTTCTGTCGTCGAGCGCGCAGCCAGTCCTTGGGCCAGCGCGCAGCCTCCCCGGGGAGTGAAGCGATCTCGCCATCATCCACTCCTGAAAGCGTCGCCGCGTCACGCCCGCCGCCGCGCGATGGTCACGAGGGATGCAACGTCCGCAGCAGTGGGCACAAGAGGGCCGCCGGCTTCCAAGTGCGCCCGTCCGGGTGAAAGCCGCACTCGGCTGCGGTGGGCGCTCCCTCCGGTCGTCCCGGGCCCGGCTGAAGGACAACCTCGCGCCAGCGAAGCTCGGCCGTCAGCGATGGGGCCCGGCCCCGAAGCGGCGGGCGAGCCAGTCCCACGATGGCTGCTCGGCCGGCGCCGCCGAGACCGACATGTCCGCGATGGCTTTCCTGGCCTCGGGCAGGCGTGAGGCCAGGCCGAGAGCAAGAACCCGAAGCGGACCCAGTTCGGCCGCGTGATCGCCGCGCTCCGCCTTCCAGAAGAAGTCGGCGGCCCGGCTGTAGTCGCGATCGCCCAGCGCACCGAACCCCAGAAGTTCGTCGACGAAAGGGTCGTTCTCGCCGCGCCCTTTCGCCCGGCTCGCGGCGGCAATCTCGGAATCGGAAGTGAGGAAGGCGGAGAGGACCGGAACCCGGAGGGGCGTGCCGACCAGAATCGCTTCCACCTCCGGCAGTGATATCGGCGAAGCACCATACCCGGTATGGCTCCGGTTGATCAGCCCTTGCGTGGAGAACTCGCCCAGCGTGCGCTCGCGCAGGGCCGCGGGCCAGACCCGACGGATCCACTCGCTCGATTCGAAGGCGCGCGCGGTCCGCGCCACATCCATCATCTCGAAGTAGAGGGGGGCCACCTTCGTCACGAAGCGGGTCGACAGACGCAGCGGATGGTCGTCATCGAGCGAATGCGTGTCCGCGGTGAGGCGGCGCAGCATGGGGGCGTCGGCCAAAAAAGTGGTTCCGAGGAGCTCGGGTCGTTCGAACCCGAGGGCACGCAGATCCGGGCCGACCACGGCATCGCGCCACTGCTTTTCGAAGTGCTCCTCCGGTACCGGCCCGCCGCCGCCCGCGGATCCCATCAGCATCCATTCAAGGCCGGTGCCCGTCCACAACGTGCAGTCCTCGAAGGCGTCGCAGAAACCGCGGATCACTGCCTTCGATTCGGGGCCGGCCATCTGGTAGACGGGCAGCCAGTAGGTCGTGATGCCCCCCGGGGCCAGGCGTTTTCGGATCAGTTGGAAATACTCCCGTGAATACAGGTTGACGATGCCCGATCCCTTTGGAGGCGGTGGCTCGGCGGTGATGATGTCGAAGCGCTGGTCGGTGGTGAGGAGGAAGAAGCGGCCATCTTCCACATGAACCCGCACGCGCCGATCGTCGAGCGGGAACGTCCCCGGCCGCGGAAACACGATGCGGCCAAGCTCCAGGATGTCCTTTGAGATGTCCACCACGTCGATGGATTCAAGCTGCCGGGTGTCCGTGAGCGCCCTGGCGGTGAGACCGACGCCGTAGCTGATGAGCAGGGCCTTCTTCGGCGCGGGATGAAGAGCCACCGGCAGGTAGACGAAGAATCGCATGTATCGCGCCGAGGCGAAATGAGACCCCGACATCGAATAGGAGTTGGTCAGCAGGCGGTGGGAGGTGACCTCTCCCCACAGATCGCGGGCGAGGTAGGTGATGGTCTCGTTCAACCCCTCGCGATAAGCCTCGATGCGATGGCCCGCGGCGAGGTACGGCCGCGCCGGCCGCAGCGCGAGATGGTTCCGCATCAGGCCGAAGGGGAACAAAGCGATCATGGCGAAGAAAGCCGCGGCCGCGACCCGGGGACCCACTCTCGCGAGCGCCGACGTTTCCGCCTTGAGCCTCGCGGGCCGCGCGGCAAGAACGGCGACCACGAAGTAGCCGGCGGCCAGGACGAAGATCGTGCCTTCGATGCCCAGGCCGGGGAGGAGCACGAATGACCCGATCAGCGGCCCCATCATGGCTCCCGCCGTGTTCGAAAGGGCGACCGCGCCCGCGGCGCTGCTCGCTCCGCGTCCCTCCGCCTTGACCGCCGTCCCCATCAGGGTGAAGAGCGCGCCGGAGAGGAAAGACGTCGGCAGCATCAGGGGCAGGGCGAGGGCCAGAACGTCCATGGGCTCCAGCAGGCTCTGGACCGATGCGTAACGCGCGAGCACATCCGGGAGCGCTGCGTAACTCCACGCGGTCACCGCCCCGGCGGCCAGTGCGGTGCCGGACAGCCATCGCCACGCCTCGGCGTCCGCCCGCACCAGCCATCCCGCGAGCAGGCCCCCCGCGCCAATACCGGCCAGCACGACCGCGAGCATCACCGAGAAGGAAAGGCTGGTGCCGAAGACGAACAGAGCGAGCAGGCGGAACCAGGCGACCTCGAGGGCGAGGAGAAGACCACCGGCCAGGAACGCGGCCGCGAGCAGCCGCCGATCCGCACCCCGGGCGCTGGCCGTCCCGGAAGGGGCCACCATAAGGGTCTGGTGAAACCCCCGCGACAGCAGCAACGCGGATATGACCGCCCCTGCGTTCAGGGTAACCGCGCACCACGCGGTGCCGCGGACGCCGAAACGCTCGATGAGAAGACCCTCCCCGGCCAAAGCGCCGGCCAGCGCGCCCAGGGTGTTCCAGCCATACAGCATGCCAAGGACCCGCCCGAAACGGGGCTCTCTGGTCGAGAGGGCGCCGGCCAGAACCGGCAGGGTGGCGCCCATGGCCGTCGAGGGAACCAGAAGCAGCACGAAGGCCACGACGAAGCGCACGGTGTTGAGTGCCGCGGGCTGATCGAGAAGCGGCGTGAACAGCGGAGCCATGAAGGCGGTCAGACCCGGAAGCAGGACGACCAGACCCAGGCCGGTCGCGCCGATGGCTGCCTCCAGCATCGCGTAGATGAGCAAGGGCCGCCGCAGGCGACCGCCTCGCGCGCCGGCGAGCCCATTGCCGATGGCGAGCCCGCCCATGAAGCTGGACGTCACCAGACTCGTGGCCCACACGCTGTTACCGAGCATCAGGCCAGCCTGCCGGAACCACAACGTTTCGAAGATCAGCGCCGCGGCCCCCGAGGCGAAGAAGACGAGGCTGAGGATGATGTTCAAGTCGATCGGCCGGGACCCCGGCGTTCGCCGGGGTGACGGTGGTGGGGCTTCTTAGGAAAAGTCACGGACGCAGTCCGTCAACAGTTCGCGCTGAGGGAAGACCCGAAGAAGTAGTTCTTCCGGCCGGCGCCGCGATCGGGCGGTCGAAGGCCACCTTCCGCTATTTCCGGGGCGCTCCGGCCAGCGACGTCCGGTTTCGGCCCGTCTCCTTCGAGGCGTAGAGCGCTTCGTCGGCCGAGTGAATGAGTTCCTCGGGCGTGTGATAACCGAGGTCGGTGGCGGACGCGCCGCAACTCGCGGTGATCCTGATCTTCTCGTTCCCGGCTTTCACCACCCGCTCCGCGAGCGCGGCGCGGAGGCGCTCGGCCATCCGGAACGCGGCCGCCCCGTCGGTATCCGGGAGAATGACCGCGAACTCCTCCCCGCCGTATCGCGCGGCGAGGTCGCCGCCGCGAACCTGATGCAGGATCTCCGCCGCCGCCGCCTGCAGAGCCTGGTCTCCTGCCGCGTGGCCGTAGGTATCGTTGAGCTGCTTGAAATGATCGAGGTCGATCATCAGGAGGGCCAGCGGCTGGCCGGCGCGCGAGGCCTGGGCCACCGCCCGCTCCAGCGAATCGTCGAAGGCGCGGCGGTTCAAAAGATTGGTGAGACCGTCCTGGAGGGCCAGCCGTCGATTCGCCTCCAGCAGTTCGATCAGGTCGATGGCGGCGGCGGCCTGGTTGGAGATGAGCGAGATCACGCGTTCGACGCTGGCGTCGAACGCCTCCTTTTCGCCGATGGCCACGAGCGCGCCCTGGAGGCGATTGCGGAAGCGGAGCGGATGGACCATGAGGGTCTCGCCGGGGAGGCCGCCGCCCGGGCGGAACAGAGGCAGGCCGCGGTCGCGCGGGGTGTCGATGCGCAGAGGCTCCGCCGATCCCGTGAGGTACCAGGAGATCCAGGTGCGATCGGAGACGTTGGCGCCCTTGCCGATCCATTCCTCGAACTGCTCCGACATTCCGGGCAGACCCTCAATGATCTCGCCGTGCAGTCGCACGATCCCCGTGCCGATCGTGCGCGGGGCCATGTCGAGAACCGCGCGGGCGACGAACTGGTGGATCTCGGGAACCTCGGTGATGAGGGCCAGGCCCTGGGAGGCGAAGGCCGCCGCCTCGAACTCCACCTCGCGCTCCGCGTGGGCCAGAGTCTCGCGCTCGTTCTCCACCACCTGAGCGATCAGGTGAGCCAGCCGCTTCAGAATCGGTTCAGCGGTGGAGAGCGCCTGGCTCTCCGCGTGATCGACCACCAGCACACCGCTGATGGCGCCCCGGATCAGGACCGGAACCGCGAGCAGGGTGCCGATCCGAACCTGGGTCCGGTAGTAGGGCAAGGACCAGAGCAAGGACCTGAAGTCGGTGGCGTAGAACGCATTCTGGCGATCGAGCACGAAGCCCACCGGATCGGTATCGAGGGGCATCACCGCCTCCTCCCAGATCTCGTCCGGTCCGTCGTGGGCCCGCAGGAAGGCCCCGTTGCGCGAATGATCGATATCGAAGAACAAGGCGGCGTGGGCGTTGTTCATAGCCCGCGCGAGCTCGAGAAACGGAGCCAGGGTCTGGGTGAGGTGGGCCGAGCGGTCGAGATCACGCAGGGTACGCGCTTCTTCGCTCACCTTCTTGAGCGTGGGCCCTTCGAGTCGCCGGATCACTCCCCGGAAGGTCATGTCGGGATCCATCTCGGTTTCGAGAAAGTCGGCGCCCTGGCGCATCTTGGTGATCACGCGGCCCAACTGGACGGTGCGGGCCTTGAGGCGCGCCAGGGCGACCCCGGAAGCGATTGCGGTGGCGCCGAGCCCCACCACCGGGGACAAGAACTCAAGGGGTGTCCGCGCGTCCGAGGCCCCGGCCAGGAGGAGGCCGGCGGCGACCCCGAAGCCGACCGTCCAGGCCTGGGTTTCCGAACTGGATACCAGGATCACGAACACGGTCAGGGGCAGCCAGCCGGGAACCATCGGGGGCAGGAAGGCGATGCCCAGGCAGATCAGCAAGGCGACCAGAAGATGCTGGGCCGCGCGCGCAATCCACGGAGACCGGGGCAGGGGCACCACCAGCAGGCTCACCAGCAGGGCGGTGGCGGCGAGGAGAACGAATATCGCGCTCAACCCCGGCGAGGCCTTGAGCCGGGGGAGGAAGGGCGCGGCGAGGAAAAGCGCGGAAAGGATCAGGGACAGAATCCACAGCCCGCGGGCGATGGCGGGAATTCTCGATCGCTGCGCGGCGGTTGCGTGCATCGGCGTCCGTTCTCGATCCCCTGGCGCTTACTTTAGTTCGGGTCCGAGCACCAGGGCGTAGGAAACGAGGTCGTGTTCCGTGAGTCCGAGATTGTTGAGGTTGTGATAGTAGGTGCGGATCTCGTCGGCGTGATCGCTCTTCGCCGCTCGTCGTTCCCGGATGTCCTTGATCAGGCGGAGGAGGGTTTGCACCAGCCTCGCGTTGATCTCGACTCCCGCGGCCTTGAGCCGGTCTTCATGCTGCTTCAACACCGCCTCGACCGCCACCGCCCCGGAGTGCTTCCCGAAGAGGAAACGAAGGTGACCGCCCACCGAATCCGGTTCAATGACCTGGTAGATGGCCGGATGGATGGTGATGCCGGCGGTGTGAATGCCGGTCTCGTGGGTGAAGACGTTGTGCCCGATGATGGGCTCGGCCGCGGCCACGGGCAGACCGCTCATCTGCTCGACCTTGAGCCGGAGCTGCCCCAACATGTCGTAGCGGAAGCCGGGAATGCTGACGCCGTACAACTCCTTCAGGATCATCACTGTGGTGTGGAGCGGGGCGTTGCCCGCGCGTTCACCGATGCCGTTGACGGTGACGGTGGGAATGGTGGCGCCGTGATGCAGCGCGCGCACCGTGTTGTAGGCGGCCAGACCGAAGTCGTTGTGGAAGTGAATGACCAGGGGCCTTTTCGGGAAGGCGGCCACGATTTTCGGGATGTAGTAGTCCACGCCCTCAGGGGCAAAGAAGCCGACGGTGTCCGGATAGGCGTAGCGGGCGCCGCCCGCGTCGTAGCAGGCGCCGGCCAGTTCGATCAGATAGTCCACGTCCGCGCGCGACCCGTCCTCCCCGCCGAACTCCACGATCTCCACCCCACGACTGCGGGCGTGGGCGATCGCCTTGGTCGACATTTTGATGTTTGCCTCCCGGTAGAAGGAGACGGGAAGGTCGAGCCACTCCTCGGGCTTCCGGCCCTCCAGCCCGAGCAGGGTCCGCCCGAGCTTGTACTTCAAATGCAGGTCGGAGCCGGAGGTGAAGACGAAGAACGAGCAATCGGAGGGCTTCGCTCCCATCTCGGAGAGCGCCTCGAGGGTGGCGTCGATGTCGTGAGCGCTCGACCGGCACATCACCACGATCTCGCTGGTGATCCGCCCCGACTTCCTGGCGTCGAGGATGTACTTGAGCGCCTTTCGCTCGGAGGGCGCGGCCGAGGGGAAGCCGACATCGAGCATATGGACGCCCGCGTCGGAGAGCATGCAGGCGAGTTCGAATTTCTGTTCCGGGGAGAACGCGACCCCGGGGGTTTGTTCGCCGTCGCGCAGGGTGGTGTCGTAGAGCCGGATTTCGTTTGCCCGAGGGAACGTCGTGTCCGCGGTGAACTGCCTGGGTGAGTGGATCAGTTCTTCAAGCGGTTCGCGCAGTTCAACCATGAAGGTCCTCGATCAAACGACGGGGGGAATCCCCACCTCCTGATGATAGCCGTGGTCTACCAAGCGAGCGGCGCTGTGGAGGCTTGCTTGGACCGGTCGGGCAGCGTCTCGGCCAGCCAGTTGGAGATGGATTCGAGGAACCGAGGCGCGACCTCCTGGGTGACGAGCCGGTCGTAGCCGCGGGTCGCGCCGACGGGGTCGAGGTTGAAGTGATGATTGAGGTTCTCGAACAACTTCAGGGTGACGCGCAAGTTCCCGGCCTCGCGGATGACGCGGTCGAGGGTCCGTGCCTCGTCCGGAGAGACGGCTCGGTCGGTGAGTCCGTGCCGGATGAGCACCGGACATTGGACGCGCCGGGCGGTGGGCAGGGGGGCGCGGTCTTGAGACCACTGCCGCCACCTTTCGACGCTGTTCGCGACGCTTCGCTCCTGCCGGCGCAGGGACCGAGCCAGCGCCGCCCCGCGGTCCTTCGCTGCGATGGAGGGGTCATTCTCGACTCAGGACCTCCTCCTGCCGCATCTGAGCCCGGCCTGGAACCGAAAGGCCGCCGTGGGGCACGGTCATCAGCGCGATCGCGCCATGGATGAGAGTCAGCATGCCCGGGCGTGGTCGAGAACGTCGGTGGCGGTCTTGAGCAGCAGAATGAGAGCGGTCTTGTCTTCCACCGAGATCGAGAGCTGGTTGCCTTCTTCCTCTTCCGCGTTCTGGATGGCGTGGAGAATGTAGCCGAACAGGACCGGTTGCGACGCGATCTGAGCCAGCGTCTCCTCGTTGAACACCGGAGAATCCGCATCTCCGAGACGCGCGAACGCTTCTTCGTTCTCCCTGAGCTTGGCTTGGATCTCCTCCGAGGTGACCGTCTTCAGCCGGCCCTTCGTGTTGTTTCGGAAGGTTCGCCAGATCACGATGTAGATGAATCCCGCCAGTTCGCTGACCCCGGGCCCCATCCCTTCCGTTGATCCGAGGATGAAAGCGAGCAGCTCGGGCTGCTCCCGGCTGGCTTTGCTCATCTCATTCGGAATGCGAGACCGAGGAATCCGCTCGATCTCCTGGATCGTCGCTTCGACGGCGGACGGTTCGATCTCGGCCATGGCTTTTCTTGTCGATGCTCGGGTGTCGGAACGACCATTCTCGCCTGAGTCGTCGCTGCGTGGTGCCGATGAAGTTCGTGCGGCAGTGGGCGGTTCTCGTTCTTGGTGTGGACACAATCACTCGCATGTGCCGCGCCGACAGCAGCCATTATGGGATGACGTTGCGATTCCAGGCGTTGACGATGACCTCCACGTCCTGGTCCCGCAGATCGCCTTCGCCAATGGTGAGTTTCACCATCCCGACGGTTTGCCTTCTTGCTCGATCGGGCCGAGCCGGCCGAGGTCCCGGGCGAAGCCTGCGTAGGTGAAGCCGGCGATCACGTCATAGACGAAGTGGACGACCATCCCCACGTACAAGGATCCTGAGATGAACACCAGGGCGTGGAAGCTGGCGGCGATGGTGGCGATGGCGAGGACACTGCGCAGACCCTGAATGGCGTGGGCCACCGCAAAAGAGAAGACGCTCAGGACGACGGCAAGGGTGAAGCTGCCGGTCGCGGCGGCCAACAGGGCGGGAAGAGCGCCCCGCCACACCAGCTCTTCGCCGATGCCGGCCGAGAGGGAGAGGATCACCCACATCCGGCGCTCCCGCCGATTCGTGGGGGCGAACAGGCGCCAGGTGGGCTTGTCTTCCTCGATGGAGCGCCGCCAGTGGGGCCGGACCAGGGCCAGGGCCAGCATCAGGAAGATCAGGCCGGCGAGCCACCCGGTGGGCGAGGGCGCCCGGGGCGGGAACAGTTCCACTCCTTCGAACCAGCCGGTACCGAGAGCGAGCGCGCCCAGAAACAACTGGGGCAGAAGCATCGCGTGGAACCGGCGGGCCATCGGGATCCAGGCCATGAGCAGGGCGCTGTCCCGATTGCGGAGCACGGCCCAGGGCACGATCGCGGTCACGAAGACCACGAAGGCCCAGCCGAGCACGGAAATGCGGGCGAAGATCAAAACGGACCTCGCACGCCCTTCGGACTTTGTACACTCTTCAAGTGCGGCGCATTGTAGGCGAGACCGGCGATACCAAACCGAGGGGAGCTCTTTCCGCCTTTCATGGGGCGACCCGCGACTGGTTCACCGGGCGGTTCGAAACTCCCTCGCCCTCGCAGAAAGCAGCCTGGCCGCACATCATGGCCGGCGAGTCGACCCTCATCTGCGCTCCCACGGGCTCTGGAAAAACCCTCGCCGCCTTCATGTGCGCCATCGATCGGATGGTGTTCGACGGCTCCGGGCCTCCGGCGGCCAGCGTCCCCATGGGTCGCCGAGGTCGAAAGGCGGGCGCTGCCCGTGGAGGCGGGGTGCGGATTCTCTATATCTCCCCGGTGAAGGCCCTGGCCAGGGATGTCGAGCGCAACCTTCAGGAGCCTCTGGCGGGGATCTGCGCACTGGCGCGAGATCGCGGCGAGGTTTTTCGGGTGCCGCGGGTGGCGGTGCGTTCCGGCGACACGCCCCCGAACGAGCGTCAGAGGATGCGTCGGGACCCGCCCGATATTCTGATCACCACTCCCGAATCCCTGTTCCTGATTCTCACCTCCGACGCCCGGGAGATCCTGCGCACCGTCGACACCGTCATCATCGATGAGATCCACGCCATCGTGGGCGCCAAGCGGGGCGCTCATCTCGCCCTCTCGATCGAACGGGTGATGAAACTCGCCGGAAAGCCGATTCAACGCATCGGTCTCTCCGCCACCTCGCGCCCTCTGGATCTGGTGGCTCGCTTCCTCGCCGGGTCGCGCGGACGCAAGGTCCAGGTCATCGACGTTTCGGTGAAGCGAGCCTTCGACGTCAGGGTGGAGTCCGCAGTGCCGGACATGACCTCGTTGCCCAGGGAGACGGTCGAAACGCCTCCTTCGGCCGCGGGGGTCGGGCCGGATGCGGCCGAAGGTCCCGCGACCAGCGAGCCCTCACCGAAAGCGCCTTCGATCTGGCCGGCCATCCACGCGAGAGTTCTCCACTTGATCCGCGCCCACCGCAGCACCATCGTGTTCGTCAATTCAAGGCGGCTGGCCGAGCGGGTGGCCTCCGCCCTCAATGAGCTGGCCGGCCTGACCCTGTGTCGGGCCCATCATGGATCACTGGCGAAGGAAGAGCGCGAGCTGGTGGAGGAGGCGCTCAAGGACGGAACCCTCCGCGCCGTGGTCGCGACCTCATCGCTTGAACTCGGCATCGACATGGGCGCGGTGGACCTGGTCCTTCAGATCGAAACGCCGCCGTCGGTGGCGAGCGCCACCCAAAGGGTGGGCCGGGCCGCCCATCACCTCGGCGGCGTGCCCAAGGCCCTGGTGTTCCCGACCTTCCGGGGCGACCTGCTGGCCGCCGCCGCCACCATCGACGCGCTGCAGCGGGGCGATATCGAACCCGTCACCCTTCCCCGGAATCCGCTGGACGTTCTGGCCCAGCAGGTCCTCTCCATTCTCGTGACCGACGAGATGCACATCGACGAGCTGTTCACTCTGGTCCGCAGCGCCTCGTCCTTCTCGGCCCTGCCGCGTTCGGTCTTCGAGGGCGTCCTCGACATGCTGGCCGGTCGCTACCCGTCCCACGAGTTCCGTGACCTGCGGCCCCGCCTGGTCTGGAATCGCGATACCGGCGAACTGCGCGCGCGGGCCGGGGTTCGGATGATGCTCTACGCCAACGCGGGCACCATTCCCGACCGGGGACTCTTTGGGGTGTATCTGGGCGGGGGAGGGCCGACGGACGATAAGCACCCGGGTCCGTCGCGCCGGGTGGGCGAGCTGGATGAAGAGATGGTGTTCGAGAGCCGGGTGGGCGACATCGTGATGCTCGGGGCGTCGTCGTGGTGCATCGACGAGATTCAGCGCGACCGCGTGATCGTCACTCCGGCCCCGGGACGGCGCGGACGCATGCCCTTCTGGAAGGCCGACCGCCCGCCCCGCCCGGTGGAGAACGCGAAACGAATCGGCGCGCTGTCTCGAAAGATCCTGGCCCTTGGCCGAAAGCGCGCGGCCGAAATGCTCACCGAGGCCTACGCGCTGGACCAGAATGCTTCTCAAAACCTGACCGCTTACGTCTTCGACCAGAAGACCGCCGGGGTCGTTCCCACCGATCAGACCCTGGTGCTCGAGCGGATGCGCGACGAAGTCGGCGATCCGCGGCTGTGTGTCCTGTCCTGCTTCGGCGGCCGGGTTCATCGGCCCCTGGCCCTCGCCATCGTGCGCCGGTTGAAGAGCCAGGGTCTCCATGAGGTCGAGATGGTGGTGAGCGACGAGGGCATCATCATGAGACTCCCGGACCGGGAGGACATTCCCACCCTGCTCGACCTGCTTCCATCCTCGCGCGATCTGGAGCGGCTCGTCCGTGAAGAGCTGTCCGACTCGACTCTTTTCGCGGCGAGATTTCGTGAGGCCGCGGGCCGCAGCCTGCTCCTGCCGCGGCGCCGGCCGGGTTCGCGTTCGCCCCTGTGGGCTCAGCGTCAGAAGGCTCACGCCCTTCTCTCCGTGGCTTCGCGCTTCCCCTCTTTCCCGCTCATCCTCGAGGCCTACCGCGAGTGCCTCACCGAGGATTTTGACCTCGCCGCCACCGTGGATCTCCTGCGGAAGATCGAGAAGCGCGAGGTCAAGGCGGTGACCCTCGATGTGGAGCGCCCGTCCCCGTTCGCCACCGCGCTCCTCTTCGGCTACGTCGCCACGGTGATGTACGACGAGGACACCCCGCTCCACGAACGCCGCGCCCACGCTCTGTCCATCGACGAGACCCAGCTGCAGGCCCTCCTCGGCGAAACCGCGTTCCAGGATCTGCTGGATCCGGCCGCCATCATCGAGATCGACGACGAGTTGCAGGCGCGGGCCGAGTCGCGCCGGATTCGGAGCGC
>JAQBHL010000231.1:0-2875 GCA_032127745.1 Acidobacteriota bacterium
CCAGAACCTCAACATGGCGCTGATGCTGAGCGCCGAGGCGCGCAAGGGGGAGTGGTCGGTCCTGACGGACGTGGTCTACCTGGACGTCGAGTCCGACGACAGCAAGGTGAAGTCGGTCAGCTTCACGGGGCCCGGGGGCCGGATCGACGTTTCCGCCGGGGCGGACCTGGGAACCAAGGTCAAGCTCAGCGGGGTCGTGTGGGAACTGGCCGGGGCCTACACCGTGGCGCGCGGCGGGAATTCGTCGCTGGACGTCCTCGCCGGGTTCCGCTACCTGGGGATCGAGTTGAAAACCGACTGGCAGATATCCGGTGCGATCACGGGGCCCGGGTCGGGCCAGTCCTTCGCCGCCTCGGGGAGCACCTCGGATAGAGTGGACCTCTGGGACGGGATCATCGGAGTCCGCGGCTATGTGGGCCTGGGTCAAAGCAAGTGGGCCATCCCGTACTACCTCGACGTGGGGACGGGCGACTCGGCCATCACGTGCCAGGCGGTGGCGGGGATCGAGTACCGGTATTCCTGGGGCGAGCTGCAACTGTTGTATCGCTACCTGTACTACGACCTGAAGGGCGACAAGCTGCTGCAGAACGTCAGCTTGAACGGACCCGCCCTCGGCGCGAACTTCCGCTTCTGACAGGCCGTTTAACGGCGCGGCCGGGAGCAACGGACCGGAAACCCACGCTGACGGAAACAGTGTCAAGGCGTCACTGGGGGTATTTTTTACCTTATCCGGCCCTTGACCTCATCGTAGATCTTCTTCCGGTGGCGTATCGCTAGGATATATACGATCTCGCCCTCGACCTTGAAAACAATGCGGTAATCGCCCACCCGGAGTTTCCAATACCCTCCCAGGTTCTTCCTCAGAGGAAGACCGTATTTCTGGGGTGCCGTCATCAGGCGGGACTCGATCGCCCTGCGGATGCGCTCCCGCATTTTCACGTTGATCCCGGGAAGATCGACCTCTCGGACGTCGGGGTGATATTTGACCGTAAACCCCACGTTTATCCCCAGATATCCTTGTGGGAGAGAGCCCGGGAACGTTTCAGGGATTTCTCCCGCGACTCTGCAATGTTGCCGAGATCGATGTCTTCCCGGATCTCGATCGCCTCCTTGACGAGATCCCGCACAACCGTCGAAAGAGAGATGCCTTCTTCCTTCGCCATGCGATCCACCGCTTCGTAAAGCGGTTTTTCCAGCACCACGTTCACTCTCGGATTCCTCGCAGGCATCGGTGTCTCCTCCTTTTGCGCAAAGTGTACCACTTTGGCCGCACTTAGGGAAGAGCCCCGCCGAGAATGCATCCCTGAGACAAGCACCCACGAAACGACCCCGGATCCTCCTTCATCAGAATGGAAAGGAATCCGAATGGGTGATATATTTAAGGTTGCGGATGCGAAAGGGCGTGATGGGAACCTCAACTCAATAAAATCGATCCGCAGCAGCGCCCGGGAGGGGCCGATGAGATCACAAGGGAATTTGCCCAAGAGTCATTGGTTTGCGGGGTTGGCAGTGATTGCCCTGGTGTTCACCGCAATGATATTTGTCTCGCCGGCGGCCGCGGCGGACAAGAAACCGAACATCGTCATCATCTGGGGCGACGACATCGGCTGGTTCAACGTCAGCGCCTACAATCGGGGCATGATGGGCTACAAAACCCCCAACATCGACCGGATCGCCACGGAAGGAGCGCTGTTCACCGACTGGTACGGCGAGCAAAGCTGTACCGCCGGACGGTCGGCGTTCATCACGGGACAGAGCGGCTTCCGCACCGGCAACCTCAAGGTCGGCCTGCCGGGCGCCAAGGAAGGGCTCCAGGCCCGCGATGTCACGCTCGCCCAGTTGCTCAAGGCGCAAGGCTACATGACCGCGCAGTTCGGCAAGAACCACCTGGGCGACGCCGACGAGACCCTGCCCACGGTGCACGGCTTCGACGAGTTTTTCGGCTCCCTCTACCATCTCAACGCGGAACAGGAGCCGGAAAATCCGGACTACTTCAAAGATCCGGCGTTGCGGAAGAGATTTGGCACGCGCGGCGTGATCCACTCCTGGGCCAACCCGGACGGGACCCAGAGAATCGAGTCCACCGGTCCGCTCACCATCAAGCGGATGGAGACGATCGACGAGGAGGTCACCAGGGCCTCGCTCGAATACCTCGAGAAGGCGGCGAAGTCCGGCAAGCCGTTCTTCCTCTGGTGGAACTCGACCCGCATGCACATCTGGACGCACCTCAAGAAGTCGAGCCAGGGCGTGACCGGCCTGGGCACCTATCCCGACGGCATGGTCGAGCACGATGCGATGGTCGGACAGCTGCTCGACAAGCTCAAGGAGCTCGGCCTCGATGAGAACACCATCATCATGTATTCCTCCGACAACGGCGCGGAGAAATTCACCTGGCCCGATGGAGGCACATCGCCCTTCCGCGGCGAGAAGAACGAGAACTGGGAAGGCGGCTACCGCGTCCCCACCCTGATCAAGTGGCCCGGCCTCATCAAGCCCGGCACGGTCAGCAACGACATCTTCTCGCACATGGACATGCTGCCCACGATCATGGCCGCCGTGGGCGTTCCGGACGTCAAGGAGCAGCTCATGAAAGGGATGAAGGTCGGCGACAAGACCTTCAAGGTCCACATCGACGGATACAACGTCGCCGATGCCTTTGCCGGCAAAGGCCCGAATCCGCGTCACGAGTTCTTCTATTTCAACGACGACGGCTCGCTGGTGGCGCTTCGCTTCAACCAGTGGAAGCTCGTGTTCCAGGAGCAGCGCGCGCACGGCTTCGATGTCTGGCAGGAACCGTTCGTAACGCTGCGCGTTCCCAAGCTCTTCAACCTCCGAACCGACCCCTTCGAGGAGGCGGACCACATCGCCATGGACT
>JAQBHL010000232.1:0-4398 GCA_032127745.1 Acidobacteriota bacterium
GCATCATGGCCCAGCGCCTGGTGCGAACGTTGTGCAAGGAGTGCAAGGACGAGTATTCGCCCGAGCAACTCGAGTACGACGATCTCGTGCAGACCTATGGCGCCGACATGTGGCCCGAACTGAAGGCCCCGTTCGGGAAGCTCAGCCTCTTCCGTCCGAAGGGGTGCCCGAAGTGCGGCGGCACCGGATACAAAGGCCGTCTTGGCATCCACGAGCTTCTCGTGGCCACCGACGAAATGAAGCGGCTGATCCAGAAGAAGGCGAGTGTCGAGGTCATGCGAAATCAGGCCTTGAAGGACGGGATGCGCACGCTGCTCCAGGACGGCCTGCAGAAGGCAGTCAAGGGCACTACCGACCAGAAACAGGTTCGCGCGGTCTGCATCAAGTAGGTCGACGGATCAGGCGCGGGGGCGAGCCTTTCTCGCCTGGTACGCCCGCGCGAGGGGAACCGCGAGGAGGGCGCCCAGGGCCAATGAAAGAAGAACGGCGGAGATGGGCCTGGTGAGGAAGACGGACGGATCGCCCTGCGAGATCGCGAGGGCCCTGCGGAACTGCTGCTCCGCCATGGGACCGAGAATCATGCCGATGATGGCGGGGGCCACCGGGATGTCCACCCGGCGCATGACGAAGCCGATCATTCCGATGAGGTACATGAGTCCCACGTCGAAAGCGGAGTTGTTCAGAGAGTAGGTCCCGATGGTGGCGAAAACCAGGATCCCCCCGTGGAGCAGCGGGGCCGGGATCCGAAGCAGCCGCGCCCAGAGCGGGGCCAGGGGCAGATTCAGGAGCAGGAGCATGACGTTGCCGATATAGAGGCTCGCGATGAGTCCCCACACCAGCTCGGGGTGGGAGGTGAAGATCAGGGGGCCCGGCTGCAGGTTGAACTGCTGGAAGGCGGCCAGCATGATGGCCGCGGTCGCGGAGGTGGGCAATCCAAGGGTGAGCAGAGGTACCAGAACGCCCGCGGCGGCGGCGTTGTTGGCGGCTTCGGGGCCGGCCACCCCTTCGATCGCGCCGTGACCGAACTCCTCCGGTTTGGACGAGAGCCGCCGTTCGAGAGCGTAGGAGAGAAAGGTCGGGATCTCCGCTCCGCCGGTGGGAAGCGCGCCGATGGGAAACCCGATGAACGTGCCCCGGAGCCAGGGCTTCCAGGAACGAGCCCAGTCCTCCCGCGACATCCAGGTCCAGCCACGAATCTGCGTCACCTCCTCGAAAGCGCGCGGTCTCGAGGCCAGATAGAGCGTTTCGCCCACCGCGAAGAGGCCAACCGCGACCACCACGACGTTGATGCCGTCGAGCAGCTGCGGCAATCCGAGGGTAAAGCGCGCCTGCCCGGTCTGCAGATCGATCCCCACCAGACCGAGGGCGAGGCCGAAGAACAGGCTCACCATCCCGCGGGCCGGGGTATCTCCGAGCACCGACGAAATGGTGGTGAAGCCGAGGACAATGAGGGCGAAGTACTCCGCCGGTCCGAAGGCGAGGGCGAGATTGGCCAGTATCGGAGCGGCGAAGGTCAGCATGACCGTGCCGATGGTCCCGGCCACGAACGAGCCGATGGCGGCGGTGGCGAGGGCCGCGGAAGCGCGCCCGGCGCGAGCCATCTTGTTTCCTTCGAGGGCGGTGATGATGCTGCCGCTCTCGCCCGGAGTGTTCATGAGGATCGACGTGGTCGATCCGCCGTACATGGCGCCGTAGTAGATGCCCGCGAACATGATGAAGGCCCCCACCGGATCGCGCCCGTAAGTTGCGGGCAGGAGCAGGGCCACGGTGAGGGCGGGGCCGATTCCGGGAAGGATCCCCACCGCGGTTCCGAGCAGGACTCCCACGAAGGCCCAGAGGAGGTTCGCGGGCTCGAGGGCCACGCCGAATCCGTTCACCAGAAGCTGGAGGGAGTCCATTCAGAGCAGCCCATCGAGGAGACCGCGGGGCAGGACGAGGCCCAGGCCTCTCGTGAATGCGAGATAGACGAAAACGGAAAGCAGCGCTCCCACCACGGCGTCCCGCCACGGGCGCCGGCTTTCAAAGGCTCGAGCGACGAGCCAGAACAGGAGAGCGGCGGTCAGGATGAACCCCGCCCGCTCGAGCAAAGCAACGCTCGACCCCAGCGCCAGGCTCAAGATGCCGACGGCCGGCCAGCTGGTCTGGAGCCGAACGTCGCCGAAGGAAGACCGGTCCCGCCGGCCGGCTCCCCAGGCCAGAAGACTTCCGGACAGGATCAAGCCGGCGGCCACGACCCAGGGGAAGAAGCGCGGGCCGATCCGGTCGTAGCCCGTCCCGAGGCTGATCGAGAAACTGCGGGCGAGAATGAACAGACCGAGCGCGATCGCGGTGAGGGCCACCCCGATCTCGGCGCGGTCGGGACCGGCTACCCGAGCTCCATGGTTTGGCGGGTTTGGCGCTCCTGGGTCTGAGGGCAAAACGTGGCGTCGGTTCAGTGGACGAGACCGATGGACCGGAGCACCGAGGCGACGCGCGTGTCCTCCTCTTGAAGGAACTTCTCATACTCCGGACCGGTCAGATAGAGATCGATCCAGTTGTTCTGTTTCAGGGCTTCCTTCCACGCTTCGGAGGCGTGCATCTGATCGAGAAGGCTCACAAGATGTGCTCGCTGAGCCTCCGTGATGCCGGGCGGCGCCGCGACCGCACGCCAGTTGGCGAGTGAGACCTCGACCCCCTGCTCCTTGAACGTCGGAACCTCGAGTCCCGCCACCCGCTCTTCACTGGAAATCCCCAGGGCCCTCAACCGACCGGACTGGATGAAGGGGATGAGTTCCGCGTAGCCATTGATGCCGGCGGCCACGTGGCTTCCCAGCAGAGAGGCGAGGGACTCCCCCCCTCCCGAGTGCGGCAGATAGTTGATCTGGGTCACCTCGACCCCTCCCGCCAGGGCCAGCAGTCCGGCCAGCATGTGATCGGTGCCTCCCGCCGACCCTCCCGCAATGGCGAAGGCGCCGGGATCGGCCTTCCACGCCTTCACGAAGTCGCCGAGAGTCTTGTAGGGCGAGTCCGCGGGAACCACCAGAACCTCGTACTCTGCGAGGAGACGGGCGAGCGGCGTCACCTGAGCCATGGTCACGGGAGAATTGTTGGTAAGGATCGCGCCCATCATGATGAGGCCGGTGACCATGATGAGGTTCGGGTCGCCCTGGTGGGCGTTCACGACCTGGGCGAGTCCGATGACGCCGCCCGCTCCGGGCACGTTGACCACCTGGGCGTTTCCGGCCACGCCCGCGGAGCGAAGGACCTGCTGCATCACGCGCGCGGTCTGGTCCCACCCGCCCCCGGGTGCGGCGGGCGCGAGCAGGGTCAGGGTCTGCGGGGGGGGCGCCGAAGACCGCTCGCACCCCGTGAGGCTGATGCACACGGACACTGCGATGGCGACGCGCGCCCCGCGCGCTTTCGGGAATGTCCGGCTGGTCATGGCTCTCGCTCCTCCTTTGCGAAACGGATGAGCGCTCCGAATCGGTAGATTCCGTGTACGAACTTGCCATACGGCATGGTCAGAAACAGGCCCAGGACGACTCCGAGGTGGATGGCTAGAATAACTCCCATCGCCGCGGTCTCGCGCGAGGCCAGCAGGAGCAGTCCCGTGATGCTGGTCAGCAGCAGGAGGACGAGAAAGGCGATGTCCATTCGACTCTGCAGGGGGTCGGCGGGCTCCGGATCCCGGATGGACTTGAGATAGAGCAAGCCCAACGGTCCGACGATGAGCCCCAGACCCCCGACCGCGCCGAGAATCACCGGGACGCTCACGAGATCGTACGGCGCCTCCCACCCGAGAAGGTTGTGGTAGATCGCGGCCGTGGTGGTGGAGGCCAAGCAGAGTGAGAAACCGTAGAAGGTCAGATGGTGGTACCGGCGCCTGATCGAAGAGGCCCGCTCGTCCGGGTAGGCGCACCCCTCGCCACCGCCGCCCAGGTAGCGCAGACTCAGGCTGTCCCGGAGGGCGCTCCCGATCGCGGGCAGGTCGAGCCAGGAACCCGCCCGGCCCCCGGACTCCCTCCAGAAGTTGCGAAACCCCATCGCGAAAGCGAGGAGAACGAACGCTCCGACGAAACTGAAGCCAAAGACCATGACCCGGTGAGAGAAGACTCGATAGAAGGAACCCTCTTCGACCGAATGGGCCGCGAACATCGTGGCCGGCCCTCCGAGTAGAAGCGCTCCGATGAGAAACAGCGCCGGGCTCAGGAGCAGGCTCAGGATGAGCGCGGGCCGGGTCTCTCCGAGGAAGTCCACGAGAAAGGCGGGCCAGGCGAACTTCCGATAGGTTTCGCGCCTCAACCCCGCCATGACTTTCGGAAGGTTGAGGCCGAATTCATGCGGCGGTGCGTACTGGCACGAGTACAGGCACTCCCGGCAATCGTGGCACAGGTTGGCGAGGTAGGCGAGATCCTGGGG
>JAQBHL010000233.1:0-4798 GCA_032127745.1 Acidobacteriota bacterium
GCCCCGCTCAAAGGCCCCGAGCCTCCGAGGACGGCATGTACGAAACCGCCGGAGTCCAGATCGCCCCGACAGCTACCACAGACACACAAGAGAGACAGAAAAGACCGCGCGCGCTTACTTTTACGACCCACCCGCTCACAGGACCGCCCGCCACTCGACAAAGTGACGGGCTCGGGCGATGCCGTTGCGGCGCGGCAGGGCCGCGCCAAGTCACGCTACCTTTGGGGAGTCACAAGACGAGCCGCTCCGGCGCAGCTATGCTGCGCCCCCCTCCGCCAACAATCAAATCGCTCGAAAAACGCCCACACCATGAAGCCCACTCACAACTCGCTCCGCGAGCGAAGCCTCACCTTCAAGTTCCTTCGCGCCACCGCACTCGTCGCCAAGTCCATCGCTCTTGCTTCCGAGCATGTCCTTCGCAGCAGGCCTGAACTCGAATCCATTATCGAACGTCGCGTCGACAAGGCCGAGACGCGGCTCGCGCTCCTGGAGCGCTGCTTCCGGGGGCGTCTCCACAGACTCTCTCCACACAAACGCGGCTCGTTCTCCCCTGACGAAGCCTTCGACATCCTCGAATACGGCGCCGCCAGTTTACTCACACATGCCCAACTCGCTGATGAGTTCCTGATCACCGAAGAAACGGTCAGAGAATGGTACAACACCCTCCTGACCGACAAGCCCGCGCGAAAGCCAGCAACCCCCGTTCGCTCCCACGATGAAGCCCTCGGTCGCCTCTCCAACCAACTCGCCGGGTGCGGCGTCGATGTCGGGGAAATCGGTCGCGCCTTCCTCCGAGTGGCCTACGACGTCCCGGTCGAGAACATCCGCCGGTGGACAAGAAAGACTCGCCTCAAACCACCGACCAAACCGCGCGGTTCTTCGCCCGTCCCCAAGCCGCGCCGCAAGAACCACGTTTGGAACATCGACATCTCCCTGCTCCGCAGAAAATGGCGAATCGGCTTCGCTCATCTCACCGTACTCTACGACGCCTTCTCCAGGAACCCCCTCGCCGCCTGCCTTACCCTGTTCACACCGAGCGCCCAGGTCCTGAGAGGCCTGATCTCTCGGACCATCGCGAAGTTCGGAAAGCCCGTCTACCTTCTCTCCGACCGCGAGGGAATGTTCAAGGAGGACGGCCTCAAGAACTACCTCAAGCGTCACACCATCAAGCAGCGCTACGGAAAGCTCGGACAGCCTCATTCCATCAGTGTCCTCGAACGCTTCTGGAAGACTCTGAAGGGACTTCTGGCGAGACACCCTTCGCAGCCCATTCGTTTCGAGCGCCTCGTCCAGCGAACCCGCGATGCCCTTACCTACTACTCCTTCCACCGCCCGTCGACGGTGCTCGCAATGCGCACCCCGGCCGAGGCCTATGGGCTCGTGACCGCGAAAACACTTGTGCCCATCAGGCCGCGCCTCTACCTCGCGAGCGAACAGCCTCCCGAACTTCCCCTCAAGATCGCCTGGATCGATAAAGACAAGACTCTTCCCATCCTCATCAGAAAAGCCGCTTAACCAAGCTTGCGCGGCCCAGCCTCCCCACAGTTCACGGGGAATCGTGTGCCCGCAATCGACTCTCCACGACTAACCGGGCGTGGCGACTAACCCGTGACCGGTAAACCTCAGCGAATCCCGCGCTCGGTTGCATCGCTACATCCCTCCGACAACCCCATTTTCATCGTGTGGGTGGGTACCGGCACGAGGAATCGGCGCGAATCGACCGACTCTCGCGCCAATCCTTGTCTCATGTCAAATGAGCCGGCTTGAGGACAGAGCGGACAGGACAACCCACCTTGCCCCCCAGTTCGGCCCATTCTCCCCTCGCCAACGTACGTCCGATTTCCATTGCCTCCCTACCCCCAGGCCAACAGGACAGCGTGTCATCTCCCACCTGCCCTAAAGAGATCTGGGGACCAGAAGCAGCGGAGTCCTAGATCGGTCGCAGCAGCCTGGTACATGTCGGCCTGCCCCGGCCAAAGATCAGGAAAAACCTGAATCACGTTCCCCTTCGAACTTGAAATTTGCCGATAGACACCATTGACGCCGGTCTTCTTCGCGACGCTCGTCAGTGGCCATAGCATCTCATCCACGCACCCCACCCTGTCCGCGAGTCGCAACCGGACATACCGCTCCGCAAAAACGCTACTCGAGCCAAACAGAAACCTGGCGTTGACGGCTTCGAAAATGAGTGTTGCGAGGTCGACGAACTCGTCGGCATCCGTTCCGTCAATCCTAAATAGCTCTATCGCCGCATTGCCGGAGTTATCCGGAATGCCGAACTCTCCCCCAGCGTTGAAGATGTCGATTCCGACCAGTGTCCGCTTGAACTGGAACCGCTGCGTGCCAAAGCGCCGGGCAAACTCGGTCGAGTAGACCAACAACCGAGGGTCGCCTCCCGCTGCGACGGCAGCCTGAATATTTGCCCCTCTTAGGCGCTCTTCAAGACGGCTCCAGAACTGATCTGTGGTCGAGTCGTCCAGAGGGCGGGCGACCTTACCAAGCGTTCGGTGAATTTGAAGCGCGAGATCGCGCTCGGTGACGTCGCCGGCAGGGACAAACCCAGCGAAAACCGCAGCCTTGAGATTGGGTACTCGCCTGGGTCGCACGCTACGAGTCAAACGAGGCTACTGAATTGGGCCGAGATTCTGAAGAACCCGAATGGGATCATTGTCGACGCCGGGTGCCCACCGGCTCGGAAACTGACCACGAAGGCGACTATTGGCGTTCGCGATTTCTGTAGCGACTGATCCGGGGCCCATACCATCCTTGAGAGCATAGATCACTTGCGAAACGTCGCCTTGGGCCAACAAGAATTCCAGGCGGCTCACCTGACTTAACTTGATCGTTGAGCCGGGGCCGTGCTTGAAATCGACCAAGATGTTGCCAGCAAACTGGATCAGACCGTCGGCCTCCGCGATTTCTCCCCCAAGCAGGTCGAATCGCCTTCCCATCTCGACCAAATCACCGAGACTAAAGGCCCCGGAGTCGATCATTCGGATCATCGCAACAGGCTCGTACGCAAAACCCAAGTTGTTCGTGTCGGTCAACGTGTCCAATAACGACCTCGCTTCGGGCCCGGCAGGGGTAGTCGCGATTCCCGGCACTAAGGAGCCATCCGCCTTTCGAAGTCGGTCGATGGACCGCAACAAGGTCTCGTCGATGCCGTGGTGAACGGCGTTCGCAACGATCTTGGTCATCCTCGAATGACCTCCACCATCTCTGACCAAACGTGCAAATACCTTCAGCACTTCTTGGTCTTGGAAAGCCGCAAAGCGTTTCAGAACAGTCTCAAGTCTCTGAAGTCCATCGGGACCCTCGGCAGTCAAGATCCGCGCAAGGTCGTCGAAGAACTGCTCGCCGTTGGCCTTCACAAGTCGCGACGCACCCGTTAACGCGGCTTCGCTCAGCCCGGACAGGTTGTTTGTCGCGTGAACGCGCACGACACTTTCCTGGATTCCCTCGGGGAACGGAGATCCATCGACGTCCTTGCGGATCGCATCTAGCCATTTCTCCGGCTGGTTACCGCCGAAGGTCTGCGCATCAAGGAACTTCTTGAGGTTGTTGGCGGAATCTGTGTTGACTCGATCGGCGATGCGCACCATCGCGTCCGCGGTGTCGTCTCTGAGCGCACCGTTCGGGAACTCTGCGCTCGCCTCCAGCGCCTCTTTGATGGCACGGTTGCTCGCGACTCCGCCGACAATCAGTGCGCGATTCTGGTAGAGAGACAGCCACCTCTGGACAACACCGAGTCGCGGTTCCGTCGCCATGTAGATCAGAATTCGATTGGCGGCTGCGTCGGGCAGGGTCGCAATGCGGATGAACTCGTTGAGGACTCGCTTTCCAAAGGCCGGCGCCACGGCCAGCGTGTCGAACAGCGCCGCCGCGGAAACCACGGCATTCGGATACTTTGCCTTCAGTGTCGCAAGTTCAGGTGCCGAGTTCTTCAAAACAGTCAAGATCTCGGAAATCGAACCAACTGTCTGGCTCTCCGACACCTTCCTGATGAACTTGTTTCCGACCGCCCCGAGGAACTCGATGATGGTCTTGACTCTCGGAGCGAGCTTGGAGGCGACTGATGCGCCCCTGACGCCTTTCGCTGCAGCGCCAGCAACGCCGACACCTAAGAAAACGGTGGACCCGATCATCCATGCGATCGAACCCGCGATGTACCCCTCGTAGTAGGCGATTGTCGGTGCGTTCCGTTGAACCGTGCTGAGGAACGCCAGGAAGTCCGTCTGAATCACCTGCTGTCCGAGGTTTCGCAAGACATCCTGAACGTACGCGCGGATCTCCGCGGATGTGATCTTCTGCTCGAACAGTCCCTTGGCCGCCTCTGCGATGGCCTTCATCGAGTCGATCGGATGTCGGATGAGCTTGTAGTCACCCTTGACTCCATCGACAACACCCACCACGAAGCCGTAGGCGAGGTTGAGGTCGACGGAACCCTGCATGATGATCCCGGCAGCATCCTTGGCGCCGCCAACCAACTCCTCAATCGTGCGGCTCGCTCGGGCAACCAGCCCGCCACGGAAGAGCCAGGTGGCTGCCTCTCCTGCCTGGACCGCGCCCATCGACGCGTACCGCACTCGACCGTCTCGCCAACGTTCCGCTGTCTGAATGGCGGAATCGTTGAGGTCGTCGAGAAGCTGAGCCCACGCGGCATCGTAGGTGGCGACACCCTCTTTCTGATTGAGCTTGCGCTGCGGATCGCCGTTCTCCACTAGGGCAACTCGGTACTGGTGATATCCGCCGAGGACTGCGCGGAATGCGAACGCCCTTGCACCGGCGGGGTCGGTCG
>JAQBHL010000234.1:0-32128 GCA_032127745.1 Acidobacteriota bacterium
GGAGTGACGGACCCGGGCGATGGTCTTGTCGACCTTGTGCCCGGGAAGCTGGCCTCCCTCGCCGGGCTTCGCCCCCTGGGCCATCTTGATCTGCAGTTCATCGGCGTTGACGAGATAGTCGGAGGTGACCCCGAAGCGCCCCGAGGCCACCTGCTTGATGGCCGAACGCCGGCTGTCCCCGTTGGGGAGGGGCTGGTAACGCGCCGGATCCTCCCCGCCCTCGCCGGTGTTCGACTTTCCGCCCATGCGGTTCATGGCGATGGCCAGGGTCTGGTGGGCCTCGGCGGAGATCGAGCCGAAGGACATGGCGCCCGAAGCGAAACGCTTCACGATCGTCTCCACCGGCTCGACCTCGTCAAGGGGAATCGGATCGAGGCCGGTGAACTCGAGCAGGTGGCGCAGGGTGATGGGGGCCTTCACTCCGTCGTCGATGAGGCGGGCGAAGTCGCGATACAACGCGTAGTCCCCGCTTCGAGCCGCCTGCTGGAGCTTGTGGATGGTCTCGGGATTGTGGAGGTGGCGCTCGCCGCGCTGCCGCCACTGGTAGAGCCCTCCCGGATCGAGGTCGGGGTCCGCTTCGACCTCCATTTCCGGGTAGGCCGAGCGGTGTCGCATCAGGGTCTCGCGCTCGATGGTGTCGATGTCGATGCCGCCGATGCGCGAGGCGGTTCCGGGGAAGAACTCCTCGATCACCGAGTCGGCGAGCCCCACCGCCTCGAAGATCTGAGCCCCTATGTAGGAGGGCACGGTGGAGATCCCCATCTTCGACATGGTCTTGAGCAGTCCCTTGCCGATGGAGTCGATGTAGTGGCGGCGGGCCGTGTCCTCGTCGAGATCCGGGGGCAGGAGCTGGCGCCGCCGCAGGTCTTCGATGGACTCGAGGGCAAGGTAGGGATTCACCGCGGAGGCGCCGAAGCCGAGCAGACAGGCGAAGTGGTGCACCTCGCGGGCTTCGCCGGTCTCGATGATGAGGCCGCACTTCGAGCGCAGCCCCTGGCGGATGAGGTGGTGGTGCACGGCCGAGACCGCGAGCAGCGACGGGATGGCGGCGTGGTCGGAATCGACCGGCCGGTCGGAAAGAATGATGACCTCGTAGCCGTCCTCGATGTACTCGACCGCCTCGTGGCGCAGCCGGTCCAGCGCTCGCTGCATGCGTCCGGGTTCAGCCTTGAAGCAGATGGAGAGGGTCTTGGCCTGGAAATGCTGGCGGTCCACCCAGCGCAGGCGCTCGATGTGTTCCTTGGTCAGCACCGGCTGGGGCAGTTCGATCACCCGCGCGTGCTCGGGCCCGTCGCGCAGGATGTTTCCCTCGCCCCCCACGAACGAGACCAGGCTCATCACCATCCGCTCGCGGATCGAATCGATGGGCGGGTTCGTCACCTGGGCGAAGAGCTGGTGGAAGTAGTCGAAGAGGACCCGGGACTTGTCGGAGAGGACGGCCAGGGCGGCGTCGTTCCCCATCGATCCGATCGGTTCCGCGCCGCTTTCCACCATCGGGGCCATCAGGATCCTCAGGTCTTCGAGGGTGTATCCGAAGGCCTTCTGCCGGGTCAGCACCCGGGTGGTCGCCGGCTGTACGGCCTGCCGGGGCAGATCGAGATCATCGAGGGGGATCTTCCCCTCGGTCAGCCATTGCCGGTACGGGCGTTCGGCGCAGATCCGCGCCTTGAGTTCGTCGTCCGGGATGATGCGTCCCTCCTCGAGCGAGGCGATGAACATCTTGCCCGGCCGCAGGCGGCCGTTCAGGACGATCTTCTCGGGGGGCACGTCGAGGACGCCCGCCTCGGAGGCCATGATGAGCAGGTTGTCGTCGGTAAGGCAGTAACGCGAGGGTCGCAGCCCGTTCCGGTCGAGGGTGGCGCCGATCAGGGTCCCGTCGGTGAAGGCCACCGAGGCGGGGCCATCCCAGGGCTCGATGATCGCCCCGTGATACTCGTAGAAGGCCTTCCTCTCGTCCGGCATCTCCGGATCGTTCTCCCACGCCTCGGGGATCAGCATCATCATCACGTGGGGAAGGCTGCGGCCGCCCATCATCAGGAACTCCACCACGTTGTCGAGGATCCCGGAGTCGGAACTCCCTTCCTGGGTGATCGGCTTCATCTTGCCGATCTCGTCCGCGGTGAACAGCGGCGAATCGATGATGGCCTCCCGCGACCTCTGCCAGTTGAGGTTGCCGCGCAGGGTGTTGATCTCACCGTTGTGGGCCAGGGTCCGGAAGGGATGGGCCAGGGGCCAGGTGGGAAGCACGTTGGTCGAGAAGCGGCTGTGGATGAGGGCCAGCGCCGACTCGAAAGACTCGTCGGAGAGGTCGGGAAAGTACTCGGACACCTGGGTGGGAGTGAGCATCCCCTTGTAGATGAGCGTCCTCGAGGACAACGAGCAGATATAGAAGCTCTCGGCGCCTTTCACGGACTCTCTGACCGCGCGGGTCCCGTACTTCCGGGCTACGAACAGCCGCCGCTCGAACTCGTCCTGGGTCCGGCAGCTCGAGGGCCGGGGGATGATGACCTGCTGCATCGACGGCTCGCCCGTGACCGCGGTGACCCCGAGCGTGCGGTTATCGGTGGGGACCATGCGCCAGCCGAGGCAGTCGAGGTTCAGCTCGCGCAGGGCGCGCTTGAAGACGCGCCGGACGTTGGCGTGGGTCTTCGGATCCTTGGGCAGGAAGCACTGTCCGACCGCGTAGTGGCCGGGCTCGGGCAGGGTCAGGCGAAGCTTGGAGCACTCCTTGAGAAAGAAGGAGTGAGGCAGCTGGACCAGGATCCCGGCGCCGTCACCCGACTCCTTTTCGGCGCCCCGGGCGCCCCGATGGTCGAGGTTGACCAGGATCTTGATGCCCTTGCGCACGATGTCGTGGGATCTCAGGTTGTTGAGATCGGCGACAAACCCCACGCCGCACGAGTCGTGCTCGAAACGCGGGTCGTAGAGCCCCTCTCTCAGCACGCCGTGGTCCATCCAAAGGTAGTCCCAATCGACCCCGGCACGGGCCGGACGCGCGCACCTTCTGACGCCCATGAGCGCACGAGATAGGACGGGGGGCGAGAAACCATAGAAAAGAATAGGGAACCAGCGCTCCCGGGTCAAGGGGGTAGGGCCGCGCTATGCTGACGGTCAAAGATGTCGAGCCGTCGACTGGGAGGAATTCCAATGCTGAAGCATGTGCGTGTGGGACTTTTGGCTGGCCTTGCCACGGCGGTGATCGCGGGCGCGGGCCACCCGGCGCGGGCCCAGGGCCCGGACATGGCACCGGTGAACGAAGCGCCGAACCCTTTCCGGACCATCGAGAACCACTTCAAGCTGCCGGAGGGCCGGACCTGGGGCTCCACCAGCGGGATCGACATCGATAAGGACGGCAGGACCATCTGGGTGGCCGAGCGGTGCACCGCCAATTCCTGCTGGAATGCCGAGAAGGGCGAGATGTCGGCGCTCGATCCTCTGCTCAAGTTCGACACCTCGGGCAGGCTCATCGCCAGTTTCGCGAGGGGGATGATGGTCTTTCCGCACGGGATTCACGTCGATAAGGATGGCAACATCTGGGTGACCGATGGTCAGGACAACCTGCCGCGTCGCCGTGCCGACCAGCCCGCCGACGCGCCCCTGCCTCCTCCGCCCGCCCAAGTGATTGGCCACCAGGTGCACAAGTTCACTCCGGACGGAAAGCTGCTGATGTCGCTGGGCAAGCCCGGCGGTAACCAGCCAGGCGGCGCTTTCGATCCGGCCTCTTTCTTCCAGCCCAACGACGTCATCACCTATCCGAACGGCGACATCCTGGTGGGCGAAGGCCACGGCGGCGCCAACGCCCGCCTGATCCGGTTCGACAAGACGGGCAGGTTCCTCCGCGAGTTCGGGAAGAAGGGCGAGGGTCCGGAGGGTGAGTACGGGCAGCCGCATGGCCTCGCCTTCGATTCGAAGGGCCGGCTCTTCGTGGCCGACCGCTCGAACAATCGCCTCCTGATCCTGGACCCTGACACCTACAAAACGCTGGACATCTGGTACCAGTTCAGCCGCCTGAGCGGGATCTTCATCGACAAGGACGACACGCTCTACGGCGTCGACTCCGAGTCGGGCTCGGTGAACCCGGGCCACAAGGCCTGGCTGCGGGGCATGCGCATCGGCAGCGTGAAGGACGGCAAGGTGCTCTGCTTCATCCCCGACCCGAGCAACGGCGACCCTGCGGCCAAAGGGACGCTGGCCGCCGAGGGGGTGGCGGTGGATGCCGCCGGCAACATCTACGGGGCCGAAGTGGGGCCGCGGAAGGTGCAGAAGTACGTGAAGAAGTAGCGATTCAGCTTTAGAGCCGCACGGCGCCCTTCACCGTAATGCCGGGATCGCTTCGTCGAACCAGGCCCTGCCCGGGCCGGAAAAGACCGGGAACGGTTCCGCACAGAGAGCCTGCCCAACCCCGGCGAAGGAGACGAGTCAACCTGCTCGTACGAAGGGCTGGCACCTCACCAATCCGGTCAAGGACGAACGAGCCGCGCCCACGGCCGGCTCAGGTCAGGAGCCGGGTTCGCCTGTGCCTTTGGCGCCGCCTGCTCACTTCTTCCCGGCCAGCGCAGCCTCGCGAATGGAGCGGAACTCGTTGCCGGTCTTCCACTGGGGATACTTCTCCGCCTGGGCGACTCGATAGCCCATGGCCAGAAACAGCTTGGCATCGTCAACCGCGCCGCTCAAATCCCAGTCGGCCTTTATCTGGTCGGAAGGCTTGTGGTAGTCATGGTTGGTGTACTCGTCGCGTTTCTTCTGAGCGTAGTCGGCGGGCTTGCCGATGTAGTCGACGCCGCCGCCAGGGTCGAAGGCGGGCACGCCCTTCTTGGCGAAGTTGAAATGGTCGGAGCGGTAGTAGAAGCCCTTCTCCGGTTCCGCGTCCGGTTTCAGCGTGCGATTCTGTTCCCGGGCGGCCAGGGCGGCGTAGTCATCCAGATCGGAGGCGCCCAGCCCCACCACCACCAGGTCACTGGTCTTGCCCCACTGATTGATGCCGTCGATGTTGATCACGCCCAAAGTCTTCTCGAGCGGGTACAGCGGGTAGGCCGCGTAGTACTCCGAGCCCAGCAGGCCCTGTTCTTCGGCGGTGACGGAGAGGAACAGAATGCTCCGCCCGGGTGCTGGCTTCACCGTCTTCATCTTGCGGGCGATGTCGAGCATCATGGCCGTGCCGCTTGCGTTGTCGAGCGCGCCGTTGCAGATGTCGTCGCCATCGACCATGGCGCAGCGGCCGAAGTGATCCCAGTGCGCGGTGTAGATGACGTACTCGTCCTGGAGCGCGGGATCTTTGCCCGGGAGCTTCGCGATCACGTTCTGCGAATTGACGGTGCGCATGGCCTGTTTCAGGCCGAGTGACGCGGTCAGGCCGAGCGGGACCGGTTGGAAGGCGGGAGTGGCGGCCAGGGCCTTGAGCTTCTGGTAATCCTGGCCCGCCATCTTCAGCAGTTCCGTGGCCGCTTCCATGGTCAGCCACCCCTCGACCTTCGACCGGCCCAGGTTCTTGTCCGGTGCGGAGAGGTTGAAGCGCTCGGCGGCGTTGCCCTGAACCACGGCCCAAGGGTACCCGGCCGGGTAGGTCTCGTGGACGATCAGCACTCCGGCCGCCCCCAGTTCCGCCGCCTTCTCGTACTTGTAGGTCCAGCGACCGTAGTAGGTCATGGCCGTCCCGCCGAAGGTCTTGGCATCGAGTTCCTGAGGGTTGTTCGGATCGGGCACCGGCGGGTCGTTGACCAGGACGATGAGGGTCTTGCCCTTGACGTCGAGGCCCTTGAAGTCGTCCCACTTGTACTCCGGCGCCTGGACTCCGTAGCCCACGAAGACGAGCTCGGAGTTTTCGAGCGCGACCTCATCCACAACGTGCTTACTGAAGGCAACGAAGTCGGTGAGGACATTGAACGCCTTCTTCACCCCGCCCTTTCGGACCACCAGGGACGTGGGCGTGGGAGTGAGCCCCACGAGGGGGACCTTCTGAACCCAGGTCCCGTCCGGGTTGCCCGGCTCGAGGCCGGCCTTGCCGAACTCATCAGAGAGGTACTGAACGGTGAGGGTTTCGCCATTCGAACCTGGCGCTCGGCCTTCGAACTCGTCCGACGCGAGCTTGGTGGTGTCGGCGAGGATGGCGTCCGCGCTTACATTCGGGAGATCGGCCATGGGCGGAAGAGCGGCCATGGGCTTCGGGCCCTGCGGTTCGGACGCGCAGGCAACGGCGAAGAGCAGGGGGAGCAGCGACAGGGAACGACAAGAGGAAATCTGCATGAGGCGAATCTACCGCACCTGCCCATCCCGGACCGCGGTCGAACTTGACGCGCGGCCCCTATCGTCGCGCCCTTCGGGCGGCCGGATCACCCCGCGGCTCCTCATGCACCGACCAGGCGATCACAGGTGACAGTGCGCCATCGGTTCCATCGCCGGCTTGCCGCCGCCAGGAGGCGGCGAAACGCCGGCTCGGAGACCAGCCTCGATCAGGCGTGAGAACTGATCGGCCGCATCCTCGCACAACATGAGGCGATCCGCGACCAGGCCGTCTATCGCTCGCACCACCGCGCCCTGGTACTCCGCGAAGGAGCGGTAGCGCGCCTCGACCGAGGGACGCGGATCCCCCGAGGCCGCGCGCTCCGCCTCGGTCCGGGCGAAGGGAATGTACTGACCCGTTCCCTCGCAGCCGTCGCCCGAGTGGGGACCCGCGCGCAGGGCCCAGCCGGTGTAGGTCGCGAGAGGAACGGCCACGTCGGGCAACCGCACCCCGGCGATGTCATTGCCGTCGGCGTCGGTCTTGGGCACGAAGCTCGGATAGATGGGGCCGTTCGCGGGGTTGTCCTCGAAGGGCGGGGCGATCAACGGCGGATTGATGCTGGCGATGCCGGTCTCGTAGAAGCCCGGGCCGTAGTTCAACCGATAGCGCGTGGTCTTCAGGCCGCTGTAGGTGACGCCGGGGAGGTTGGGAAAGCCCATTCCCGACTGCGGCAGCGGCGGCGCCAGCGTTCCGTCGGAGAGCCGCGGCACCCGGCTCGCGGGCGGGGGCGTGCCATTGCTCCATTCGTCGAGTGCGATGAACAAGGCGCGCTGGACCACTCCCGAGTCCAGGGGATTCTGGAACTGCTGACAGTTTCCCCTGGCGGCGGGGTTGCCGGAGCCGTGCTGCTGGGAGGAAATGAGGTAGTTCCGCGCATAGGGGGAATCCGGCAGGTCGGTGCGGCCGTCGGGGGTGGTGTGGAGGAGTGAGGCCGCCTTCACCCAGTACTCGTTGGACGAATAGATCTCCGCGGCCAGCGGACAGGTGCCTGTCGTCTCGCACCGCGCGAGCCGACTGTCGGTCCGGCCGGTATGCGGGTCGGTGGTGGCCACGTTGGCGAATGGGAATACGCCTTCGGCGTAGAGATGATGTTGACGGTTGCGCTCGGTGCGGCCGGGCTGAGAGAAGCGATAGTTCAGGTTGAGGCCATCGCCGGCGGCAATCCACTGCATCATTCCGTCGAAGACCTTCCGGCCATTCTCGGCCTGATTGAAGCCGAGGTGGCGGAAGTCGTTGAGCAGGCGTCCGGGCTGCGAGACCACCTCGGTGTAGATCCGCTGGACGTCACCGGCGAGCGGATTGGGGTTCTTCTCGTCGTCGGCGGTCTCATAGCGGAGCCACGCGTTCCAGTCGCGGACGGCCGCGAAGCCCAGTCCGTTCACCGTCGGGTCTTTCGCGACATACGAGAATTCGTAGATGTCGTTGGCCACGAAGTTCCCACCGGCCAGACTGATCGAGGTTCCATCGGCGTTGTAGTCCCAGCCGGACGCCGGGATGAGCGCCGCGGGGTCATTCAGGCGGACGCGGTGGGTCAGCCGGGCCGCGTTCTTGTCCAGGGTGGCCGCCGGATAGCTCACTGCATACGACGCGTCGGACGATACGATGTATTCGTACGAGGGTCCGGTGATCGACGAGCCGTCCGGGTTCCTGGCCACCGGGAGGGTGATGGTGGCGTTGAAATTCGCGTGGTCATCGCCGGCGGCCTGGTCCCAACCGCTCCAGACGATGGTGTAGCCGCGCGGCATCAGGAAGGCGTTCGCCAGCACTTCCGGGTCGGTGATGGTGGAGCCCGGATCGTTGCCCGCGGGGACCCGCCCGAACGTGTTCCAGGTCTTCCGGCCGCGGTTGGGAGGCTCGTACATCATCGTGTGCGCGCCCCGGCGCAGATCGACCGGCTTCAGGATGTAGAAGTCGAACGAGTACTCGACGTTGCCCCGGGCATTCCTGGGCGCGAGGGCGATATCCACGATCACCGCGTTCCTCGGCTGCCTGGGATCCACCTCGCCGTGGGCTCTTCCGACCAGCTTTTCGTACGGGCCGACTCCGGGCCACGAGTAACCGCCAAAGGTCGGCGATTCGCGGGTCGTGATCTCCACCCTCGTGATCCGCGCCTCGGCGGGCGAGGGCGCCAACAACGTCGCCGCGAGCGAAGAAGCGATGATGACTGCGAACGCGAGGGTAGAGCGCGAGCGAAGGGCGAAATGGCTCGGATCCCGTTCCGTCACCGGCTCATCCTACGCCCGCGGCCGGCGGCGGTTACGTCGATAGAAACAGGCGATAGGCCGTGTTCTCCGACTCCTCCAGCGACCAGTAGCCCAGCCCTTCGAGGAAACCGCGGAAGGCATCAAGGTCGCTCTCGGGCACCTCGAAGGCGGCGAGCACCCGGCCGAAGTCCGCGCCATGGTTGCGGTAGTGGAAGAGGCTGATGTTCCAGCGGCCGCCCAGCTTCTCGAGGAATTCGAGCAGAGCGCCGGGGCGCTCTGGGAACTCGAAGCGAAACAGGCGTTCGTCCTTCGCCTCGCCGGCCCGGCCGCCCACCATGTGGCGGATGTGGAGCTTGGCCATCTCGTTGTCGGAGAGATCGGCGCAGGCATAGCCGTGCCCGGACAGGATGGCCATTAGCGAACTGACGTCGGCGCGGGACGCGGTCTTGAACCCCACGAAGATGTGGGCCTCGTTACGCTGGGCGAGCCGATAGTTGAATTCGGTCACTTCGCGCCGGCCCACCGCGGCGCAGAACTCTCGAAAAGCGCCCGGCCGTTCGGGAATGGTCACGGCCAGCAGCGCCTCCCGCGCCTCGCCCAGTTCGGCCCGCTCGGCGATGAAACGCAGACGGTCGAAGTTGAGGTTCGCTCCGGAGAGCACCGCCCCGAGTCGCAGGCCGGAGGCCCCTTCGGTTTCGACCCAGGCCTTGAGGCCGGCCACGGACAGGGCGCCCGCAGGCTCCATCACGCTGCGGGTGTCGTCGAAGACGTCTTTGATCGCGGCGCAGACCGCGTCGTTGCCCACCCGGATCACCCCGTCGAGCGATCGCTGGCAGTGGGCAAAGGCGAGCTCCCCCACCTCGCGCACGGCCACACCGTCGGAAAAGATCCCCACGTGGTCGAGGGTCACACGCTTGCCGGCCTGCAGCGAGCGGTACATGGCGTCCGACTCGAACGGCTCGACCCCGAACACCCGGGTGTCGGGATAAAGAGCCTTCACGTAGCCGGCGATGCCCGCGGCCAGGCCTCCACCGCCGACCGGCACGAACACCGCATCGAGCCGCCCGTTGCTCTGGCGCATCATCTCCTCGCCCACCGTACCCTGGCCCGCAATCACCGCGGGTCGTCGAAGGGATGCACGAACGACATGCCGGTCTCTCTCACCATGGCCTTGCAGCGCGCCTCCGCGTCCGAGTAGGAGTCGCCTTCGAGCACGACTTCCGCGCCGAGGGCACGCACGGCCAGGACTTTGATCTCGGGCGTGGTCGCGGGCATCACGATCAGCGCCTTCAGGCCCAGCTGGCGCGCCGAGTAGGCGACGCCCTGGGCGTGGTTGCCGGCACTCGCCGCGATCACGCCGCGCGAGCGTTCCTCATCGCTCAGGTGCGCGATCTTGTTGTGGGCTCCGCGGAGTTTGAAGCTGAACACCGGCTGCAGGTCTTCGCGCTTCAGGAACACGTCGTTGCCGAGGCGCTTCGACAGACGCTCGGCGCGCTCGAGCGGGGTCTGACGAGCCACCTCGTAGACCCGGCTTCGCAGCACGGCGCGCATCAGCTCGGGGCCGGTCTCGATGATCATGCTCAAGGCCCGGATCCTATCCCCCTTCGGCCCGAGGCTCGGCATGCGGCCAGGCACCGCGGCCGGCGAGCGGCGGCGCATCCATCCGGTAGGATTCGCGCACCATGGCCGATCTCGACCGTCGCTCCGTGCTCGCCGGGATGCTGGCGACCCTCGGTTCGTCGGTCGCGGGCCGGACTGAGCCTTTGGCACCGCGGCTCCAGACCGCCGCTGCCGGTCGTCGCCGGATCGACGTCCACCACCACTTCGCGCCCCCCGCGTGGATCGCCGAGGTCAGGGGACGGCCGCTGCTTCAGGCCGCCAACACGGCCTGGACGCCGGCGAAGTCGATCGACGACATGGACAAGGGCGGCACCGCGACCGCGCTCGTCTCGGTCACCAACCCCGGCCTCTGGTTCGGCGACGCTGACGCCACGCGCCGGGTGGCCCGCGCGTGCAACGACTACGGCGCGAAGCTGGTCCAGGACTACCCGACCCGATTCGGACTGCTCGCGGCCATGCCCCTGCCCGACGTGGATGCGACCCTCGCGGAGATCGCCTACGCGTATGACACCCTGCATGCCGACGGGGTGGGGCTGTTCACCAGTTACGGCGACATCTGGCTGGGTAATCCCGCCTTCCGTCCGGTCATGGAAGAACTGAATCGCCGCAAGGCCGTGGTCCACGTGCACCCCACAGCCGCGAATTGCTGTCGAAACCTGGACTACGGGGCGGGAGTCTCGCCGGCGGTCATGGAATACGCCACCGACACCACCCGCGCCATCATCGGGGTCGCCTTCAGCGGCGACGCCGCGCGGTTTCGCGACATCCGCTTCATCTGGTCGCATGCCGGCGGAACCGTCCCCTTCCTGGCCGGACGCATCGAGGGCCGATCACGGGAAGCCCGGGACCGGCTCCCCGACGGTTTCGTGGGAGAAGCGAAGAAGTTCCACTACGACCTGGCCGGGGCGGCGAACCGGGGCGCCGTGGCTTCGCTCAAGGAGCTGGTGCCGAGCTCGCAGATCCTGTTCGGCACGGACTTTCCCCCGGGAGGGTCGAACGCGGAGGTGGCGAAGGCCATCGCCGATCTGAAGATGTTCAGCGAGGCCGATCTTCAGGCCATCGAGCGCGACAACGCTGTTCGACTGTTTCCGCGCCTGCGAGGTTAGGCGCCGGGCCTTCGTTTGCGCCGCCCAGCCCGGGCGGCCCTGCCGCCGGCGGCTTACGGTGAGCCGACAACTCCCGCGCCGCCCGGCCAGATGCGCAGGAAGTCACGCGGGTTGAGGGTGAGCAGGCGGTCTGCACCGATCTTCTGGGCGGCCCTCACGATCAAGGCGTCGTAGATCACGCCGCCCGAAAGCGACAGGTCCGCGGCGTTGCCGATCGCGGCCAGGTAATCGGCTCCGCTCAGGGCGACCACCCGGGCCGCCGTCGATACATTCTCCCGGACGAGTCGGGCCGCCATGGCCGGCGAGAGGCGCGGCCTGGTTGGGTAGGCAGAGAGCACAGCGTACAGCTCGGCCAGGGTGTGGGCGCTCACGAAAGGCTCGAAGGTGGAGCCGCGGGCCTTCTGCAGCCAGGGGAGGCACCGGTCGTGGTGCGGGTGCGCCTCCACGATGCCGGCCACCAGCACCGAGGTGTCGAAGAGAACCTTCAACGCTTCCGGCCCGGGAGGAAACGGCGGATTCTTTCGTTACGATCCCGACGCACCGGGGCGTCCGCCGCGCCCGTGACATTCCCGGAGAACACGAGCACGCCGCCTTTCAGGCGCAGCGAGGCCGCGGGCGCGCTCGGCGTCAACAGGACCCCGTCCTCCACATCCGTCACGGTCAGGGCCGAGCCGGGCACGAGCCCCAGGTGATCGCGTGTCCCCTTCGGGATCACCACTCGACCGAACCGGTCCACCGTGGTTTGAGTCTCCATGCGCTCCTCCGTTTGAAAATGGCAACTCAGTATGCCATTTGGCAACGGGGTCCGGCAAACCTGATTGCGGATCGCGCCCCCGGCCCGCCGGTGCATGCTTCGAATCAGCGTCTGGGCGTGAGGAGAACCAGAAGGCCCGCTCCCAGCATGGCGCCGGCCAGCACCAGCAGTCCGGCCGCGTATCCGCCCGTCCAGTCCTTCAGCCAGCCGACGGCGTAAGGTCCCAGGTAACCGCCCAGGTTCCCGATGGAGTTGATCAACGCGATGCCGGAGGCGGCGGCCGTTCCCGACAACGTCACCGTGGGAAGGGTCCAGAAGACCGGGAGTGCGGCGTAGATGCCGACGGCGCCGAAGCTGAGGGCGATTAGACTCAGATACGGATCGGTCACGAGGGCGCTGGCCAGGAAACCGGCGGCGCCCATGCAGGCCGGGGCGCAGACGTGCCACATGCGTTCTCCGGTGGCGTCGGAGTGGCGCCCCCATAACACCATGGCGGCTGCGGCCAGGAGATACGGAATGGCGGAGACCAGCCCGACCTGAAAATTCGTGAGGTCGCCCAGCGACTTGATGATCTGCGGCGCCCAGAATCCGAATCCGTAGAGTCCGAGGACCAGACCGAAGTAGATCGCGGAGAACAGCCAGACTCGGCCGCTCACGAGCCCGTCCACCAGCCGGGCCGGGGCCGGTTCGTCCCGCGCCACCAGGGTCGCGAGGCAGCGCTTTTCGGGCTCGCTGAGCCATGGTGCGGAGGACGGGCGATCGGGCAGCATCCTCAACACGACCAGGCCAAGCAGCACCGCGGGCAGCCCTTCGACGATGAACATCGTCTGCCAGCCCGCGAGGCCGAACAGCGACACGCCGAGCAGGGTGGTGGAGAGAGGACCGCCGATGGCGCTCGCGACCGGGACCGCGAGCATGAAGGCGCCGATGATCCGGCCCCGCTCGGGTCCGGGAAACCAGTAGGTCAGGTACAAAATCATGCCCGGGAAGAACCCGGCCTCGGCGACGCCGAGGAGAAACCGGCCAACCAGAAAGCTCGTCGGCCCCCGGACCGCGGCCATGGCCATGGCCACCAGGCCCCAGGTCACCAGAATGCGCGCGATCCAGATCCTGGCACCGACCCGGTGAAGAATGAGATTGCTGGGCACCTCGAAGATGAAGTACCCGATGAAGAAGATGCCGGCGCCGAGCCCGAAGGCACTCGCCGAGAGCCCGATGTCCGCGTTCATGGTCAGCGCGGCATAGCTCACGTTCACGCGGTCGAGGAAGGACACCACGTACAGGAGGCCCATCAATGGAATCAGGCGGCGCGCGGCCTTGCTGACTACCGCCTGCTCTTCGGGGGTGAGCGAACCACGAAGGGCGCCGGGCCCGCGAAGTATTGGAGTGCGGAGCATGGAAGATGGGCCCACCGCCTTATAGCACGCCCGTCATCGGGCGGGACCGCGGGCCGGGCCGCTGCCGAAAGCAAGCCAACCGGGAAGGCGGGTCGGCAGGGCCAGCCCGGGGCCTCGTTGCCTTGGGATGCGAAAAAGCGCTACCTCGAAGAGGCTGGAGGGGTCACCGACCATGGCCGGTGCGGGATGTACCGCGGAACCCGCCCGCAGTACTCGCGGTAGGCGTCTGCGAACCGGTCCCGAAGCTCCCGTTCCTCGAGGAGCACGACCAGGTGGAGGACGGGGAAGGTGAGCGCGGCGACAACCCAGGGCCCGGTGTGGTTCGACACGGCCGCGTAACCCAGCGTGAACAGCAGGATCTCCACGTATCGAGGGTGCCGGATGATCGCGTAGGGCCCCTGGTCCAGGAGCCTGCCCCGCTTGTCTTCGTCGGTTTGCACTTCCGGGGCGCCGGCGAGGATGCTCGCGGTCAGGTATTTCCCACGTTTGCGGGAGACCGTGGCCCCGGCGCAGATGAGCACGATGCCCAGCGCGACGAAGGTGAGGCTCGTGCCCAGGTCCCGGCCCATCAGCGCACCCCGGATCGTGACCAGTCTCCACACGCTCACAATGAAGAAGACCGTCATGGTGGCCATCGTCGCCTTGGTTCCAAGTCGCCTCCAGAAGCTGACGAACGGATGGACGAGGAACCACCAGGCCAGGCCCGGCGGCAGTCCGACGACCAGGAAAACGCCCAGCCAGTAGCGAAGCGCGTCCATGGGCATCGACTCTAAGGGCAAACCACAGCAAACCATGGGAGATCTGAAGCTGTGGGCTCCTGTCCCCTTGCCGCCCCTGGGAACATGGCCTAGCATGCGCTCCAAATCAAACGCCTGTGGAGGCCCCCATGAAGAAATCCTTAGTGACGTCCGCGGTGTGCGCCGCCGCCATTTCACTCTGCGCCGTCGCCGTGATGAGTGCTCAGGAAGCAGGTGGCGACGCAGCGAAGATACCGCAGCTGCCCTTCCAACTGGTCGAGAACTTCTTCCACTATCCCGCCAACCACATCGTGGGCCGGGTGAGCGGCATCGCGGTGGCTCCCAACGGCACCATCGTGGCTCTCAACCGCGGCCATCATCCCGTGATGGAGTTCAAGCCGGACGGCACCTTCGTGCGCTCCTGGGGCGAGGGCTCCGAGATGTTCAAAGGCGCCCACACCGTGCGCTTCGACAAGCAGGGCGATCTCTGGTACGTGGATGCGGGCGACAACATCATCTTCCGCTTCGATTCCGAGGGCCGAACCATCGGCACGCTCGGAACGAACCCCGAGCCCTGGACCTGGACCACCCACGTGATCGAGCGCGCGGTGCCAAACAAGAGGAACTTCTATCAGCAGACGGATATCGGCTGGAGCCAGGATGGCACCAGCTTCGTGGCCGACGGTTACGGCAACTCGCGTATCGTCAAGTACTCCAAAGAAGGGCTCTTCATCAAGGACTGGGGCGAGCGCGGCGGCCAGCCGGGCGATTTCAACACCCCGCACGGCCTGGTGGTGGACGATAACGACGTCATCTACGTGGCGGACCGCGGCAACAGCCGCATCCAGACCTTCGACACCGAGGGGAATCTGAAAGCGGTCTGGAAGATGCCAACCGCGCCCTGGTCGTTGTGTCTCACCAACGGACCGGATCAGAAGCTTTTCGTGGGCAGCGTGGGCAAGGTCTACAAGATGGATCGGAGCGGAAAGATCCTGGGTGTCTTCGGCCGCCCGGGCCGCATGCCCGGCACCATTGACTCCATCCACGAACTCGCCTGCCCGGATGAGAACACCCTCTATCTGGCCAACTTGTACGCCTCGCGGCTGGACAAGTGGGTCACGAAATAGCGGACTTTCAAGGTCTGGTCCCGGCCGGTTTCGGCGGGCGTATCATGCGGGCAGCCAGGAAGCCGTTTACTAGTCCTGGAAGGCCGGCACGCCGAGGCTAGGATCCCTCCCGCCCGCCCTTCCCTTAATCAGGAGACTGACAATGAAGCGAACATGGATCGTTTTTGGAATCGCCGCGCTGACCCTCGGCGCTTTCACGCAGGTCGGGGGCGCGCAGTCGGCGGCTCCGCAGACTCCCGCCCAGCAGGCCGCGGCCGCCGCCCAGGAGAAGCAGGAAGCGCTCGAGAAGGTCACCCCGAAGCTGAATGTCAAGGAAGAAGTCCTGACCCTCGTTATCCCCGGGCACACCATCGGCGAGGCCACGGGCGTGGCCAAGAATTCCAAGGGTCACCTCTTCGTCTTCACCCGAAGCGGCAACGCCGGCCCGGCCCGGGGTGCGACGGCATCGCAGCTCTTCGAATTCGATCAGAATCTCAATTTCGTGAAGCAGTGGGGTGCCGACAACTACGCCGCGTCGTTCGCGCATACCGTCCGGGTGGACAAGTACGACAACGTGTGGATGACCGATGAAGGCTCGAACATGGTGGTCAAGTTCGACCCCGACGGGAACGTCAACATGGTCCTCGGACGCAAGCCCGAAGCCATCGACTTCATCGAGCACTACATGGAGCGCGGCGAGAGGGACTCCCCCGAAGATCGCTACCCCGTCGGCAACATGGGCACCTTCGGACGGCCGACCGACGTCGCCTTCGATACCCAGGACAACATCTTCGTGAGCGACGGCTATCGGAATTCCCGCGTGGTCAAGATCGCGAAGGACGGCACCTGGGTGAAGGCGCTCGGAACGCACGGCTCGGGTCCCAACCAGTTCTCCACTCCGCACGGGATCGCGGCCGACGCCAGCGGAAACGTCTACGTGGCCGATCGTGGCAACCGCCGCATCCAGAAGTTCGACTCGAATCTGAACCCGATCAAGATGATCGAGGGCATGGGCGCGCCCTGGACCGCCTGCGTATCGCCAGGAGCCACCCAGTACCTGTTCACCGGCGACGGCAACGGCAAGATCTACAAGTTCGACCTGGAAGGCAAGCTCATGGGCTGGGCCCAGACCGGCCTGGGCCACGGTCAGACCGGCTGCCTCGTCCACACACTGCATTGCGAGTCGGCCACCGTGCTCTACAAGGGCGACTGCTCGACCTGGACGGTCGAGAAGATCACCATCACTCCGTAGTCCCGGATCCAGGTCTCACCGGTGAACGCCGGTCAACTCTTCGAATCGAAGGGTGACCGGCGTTCTCGAGTCGCACCGGCGGGCGCGTCGCGGGCCGGAGTTTGCCTCTCTTCTCTCCACGGCGTGATCTCACGCAGGAAGGCGCCGATGCCGGTGGGAAAGGTGAAGCCGATCCGTCGGCTCGCGCGCCGCCAGGCCTCCCAGACGTTGCCCGCGAGCACACCCGCCAGCAGGTAGTAGACCGACCCGGACCATTCGAACACGGCAAAGGCGGTCACCGCCCCGATCACCGCGCACACGATCTGGTCCAGATACTTCACCGGCGCGGTGGGCGGATCGGTGAGGATGAAGAGCGCGAAGAACAGAACCGCCTCGAGGTCCGGGGGCCGGAACACCTCCGAGACCCGCCCCGGATCACCCAGGAAGGCGGCGGCCGAGAAGAGCAGGTAGTAGGCGCCGAGAAAGGTCAGGACCAGCGGCATCCGATCCACCCGGTCGGCGATGAAGGCGCCGGCCAGAACGAGCACGAGCGGGGCGAACGGCGTGACCTCACTCAGCGCGCCCCACCAGCTCTGGCCCGTGTCGAACAGGTGGAAGGTGGCCACGATGGCGAGGGCGGCCGGATTGAACACATTCCCGGCGCGGGAGCGGAACACGTACTTGCTGAGAATGGCAACCGCCGAAGTGACGGTCGCGACGTACCAGGGCTGCTGGGCGCTCAGGACCATGGCCACGATCAGGGCGGAGAGGACCGCGCCGCCCGGGAATTCCCAGCGCGGCCTTCTCAGGCGAAGGATGATCGCGTCCATCACCCCGGCAACGATCACCGCACTCAGGAGTCCGGGCGCCACCTGGCTCAGGCCTTCGACCCGAGCAGCCCACGCGGCGAACAGGGTCAGGATGACGATGAGAAGGCCCTTCGGCGTCTTGAAGAAACGGCGAATCGACCCTGATCTACCCACGGCGCAGTCCTTCGGTCTCGTACCGCTCGAGTTCCGGGCTTAGCAACAGCCCCTCCACCCCGAGGCGGTCGAGGAGCTGCAGACCGTCGACGGGACCCAGCACCAGGGCCGCGGTCGCGAGCGCATCCGCCAGCAGCGCGGTCGGAGCGACCACGGTGGCGCTGGCCAGAGCTCCGGGCGACGCTCCGGTGCGGGGGTCGCGGATGTGGTGTCCCGGGCCTCCGCCTTCGACTCTCCGTTCGTAGTCGCCCGAAGTGCAGACCGCCTGGTCGGAGACGCGGAGGGCGTCGATGAGCCGGCCCTCGATGCGGGGGTGAGAGATCCCGGCGGACCAGGTATCGCCCTCGGGGTCGTGCCCGCCGAAGTACAGATCACCCCCGGCGTCGATCACGAAATCCGCGAAAGGCTGCAGTTCTCGTGCGGCCGCGTCCACCGCGAGGCCCTTCGCCAGCGCACCCAGATCGAGAATCAGGGGGCGGCTCAAAGTGATGGTCCTGCGACCTTGGTCCAGGTGAACATCGCGGAAGGTGACGCCGTCTTCCGGCGCGATCGTGGCCTGGACGATCCGGCCCGTGCGATGCTCCCGGTTGAAACCCACCGCCTGCATCGCCCCGCCCAGGGTGGGGTCGAAGGCGCCGCCGCTCTCCTCCGCCACTCTCAAGGCGAACTGCACGACTTCGAAGAGGATCGCGCTCGCCGGTACCGGCACGCCGATCTTCGTAGTGAGCTGCATCAGCTCGCTCCTCTCGTCGAACCGGGTGCAGCGTTCCTCGATCTCATGAAACCATCCAAAGGCGCGCTCGATCGCGGCCTCTGCGCCGGGGCGGACGACGTGGATCGTGACCACCGTGCCCATCGCGGGCTCGGCCCGGACGGACACCACGGCGCTCACTTCGCCATGGACAGGGCTTCGAGCACGGCGTAGTACAGGGCATCGCTGCTGTCGCTGGCGCCCGAGATGAAGGTGACGGGAGGGCCCTGGTTGTCCACCACCTCGGGCACCAGCCGGTCGATCCAGGAACACGGATAGCGCGTGTAGCACTTGGCGATGCTCGCCCACGCGATGCGTCCCCCCTGGATCGTCAGTTCCACCTGGAGATCCCCGTGGCGGCAGGAGCCCCAGCCGGTGTAGGTGCCGTCTTTGTACTGGCCGGGTGCCCGAGCGGCCACGTGGGCGACCGCGTCCCCCTCCAGAGCCTCCTCAAGCGGAGCGGTGGCGGGTTGGGTGGGTGGAGCAGCCGCTGGCTCGGCGGAAGCCGGCTGAGCCGGCGCTTCGCGCGGCGATGCGGGAGCAGGGCTAGGCGCTTCGACCTTCGGGGGCGAAGGCCGGGGCGTGGCGCTCGGGCTTGGCGACACCGCCGGCTTGGATTCTGGGTTCGAGGGGACTGGCGCGGCGAGCTTGGCCGGGGTCGGTTCCGGTTCCCGCGCGACCGGCGTGGCCGGCGCGGGCTGGGGCGCCGCGGGAGTGGCCGACGGAGGCAAGGTTGCCACGGGCGTGGCCGGCGAGGACGTTGATGCCGCGGGCACGGGCGCAACTCGAGGAGGGAGGGCACTCCGCTTGCGCGCGGCTGCCTCGAGATCGAGCCGATCGGCCGCCGGCTTGGTACGAACGTATCCTGCGGCGTAGACGGCGATGATCGCCGAAGCACTCAGTGCCACCAGGCTGCTGGCCACCTTCCGGCTGGAACCGTGCTCGGCCATGTGCGGCGATTATAGGCGTCGTGCGGAAGAGGCGGCGGCGGAGAGTCGGCCGAAGGTGGCACTCACGCGCCGCTTCGGGTCAGTCCCGACGACTGCCGAGACGCCATGCATAGAGCGCGGCCAGGACGGCTGCGCCGGTGAGCAGTTGCCGAGTGGTCGATGGGTTGAACGGATCGCCTTGGACCTTCAACTCGAGCCTCCGGCGCGTCCATCCCCCTTGACGGAACAAGTCATCGTAGAACCGGGCCTCCGCATCGTGGGCTTCCACGGCCTCCGGATCGTCACCCAGCCCCCGGGGCAGAGGGTCGGGGAGCACGGGAAGAAGGTCCATGGGGTCCACCGCCCAGTTCACGAACTTCATGGCCAGACTCCGGTCGCCCTGCGGCGGCCACGCTGCCACCAGCAGCACCGCCACCAGACCCAGCAATCCCCACTGGACATCGCGCGCTTTCATGACCGCCCTGCGCCCGACGCGTATGAACCACGAGGTCGACCAGGACTCAACTGCCGTTCGTTTGCTTGAGGACGCGCCACCCCGGAATGTTAAGCGCTGAGGACTCGGCGGGGGCGAGGATGTCCTGTTTCTATCCCCCCACGCCCTGGTCGCCCCGGTTCTTCCATCGACTCATCCAGCGCGCCACCCCGCTATCCGTTCCTGCTGCTGAGTGAAACCCGGCCGTACTCGCGATAGAGTCCGAAACCAAGAGCCATGCGGTTTACGATTGAAGGCCGGATAGAGAGCGTCGGCGCGGCCGACATCTTCCTGTTCCTGGGCCAGACTCAGCGGACATCGATGGTCGCCTTCGAGCGGCCGGACCAGGAAACGCGCGTGTTCTTCGTCGATGGTCAGCCGGTGTGGTGCATATCCAGCAATGTGCAGCTCCAGATCGAGGCGAGACTGTCGGCGGGCGGCGTTCTGAAGCTGCGCGATATCGAAACGGCGCTCTTCCGGCAGAAGGCCGGCCCGAGCCGCATTCCCCAGGCCCTCATTGCCGAACTCATGGCCACCGAATTCTCGATGGCGAGCGATCTCCGGTCGCTCTCGCTCGACGCATTACGCGATGTGGCAGCCTGGACGAACGGCAATTTCACCGTCTACGACGGCGTGATCCCCCCGCCCTGGGCTCACATCATCACCCCCGACTTCCCCTCCGTTCTGGTCGACGCGCTCCGCGGACAATGCCAGAAGGCACTTCTACAGAAGGAGTTCGTCTCCCGCAAAGGGATCCTTCGGGTGCGAACGGTGTCCAGGAACACCAGCGGCCTCAACGACGCCGAGAAGGGTCTTCTCGTTCTCATCAATGGCGAGAGGACCATCGAGGAACTCGTGAAACGATCGGGCCTGGACGAGTTTCATGCCTTGAGCGCCATGCACGTGTTGTGCGCACTTCATATCACCGACCTCCTGCCGCCGCAGCGAGCGACCAAGCCCGGAGTCGATCGGGCGGCTCTGGCGCCGACTCCGGCCCCTCCCCCCGCTCCGGATGCCGATGTCACCCCGAGAACCGGGGCCGCGAAGGAACCCCGGCCCCGGGCGGCGGCGGGGTCCCCGGCAGGGCCGATCGAGGCCAGGACGAAGGCCGGCGGGCCCGCTCAAGGGTCGGCCGAATCGACGGCCGAGCTTGAAGCGCTGAGCGAGGCCTCCGTCCCCGCGCCGCCGGTCAGGGTTCTTCGCGTCCTGGGCGATGACAAGGCCAAGGAGATTCCTCTGACCGCCGCCACTTTCGCGATAGGCCGGCATCCCCGCAATGACCTAGTCCTCAAGGATCCGCGGATTTCGAGCTTCCACTGCCGTGTCGAACGGGAAGGAGACCGGTACATCATCCTCGATCTGAAAAGCCGCAATGGCACGTTGCTGAATTCGTCCCGGATCGACCGCGCGGTACTGAAGGCCAACGACGTCATCCAGCTCGGCAGCACCAAGGTCAGCTACTTCGAGAACTAGCGGCTCTCAGCCCTCACTCCCATGACCGACATCCGGCCTTTCCGGGCGCTCCGATTCCCCTCCTCTCTCGGGCCTCGCGAAAGCCTCCTCGCCCCGCCCTACGACGTGATCTCCGAGGACTTTCGGAAGAGGCTCCTTGGGCGGCACGAAAACAACATCGTCCGCCTCATCCTCAAAGACCCGGCGGACGCCGAAGCCGGCTACGACCGCATCGGCCGGACGTTTCAACGGTGGCGTGACGAAGGAGTTCTGGTCCCGGACGCGGAGCCTTCGATCTACCTTCTGGAGCAGCGCTTCTCCTGGGGGGGCAGCACTTTCGTCCGAACCGGAATCCTGGCCCGCTTCAAGGTGGAACCCGAAGGCTCGCCGGTCATTCGTCCCCACGAGAAGACCCGCGGGCCGGCCAAGGAGGATCGCTTCTCCGTGCTGAAAGCGACGCGGTCGAACTTCTCGCCGATCTTCCTGTTCTTCGAGGACAAGGGCGCCTTCGCCAAGGCGGCCCGGCAGGCCCGGGAGGGTCATGAGGTTCTGGCCACCTACCTGGACGACGATGGGGTGGCGCACACGATGTGGGCGATCACCAGGCCGGACGACGTGCAGGGTCTGATCGCGGTCTCAGGCGGCGGACCTTCGTACATCGCCGACGGGCACCATCGCTATGCGACCGCCCAGCGGTACCTCAAGGAGGTGGGCTCCGAGGGCGCCTTCACATATGGCTACTTCTGTCCGAACGACTCGGGCCTGCTGGTCCTCCCCTACCACCGGATTCTCTTTGGCGCGCCTGGTCCATCGGAGGTGCGCACGCGGCTTGGGGGCCGCTACCTGATCGAGGCCGTGCACGGTCCCGAGCAGGCGGCCCGTGAAGTCGCGAAGTCCACCCTTCCCTTCGCCTTCGCCATCTGCTGGCCGGACGGCCGGGCGCTGGTCTGCGAATCCGTGCCGGGGGTGGAGGACGACCTCCCCAAGGAAGCGCCCAAGTGTCTCAAGGACCTCGATACGTACTTCCTGCATCAGGCCGGGTTCAAACATCTGGGCCTCGAAGACCCGAAAGTGGAGTTCGTCCATTCGCTGGAAGACGCAAACGAGCGACTCCAGGCCCACGGGGACGCGGTCGCGATCCTGATGCGGGCGACGCCTCTGCGCCACATCGCCGCGGTCGCGGATGCCTCCGAGTCCATGCCACCGAAGAGCACTTTCTTCCATCCGAAGATCCCGTCGGGAATCCTCGTCCATCCCCTGGAGTCAGGGGCGTAAGCTCGATTCCCTCCGGCTTTAGCCAGAGCAGGATCCGAGCGATTGGGGTCAAGGCGATGAGCGAGGCGATCACGAACGAAGTCAGGGTGCGGGTGGCCGTTCGCTACCTGGAGGAGCGGAGTAATCCTCATGCCAACAGGTTCGTCTTTGCCTACAAGGTGACCATCACGAACGCCGGGGAGGCGCCGGTTCAGTTGATGTCGCGAAAGTGGATCATCAAGGACGCCGATGGCGACATCCAGACCATCGAGGGTCCGGGCGTGGTCGGCGAAAGGCCGGTGCTGCAACCGGGCCAGTCGTTCGAGTACACGAGCTTCTGTCCTCTGGAGACTCCCTTCGGCACGATGGAAGGCCACTACAACATGGTTGCGGCCGACGGCGCCCGCTTCAAGGCCAGGATCGCGCCCTTTGGCCTGGCCACGCCGGGCGCCTTGAACTAAGCGCCCTGAACCAAGCAGGGCAGGGAGGAACAACGGCGCCCTCGGGCCCAGGTCGAACCGCCCCCGGCCCTTAGGCTAGGCCGACCCCGGGCCATCCCTTCGCCCGGGGCCCGGGCAATCGATGGTCTTCAGCTCTCACCTCTTCCTCTACTATTTCCTGCCGGCCGCGCTGGCCGTCTACTACCTTCTTCCCGCGCGGGGGCGCCACCTCGGGCTGACGGTTTGCAGCTACGCCTTCTACGGCTGGGCCAACCCCGCGTTCATGGGTCTGATGCTGCTGTCGACCACCATCGACTACGTGTGCGGGGCGAAGCTCGGCGAGGCCGGAGCGGCCCGGGGCCGGCCGGGGCCCGCGCAAGAGCAGCGGCGGCGCCGGGCCTGGGTCACCTTGTCCATCGTGAGCAATCTGTCGCTGCTCGGATTCTTCAAGTACTTCAACTTCGCCGTGGACGCCTATTCGGGAGTAGTCGAGGCGCTCGGCTTCTCCCCGGGATGGCCGGACCTCGGCTTGCGGGTCGCCTTGCCCCTCGGGATCAGCTTCTACACTTTCCAGTCGATGTCCTACACCATCGACATCTACCGGGGCCGGAGCCGGCCGCTCGCGAACTTCGTGGATTTCGCCTGTTATGTCTCGATGTTTCCGCAACTGGTGGCCGGACCCATCATCCGCTTCTCGGAGTTACAGGACCAGCTCAAGGAACGCACCCACACCTTCGAGAAGTTCGCGCGCGGTGTGGTGTTCTTCAGCCTGGGCATGGCGAAGAAGGTCTTGCTCGCCAACCCCTGCGGGTTCGTAGCCGACGCCGCCTTCGACGCCGCCTCGCGCCATCCCCTGGAAGCCTGGACCGGCGCGCTCGCCTACGCTTTCCAGATCTACTTCGACTTCAGCGGCTACTCGGACATGGCCATCGGTCTGGGCCTGATGTTCGGCTTCGTGTTTCCCAAGAACTTCGATTCCCCGTACCGCGCCGAGTCGATCACCGATTTCTGGCGGCGGTGGCACATCTCTCTCTCCACCTGGCTGCGCGACTACCTCTATCTTCCGCTGGGCGGGAATCGCAAGGGTCTGAGGCGCACTTACATCAATCTGGCCGTGGTGATGCTGCTCGGAGGACTCTGGCACGGCGCGGCCTGGAATTTCGCGGTGTGGGGCGGTCTGCACGGCCTCTGGCTCGCCCTGGAGCGGCGGCTCGGCAAGCGGAGCGCCTACGCGTTCCTCCCGCGACCGGCGCGGGTGGCCCTCACTTTTGGGGGCGTGCTGATGACCTGGGTTTTCTTCCGCGCCTCCGACCTTTCCGCCGCCGTCCGCTTCCTGGCCGACATGCTCGGGCTGCGTGAGGAGCGCCCCGAGGCGTCCCTGCTGGGCGCGGTCATGTTCTCGCCCTATGCTTTGGTCAGCCTGGGGCTCGCCGCCGTCATCGTCTGGACCTGCCCGCAGACCTGGGACTGGTCTCGGCGCCTGACCTGGCCCCGCGGGATGGCGGCCCTTTCTTGCCTCGTCCTCGCTCTCGTGATGATGGCGAGCCAGGGTTACAACCCGTTCATCTATTTCATTTTCTGATGACCATGGCCGAGCACGAACGCGAACACGACCCTCGAGAGGCGCAGGCGGCACGGGAAGCCGGCCACACCGAGGTGAGGCCGGTGGTTGCCTGTTCCACGACCGCGTTGTTCCTGGTTCTGCTGGTCAGCGTGACCAGCGTGGAACTTGGGCAGGGGGCGCTGCGGTCCGACTCACCATGGAAAGAGATCGCGATGGCTCCGAAGCGCGGGTGGCGAGCGCTGATCCAATCGGGTCCGCTCGCCGGCAACCGCCAGATCCTCACCTCCATCCACGGCTTCGAGGACGCGCTCGCAGAGCGGTCGGTGGTGACCCAAGAGGCGGGGCCGCAGGTTCAGTGGATTCTGACCCGCGGCCTGAACTGGGGCACCGACCAGGTGGTGAAGGGACGCAGGGGATGGCTCTATTTCCGGCCGACGCTCGACTACCTTTCGGGCCCAGGCTTTCTGGAGCCTTCGGTTCTTTCTCGCCACGAGACGGGAGGACCAGCATGGAAGGAGCGCCTTCAGCCGGACCCGCTGCTCGCGATCGGCGACTTCGCCGCCCAGCTTGCCGAGCGCGGCATCGGACTCATCGTGGTCCCGACGCCGGTCAAGGCGGCCCTGCACCCCGAGGGACTCGCCTCCGGACTGAACGACGACCTGCCCCTCACGAACCCGTCGCTCGGCCGCTTCCTCGAGCGATTGGCCGCGATGGGGATTCCCGCCCGGGCGCCTGCCGCTTTACTGGCCCAGGCGAGGATCGAAAAACCCTGGGCCCAGTATCTGCGCACCGACACCCACTGGACCCCGCAGGCCATGGAGTTCGTGGCCGAAGATCTGGCCGCTTTCATCAACCGCCATGCGCCGCTTCCGGAGGGCCGGCACGCCGCTTACACCAGACGCGAGGCGTGGATCCGGGGCCGCGGCGACCTGGCCTCCCTGGTCCGCCTGCCCGCGGGCCGTGAGATCTTCCCGCCCGAGCTGGTGCGCACCCAGCCGGTCACCGGCGAAGACGGGGAGTTGTGGCAGGCGGACCCGGCCGCCGACGTCCTCCTGCTCGGCGACAGCTTCACGAACATCTATTCCCAGGGGGAGCTCGGCTTTGGTGAGGGCGCCGGCTTCGCCGAACAATTGAGCTACTACCTGGGCCGGCCGGTGGACAAACTCGCGATCAACGCGGGCGGACCATCGGCCGGGCGCGAGCGATTGGCCGCGGACCTGGCCCGAGGCGACGACCGCCTTGCCTCAAAGCGTCTCGTCATCTATCAGTTCTCGGAGCGGGAGTTGTCGTCCGGAGACTGGGCGCTCGTAAACCTCGCCCCTGGTCCTTCGGCGCTCGGCGCGACGCAGACCGCGGCCACGCGGCGGCCCGAGCAACCGTTGCCGGCCAGGGGCTTCGTGGTATGGGAATCCAACCGCTCGGGCGACTGGCGGATCTGGACGCGTCGCCTGGAAGGCTCGCCGCCACGCCAGCTCTCCCCGAGCGAGGCGGGACGCCAGCACTGTTGCGCTCACCTGAGCCCGGACGGCTCTTCGCTCGCCTATCTCAGCCGTTCGGTGCCGAAAGACGAGTATCCGGAGCTCGAGGTGGGAGGCGATCTGCGCGTTTTGAAACTCGACGGGGGCGGAGAACGCACCCAGGCCACGGATGCGCGCCCATACGGCTGGGGCAATCGCGCCGTAGTCTGGCGCAACGATCGGGAACTGATCTACATCGGTGATCAGGGCCGAACCTTCCTGCTCGACACCACGACCGGACGCTCGTCGATATTGAGTGATGAGCCCCGGGTCAAACTCGCCTGGCTCATGGACGCACCCCTGCAACACGCGGTGAACGGCTCGCCCACCTTCTCCTCTTACGATGCCGCAACCCGCCGGATCGATGAGGCCGAACGGTGGCCCGGTTGCGAACCGTACTTTTCCCACGACGGGCGTTTCGGGTTCTGGGTGGAGCGGGCCGGAGGGCCGGTCCGCTTCGTGGAGCTCGCGACCGGAAGGACGGGCACGGTGCTGGATCATCTCGACCCGCGCATTCCCGGCGATCAGCGCTACGCCTACTTCCCGATGCTGTCCAAGGACGGCCGCATGCTGGCCTTCGGAGCCTCGGCGGGCGACCACGACCATTTCAAGTCGAACTACGACATCTTTGTCGCTCCGCTCGATCCTTCATCGATGGAGATGCTGGGCCGGCCCCAGCGCATGACCTCGCACCCGGCCAGCGACCGCTACCCCGACGTCCACGTGGAATCGCTCGACCTGGAACGATGGCGGCGCGATCTGCCGCCGGTGCCGCGGAGCGAAAAGATGGGCCCGGTGAAGGCGGCCGGACCCCTGGACGCGAGAGCCGAGTTGCGCGTCTGCTCGCGGGTGCCCAGCCTGCGCGAGATCTCCCCGTACCGCGATGCCCTCATCGTCTGTGAATGGGACGTGGTGGAACTCCTCTCGGGCGAGCCGTCGGAGAGCCGCCTGCGAGTCGCTCACTGGGCCCTGCGCCACGGCGAGCGACAGCCAATCACGACCGCCGCTCCAGGCTTCCTCGCGCGCCTGCAACTGGAACCGATGGTGGGAGCCAGCCAGACCGGGGGCTACCCCATCTTCGACACCCTCCAAGGCGCACCCACGCTGCCCGTCCGCTACGCGAAGGAGCCCTAGAACACCACCAGTGTCTTCAACCCCCCGGAGGCGGGACTGATCAAGTTCTCCGGCAGCTCCTTCAGGGTTGCCCGGGCCGACACGAACTCCGCGGGTCGGACACTCTTCGAGGCGATGAGCCGGAACGCCTCCCGGAACACGGTCGGGTTGTGGTGAAAACTGCCGAGGATCCTGATCTCGTCGTAGTGAAGGCGGGTCGCGTCGACCTCGACCTTCGTACTGGAAGGGCATCCGGCGAAGAGGTTCACGACGCCGCCGCGAGCGGCCGAGCGAACGGCCAGGGAGACGGTTTCGCCGGCGCCCCCGGCGTCGAAGACGACATCGAAGAGGGGGTCAGCCACGCCTTCGAGGGTGAGGCCTCGTGGCGCAGGGAGAATGGTCGCGGCATCGTGGGCGCCATGGGCGGAGGCGAGCTCCAGCGCCTCGGAGCGTCGTGCCGCCGCGGTGACGTGAGCCCCTTTCAGCCGGCACAGATGGATGAGCATCAGACCGATCGCACCCGCGCCAATGACCAGCACGCGATCGCCTTCACGGACACCGGCGTCCAGAACGCCCTTCACGCAACAGGCCACCGGCTCGGTCATGGCCGCGTCTTCGGGCGCCACGTCGCCGAGGGGAAGGAGGTTCTTCTCGACCACTCGGGCCGGAACGACATAGGCCTCCGCGAAGACCCCATTCCAGAAGAGCAGATCCGGGCAGAGGCTCTCGCGGCCGCGGAGACACGACCGGCACTGAGAGCAGGGCGCGGAGTTCGCGGCCACCACCTTGTCCCCGACCTTGACCGATCTCACGCCTGCGCCCACCGCCGCCACTTCGCCGGCGCCTTCGTGGCCGAACAGGCACGGCGGCTGCAGCATTCTGTCGTGATAGCCGCGTTTGACGACTTTCCGGTCGGTGCCGCAGGTGAAGGCAGCCAGGGTACGAACCACGACCTCGCCGGGACCGGGGATCGGGTCGGGAACGTCCTCGAACCGCACGTCACCCGGACCGTGGAGAACCGCGGCCTTCATCCGAGCCTCAGGTCGATGGCGACCTTCAGGGTGAGGGGCGCCGGCCGGCGGAAGAGATCGATGGCTTCGTTCACCTGGGCCAGGGGGAAGAAGTCGGTCAGCAGTTCCTGAAGGCGCACCCGTCCCGAGAACACGAGATCGGCGGCTTCATCCTGAACCTCGACCGATGCGCTGTAGACGCTCACGATCTGTTTCTCGGCCGCGGCGAGCAGGCCAAGATCGACCTGATACATCTCCCCCTTGGAGGTCGCGGAAAAGGGCACGATCCGTCCGCCGGGCCGGGTCGCGTCCACCGCGGCGTCGAAAGCGGCCTGCCCGGTGGCAGCCAGCAGAGCCACATCGGCGCCCCGCTCGCGGGTCTCGGCCCGCACCCATTCGCCGAGCGCCCCCTTCGAAGGATCGAAGGTGATAGCGCCGAGCTTCCGGGCCAGATCCAGCCGGAAGGGTGACAAATCGGAAACCAGAACTCGAGCGCCGCGCACCCGAGCCAGTTGCATGAGCATGGAGCCAATCGGTCCCTGGCCTACCACCACCACCGTCTCACCGGCGATGACCCCGGCCTGGTCGACCGCCTTCAGGCAGGTGTTGACCGGCTCGACCATGCAGGCAACCTCGGCCTTGACTCCCGAGGGAATGGGAATGGCGCCGCGCTCCACGATGTGCGGCGCCGCCTTCAAATACTCGGCGAAACCGCCGCCCGACGGCTCGAAGCCCGCGCCGGTGCCATTCTGCTTGTAGATCGCGCACTGCGCATACAGCCTGCGCTCGCAGTAGAAGCACCGGAGGCAGGGGATGTGGTGATGCACCACGACCCGGTCGCCTTCCTTGAATCGGCTGACCCCGGCGCCCCTTTCGGCCACCACCCCCGCGATTTCATGTCCGAAGACGCGCGGCGGCGGGACCAGGGTCTTGTCGATCTTCTTGACGTCCGTGCCGCACACGCCGCACACGTCCACCCGGACCACCATCTCACCGGACGCGGGCTCGGGACGGGGTATCTCCTCCACCGAGAGTCTGGGGGACCCCCGGTAGACCGCAGCGCGCATCAGGCTCATGCGCGGATGATCTTAGTTGCCGCGGGCCGCGCGCCGCGAGGGCAAGGGCGCCAGGCGGCCCGCTGATAAACTCCGCGCGCACATGGCCATCTCCGACAGCGTCGATGCGCGTGGTCCCGGCCCGGTCGCGACCCCCCCGGACGAGATCGCCCCCGGACCGGGTCTTTCGAACCTCGAGTTGCGGGCCTTGCACCAGGCCCTCCTTCTTCCCCGGCTCATCGAGGAGAAAGCCCTGGTTCTGCTCCGGCAGGGCCGCCTCTCCAAGTGGTTTTCCGGGATCGGTCAGGAGGCGATCGCGGTCGGAGTGACGGCCGCGCTCCGCTCGAACGACTGGATCCTGCCCATGCACCGGAACCTCGGCGTCTTCACGACCCGGTCCGTGGACATGCTGCGACTTTTCCGGCAGATGTTCGGCCGGAGTGGAGGTTTCACGGACGGCCGGGACCGTACTTTCCATTTCGGACTACCCGAAAAATCGATCGTGGGCATGATCTCGCACCTCGGGGCCATGCTTCCCGTGGCCTGCGGCCTCGGCCTCGCCTCCCAGATCAAACAGACGAACCGGGTGGCGGCGACGTTCACCGGCGACGGCGCCACCAGCGAGGGCGACTTCCATGAGGCATTGAATCTGGCCGCGGTGTGGAAGCTCCCCGTGCTCTTCGTCATCGAGAACAATCAGTACGGACTATCGACGCCCCGCCATGAACAGTACGCCTGTGAGCGCCTTTCCGATCGTGCGGTCGGCTACGGCATCCGCGGCGAAACCATCGACGGCAACGACATCCTCGCCGTCTATCGGGCCACCAGTGAGGCCGCGGCCCGGGCTCGCGCGGGCGAAGGCCCCACCCTCCTCGAGTTCGAGACCTTCCGGATGCGCGGCCACGAAGAGGCCTCGGGAATCGCCTACGTCCCGCCGGGCCTCCTCCAGGAGTGGGCGAGAAAGGACCCCCTGTCCCGGTTCGAAGCCATGCTGGAGGCCGACGGCGTCATCAGCGCCTCCGAGATCGAGTCACGGCGCGAATCTTCCAAGGCCGAGGTGGACCGCGTGGCCGACCTGGCCCTCGAGAGCCCGAAGCCGTCCTCCAACCGGGCGCGCGAGCTCAGCGCGGTGTGCGCGGCCGCTCCTCCGCCAGTAGCGCCGCTCGCGGGGGCGACAACGCGCGAGATCCGTTACATCGATGCCATCAGCGAGGCCCTTCAGATCGCCATGCGTCGTGACTCCCGGGTCATTCTCCTCGGCCAGGACATCGCGGAGTACGGCGGCGCCTTCAAGGTCACAAAAGGGTTGGTCGAGGAGTTCGGGCGCGACCGGGTGCGGAACACTCCGATCATAGAATCCGGAGCCCTGGGGGCGGCCATGGGCCTGGCTCTCGACGGCCTGGTGCCCATGGTGGAAATGCAGTTCGGAGACTTCATCTCCTGCGGTTTCAACCAGATCGTCAACAACCTGGCCAAGACACACTATCGGTGGGGCGCGAGCATCCCCTGCGTGATCCGGGCCCCGTCCGGCGGGGGCAGCGGGGCCGGGCCGTTCCACTCCCAAAACGTGGAGGCCTGGTTCACGCATGTGGCCGGATTGCGGGTCGTGGCCCCGGCCACGCCGGAGGACGCCAAGGGACTGCTTCTCGCCTCCTTCGCCGAGCCCAACCCCGTCCTCTTCCTGGAACACAAGCTGCTCTACCGGTCGCTCAAGGGCATGGTTCCGGAGGGCTATTTCACCACTCCGATCGGCAAGGCTCGCATTGCCCGGCCGGGCCGGGACCTCACCATCGTCGCCTACGGGGTCGCCGTCCATTGGGCGCTCGATGCGGCGAACGCGCTGGCTGCGGACGGCGCCGAAATCGAAGTCATCGACCTGCGCACCCTCCTGCCCTGGGACAAGGAGACGGTTCTCGATTCCGTGCGCCGCACCTCCAAGGCCCTCGTGCTCCACGAAGCGCCGCGGTGCGGCGGCTTCGGCGGCGAAGTCGCGGCCACGATCTCGGAGGAAGCCTTCAACGATCTCGACGCGCCGGTCACCCGCCTGGGCGGTTCCGACACCCCGATTCCTTTCGCGGAGGCTCTCGAAGAGATGCTTTCGCCCAAACCCGACCTGTTGCCCACGCTTCGCCGGCTGCTGGAGTACTAACGAAACCATGAGAGCTCTTCGAAGGCGGCGCGTCCTGCGAAACCTCGCGCTTGTGATTCTCGGCGTCGTCGTCCTCGGGGGCCTCACCCTGACCTTTCTCTTGCGCGGATCGCTGCCGGTTCTCGAGGGCACGCTTTCCCTGGATGGACTCAAGGGCCGCGTGAGCGTGGAACGCGACTCGAACGGCGTGGCCACGGTCCGGGGAACCGACCGGGTGGACGTGGCCCGCGCCACCGGCTTCCTCCACGGGCAGGAGCGCTTCTTTCAGATGGACCTGATGCGGCGGCGCGCCGCGGGCGAATTGTCCGAGCTCATCGGCGCGGCCACCGTGAGCGTGGACGAAAACGTCCGCGTCCATCAATTCCGAGGGGTGGCCCGGCAGGTGGTGGCCCGCTTCGATGCGCAGGAAAGGACCCTGACCGAAACCTATGTCGAAGGAGTGAACGCGGGGCTCCTGGCCCTGCGGACGCGGCCATACGAATATCTCCTCCTGAACGCCGACCCCCGGCCATGGACATCGGAGGATTCGGTGCTCTGCGTCCTCGCCATGTTCCTCACTCTCCATGAGTCTCGAGGAGAAAGGGAGAGCACGCTCGGAGGTGGTCGGCCAACTTTGATCGGGAGCTGAAGGATATCTTCACCATCCAGGACGAGATCGCCAATTCCATCGTGGATTCGCTGGTAGACAAGCTGGGAGTGGAGAAAGTCGCCAGGATGGTGACCGTGGTGCCGGCCACCGAGAACCTGGATGCCTACCAGTTGTACCTGCAGGCCAGGGACTTGTTCCAGCGTCGGGACCGCCTGGATAAAAGCATTGAATTGTATGAGCAGGCGATCAAGATGGACCCTGGCTTTGCCCGGGCCTGGGAAGGGCTGGCCGCGGTAGAAGCCATATATACAGACTGGAATGACGAGGACGGTATCGATCACCTGGGCAAGGCCATCGATGCGGCAAACCGGGCGATTGAGCTGGATTCCACGTT
>JAQBHL010000235.1:0-73353 GCA_032127745.1 Acidobacteriota bacterium
GCTTCTTCTGCTCCACCTTCTCCGACGGGACGAGACGATGCGGGTCGGGTATGGGTGACACCACCTGCGACGCGAAGTAGCGTCGCTCTCACCGCCGGCGCCCTTCTTCGTCTTGGGACCGAGGCGGTGGGTCTCGCATGATGCGAGGGCTCGGATCACAAGTTCCGCCCCGGGGTGATAGCGGCCGCCTCGCACTCTTTCCCCTCCAAGGGTGCCGGCCACTTCATCGAAGGTGTGCTTCCCAATTTCCCTCGGTCAGGGTCTGGCAGTCAGAATCCCTGAAACTTCAACCATGATCGCCTTCGGGCCCTTCTTCTGAGGCCACGGCCAAGATGACTCAAAGACGCTGTCGCCGCCATCCGCTTCTCCCGACCACCGGGGTCGACGCTTCGACCAGGGTGAGGCGTGATCGCCCTCGTGGGCCACGTCTCCGGCTGCGACAGGTCTTTCAAGATGCTCCACCGCGAATTGGATGGGAAGTGCCCGCATGGATCTAGAAACAAGACTCCAGCCTCGTCCGGTTCAAAACCACTGGGTCGCGTCGCTATGCTGCCCTGAATGCGCGGGGCCGCTGAGCGAATATCGAGGGGGGCTCGTGTGCAGTCGGGATCAGGCGTTTTTCGCCACCCTGTCAGGTGTGCATCGGCTCCTCGGTCATGAGCGGCACGCCGAACTCGCCGCGGCCACCGCGTTCCACTGCCGGGTTCGGGCGGACGAAGGCTTCAAGCACTCAGCGGAACTTCCCCGCGTCCCCCGGGGCCACGCTCAGGCCAAGATATGGAAACAGCGGGCGCGGCACTTCAATCGCTTCCTGGAGTGGCTGGCGCGCGAGCGCCCCCGAACGCAGGCCATCGTCGATGTCGGCGCCGGCTGTTGCTGGGCCGCGCGACGCCTGGCCGAGCAGGGTCACTTGGTGGCCGCGCTCGACATCAACCTCGATCCACTGGATGGCCTGAGCGCGCTGGGCGAGGAAGGCGGTCGCGAGCTGGGGATCGAGCGGATCGAGGCGGATATGGAGTTTCTGCCCCTCGCCGCCTCGTGCGCGGACGTGGTCCTTCTCAACGGTGCTCTTCACTACGCGCGCTGCCCTCAGAACGTGGTCGCGGAAGCCCGCCGGATCCTGAAGCCCTCGGGCTCCATCGTGATTCTGGATTCGCCCATCTACCGCCGATCCGCCGACGGCGAATCGATGGTGAAGAAGAAACGACGCGAGTTTCTCGGCCGTTACGGTTACGCCCCGGGCCGCGATGCCGCGGCGGGGTACTTCACCAAAGCCGACTTGACCCGTCTTCTCGAAAAGAGCGGGTTCGAGGTACGGCTGGTCGGGTGGCCCAGTCGAATCCGCGAAATGGGCCGGGATGTCATCGAGATCTTCCGCCACGGCCGGCGGACAGCCCGCTTTCCGATGATCACGGCGAGGCGGCGGTCGGCCTGAGGGCGAGGGCTTCGGCGACGCCGCTGGCCGGTCCCCGGGCTCGACCAGGCGGCCTTCAGCTGGCGTCGCGGCATCCGCCTTGGGGCGTGGCGTGAGCCGGCCCACGGTCCTGCTCTACCACCCGCGGGAGGAGAGCCGGCTTTTGCCCCTGGCCCTGCTTCACGTGGCGTCGACGCTTCCCGAATTCGATGTCCGGATCATCGACGCCCGGATCGAGCTCACTCCCGAGTCCACCCTGGCCGAGCTCGCCGACCAGGCCGTGTGTCTCGGGGTGAGCGTTCCCACGGGCAAGCCGATTCTGGACGCACTGAGGGCGAGTCGGGCGGTGAAGCGTCGATGCCCGGCCGTTCCCGTGGTCTGGGGCGGCTGGCACCCCTCGCTCCTGCCCGAACAGTGCCTGGCTTCGGCCGCGGTGGACGTGTGTGTGCGGGGCCCGGGAGAGGAGACATTCCGCGAGCTCGTGATGAAGCTTTGGGCCGGGCAGGGTGTCGGCGAGGTCAGCGGGCTATCGTTCAAACGCGACGGAGCGGTGGTGAACAACCCGCCCCGAGCCCTCCGTGACCTCAACCTGTTTCCAGGGGTCAACCATGGCCTTGTCGACCTGGAGAACTACTTTGCCCGGCGAGGCGCGCGCGGCGTGGACTACTGCTCATCCAGGGAATCCTCCCTCGAAAACGGATCCGGCGGCCCCCCGGTGGTCCTCCCGCAGCCCTGGAGCGGTCTACGCGCCGAGCGAGTGGTGGCGGAGATCGCTCAGGCCGCGGCCCGATATCGACTGGACGAGGTCTCGTTCAGCGACGAAGACTTCTTCACTGACCTCGATCGCGCGGAGACGATCGCGCGGGGGTTGATCGAGGCCCGGGTCGATATTCAATGGAAGGGCCGCGGCCGGCCCGACCATTTGCGCCGCCTCACCCCCGGACAATGGGCGCTGATGCGGCACAGCGGCTGCCGCCGGGTGCACGTGGGCGCCGAGAACGGGCCGGCGCGCAGTCTCGATGCGGTCGGGAGGGGGAGCCATCTCGAAGCCTTGATCGAGAGTGCAGAGCGGCTGCAGCAGGCCGGCATCGGCGCCCGGTTTTCGTTCATCGCCGGGCGTCCGAAGGAGACGGCCACGGCCCTGGCGGAAACCTACCGCACAGTCAAGGCCTTGAGGAAGATCAGCGGCCGTTTCGAGACGCCCATCTATTTCTATTTGCCCTACCCGGGCGCCCAGCCCCCGGGGTCAGGCTTCGAAGCTCCGCGGCGTCTGGAGGACTGGGACAAGGTGGACCTGGATCACACGATCGGGTCATGGATATCCGAACCCGTCCGCAAATTCGTGCCTCGTTACAATTTCTACTTGCGCTATGCATTCGAGCCCGCGGAAGGCGGGCCGGGTAAGCGGGTGGCGCACTGGCTCGCGCGGCTCCGAGTTCGTTATGACTTCTATCGCTTCGATTTCGAGCGCCGGCTGGTCGACCTGTCGAGACGACTGCGCACCGGAATGCCGCCCCGGGAGCAGCCCCTGACCGCGGAGGACTGAGGATGCGAATGCGCCTGGGCCGGACCGAACCCGGGCCGTCCCGGCCGCGCGCCAGGCACGCCAGAAGGTGGAGCGCCAAGAGTCAGGAGTCCGGCACGGAGCGCCCAAGCACCGGACCGTGCCCCGAAAGGCTCGCCGATCCGCACGCGCCGATGGCGAAACGAGGCGGCGATGGCGATCTGGTGGAACCGAGGTGCTATGCTTTTTGGGCTTCCATCCGCCGCCCAATCGTGAACCATGACGCCATCCATTAACGACATCGACGAGCGCCTCGCGATCATGCTCGCAACCCGCGACGGAGGGCGGGATCCAAAGGACTTCTTCCTGGATCTGGCCGATCTGGTGGCGCGGGGGGCGGCGGAAAGTCTGGGCCGCCAGGTGGACGAGATCGGCATACTGATGGTCGGCACCGACGGCAAATACCTCCGATTCGTGGCCCCTCGGAAGCTGTGCGATCTGGGCACCATTCCCACCACGAAACGGGACGCGATCGCGGTGAGTGTCTTCACCCGAAAAGTCGGCGAAGCCAACAACAATGTGCCCCTGGCCCGGCACGTAGCTTTTTTCGAGAGCGTCAAGGTAACGGACAAGGTGCGCCCCATCATGAAGATGGTGACCGTGCCCATCGTTGCCGGTGGACAGATCGTAGGCGTGGCCCAGGTCAGCAAGAAAGGCGACAACCTGGCGGAGGCCGGCCCCGACTTCAGCGCCGCGGACGTGCGTGCGGTCGCTCAGTATTTCGACACCAAGGCCTCCTTTCTTCTCGCCGCGCGCCCCGATCGGTTCTAGCCGGAAACGATATCCGCCGCCCGGATGGCCTTTCGGGACAGGCCGCCGAGCGGAAGCCGGGTCAGATCCTCTCGCGAGTGAAACGAGGCCTCGCCCTTGGGCCGCTTCAACAAGACTCCCCTGAAGATCGTGGCTTCGATCCGGTGATGGGTGACGGCGTGCCGAACCCTGGCCAGGGCCACGGGCTCGATACGCAGCGTTCCGCGGTAACGGTCGCCAAGGGTCTGGGGCGGGGCCTCGCGGCGGGGCAGGCCGGCATGGGGAAGTTCATAAAGCCCGCCCAGAAGACCGCCCTCCGGGTTGCGGACGAGGAGAATCTTTCCCCGCCGCTCCACCAGCGCCATTTCGACCGGGGTGTCGACGCCTGGCCGCCGCGGCCTGCCCGCGCTCCAGTGCTCCGGGCGAGAGCGGCCCTTGCAGTCCGCCGAGACCGGGCACCGCTCGCAGCCCGGTTTTCTCGGCAGGCAGACCGTGGCGCCGAGTTCCATCATGGCCTCGTTCCAGGGGCCGGGCGCGCGTGAGGAGAGGAGGTCCGTGGCCAGTCCTTGGGCCCGGGACGGGGCGAGTTGACCCACGGCATGGAGCCTCGACAGGACGCGGCGGACGTTGCCGTCGACCGCGGCGGCGCGGGTCCCGTAGGCGATCGACGTCACTGCGCTCGCGATGTACCGGCCCACGCCTTTGATCCCCATCGCGTTTGCGATGTCTCGTGGGAACAGACCGCCCCGGCTCCGGGTCACGAACTGCGCCCCCAGCCTTAGATTTCTGGCCCGCGAGTAGTAGCCCAGGCCCGACCACACGGAGAGGACGGCGTCTTCGTCCGCGGCCGCGAGCGCTTGGACCGTGGGGAATCGAGCCATGAAGCGCGCGTAGTAGGGGATGACGGTGGCGACGGTGGTTTGCTGCAGCATCACCTCCGAGACCCAGATCGCATACGCGTCCTTCGTCCGACGCCACGGAAGCGGGCGCTTGGCTTTCGAGAACCAGCGCAGCAGGGAGCGGCGAAGCCGAGCGACGTCCATCAGGAACGGCGGCCGAGAACCACCCGCGGGATTCGGGCCAGGTCGTTCATGATTTCAACCGTCTTCAAGCCGGCGGCCTCGAACAAGCCGGCCACCCGGTCGGCCTGGCCCCGGCCGACCTCGACGGCCAGGAGGCCCGACGGTTTCAGGCGCTGGAGGGCGCCCGCCACGATCGTCCGAAAGGAGGAAAGATCGTCTGAGGGATCCGCGAACAGGGCCAGATGCGGCTCGAAGTCGCGCACCTCGCGCGGGAGGCCGGCCTCGTCGGTTCGGGCGACGTAGGGTGGGTTGCTTACGATGGCGTCGAACCGCGTCGCGGCCTCCACGGCATCGAACCAGCGCGAAACTCGCAGATCGATCCGCTGCGCGAGACCCAGCCGGCGGGCGTTCTCGAAGGCGACTTTCAGGGCAGCCTCCGAGAGATCGACGGCCAGGGCCCGGGCCCCCGGAAGGTCGCGCAGGAGGGAGAGGGCGATGCAGCCGGAGCCGGTTCCGAGATCAAGGAGGCCGGGTGTCGGGACCGGGCTCAGGCCCTTCACCACCGCCGCCACCAGGATCTCGGTCTCGGGCCGGGGGATGAGTACCGAGGAATTGACCACGAAGTCGTCGCGCCAGAAGGCCGCCACGCCCAGGATGTACTGGATCGGTTCGAATCGTTCACGACGCTGAACCGCGGCCTCGAAACGAGTGGCGTCGCCGGGCGAGGGCAGTTCCTTCCCGTTCGCCAGCAGCTCCGCCCGGCTCAATCCGGAGATCCCGCGAAACAGGGTCTCGGCATCGAGGGCCGGGTTAGATGCCGGCGGGAAGCGCGCCGCCGCCGCCGCGATGAGCTGGGCGATCCGGAGAGGCGTCACGGACCCTCGGCCTCGCCTCAGTTCGCGGATTGGACGCGTTCGGCCTGGTGGGTGGCGACGAGTTGCGAGATCAAGGCGTCGAGTTCTCCGTCCATCGCGGTCTGGAGGGTGTGCAGAGTGAGTCCGATGCGATGATCGGTGAGCCTCGACTGGGGGAAGTTGTAGGTCCGGATCTTCTCCGACCGGTCGCCGGTGCCGACCTGGGAGCGCCGATCGGCCGCGATCTCCTTGTTCTGCTCGGCCTGGGCCACCTCATACAGACGGGACCTGAGGACCTTCATGGCCTTCTCTCGATTCTTGATCTGGCTCTTCTCGTCCTGGCACGAGACCACGGTGTTGGTGGGAAGGTGGGTGATGCGGACCGCGGAGTAGGTGGTGTTGACGCTCTGCCCGCCGGGCCCGGACGAGCAGAAGGTGTCGATGCGGATGTCCTTGGCCTCGATCCGGACGTCGACCTCCTCCGCCTCCGGCAGGACCGCGACGGTGATGGTGGAGGTGTGGATGCGCCCCTGGGCCTCGGTGGCGGGAACGCGCTGAACCCGATGGACGCCGCTCTCAAAGCGCAGCTTCGAGTACACCTTGTCGCCCTCGATCATGGCGATCACTTCCTTGACCCCGCCCGCGCCGGAACGGGACATGGACACGATATCGACCTTCCACTTCTGGCGTTCCGCGAATCGCTGATACATGCGGAACACTTCCTGGGCGAAGAGCGCGGCTTCGTCGCCGCCGGTGCCGGCCCGGATCTCAAGGATCACGTTCTTTTCGTCGTTTGGATCCTTGGGAATGAGGAGCGGGCCGATGGCGGCATCGGTCTCGTCGCGCTTGCGCTGCAGTTCCTTGAGCTCCTCGAGGGCCATGGTCCGGAGCTCGGCATCGGTCTCGGCTTTCGCCATCTCCTCGACGCTCGCCACTTCGGCGAGGAGCCGCTTGTACTCCGCGAACATCTCGACCACGGGAGCGATGTCGGATGCCTCCTTCGCGGTTCGGGTGATGCTGGAGACCGCACCGCTCGAGGAGGCGAGGCGAAGCATCTCCGCCTCGAGGTCGCGATGGCGACTCTCGATCTCCTTGAGCTTCTCGAAGGTGATGGCGTCCATGGTCTGGAGGCGAAGGGTCCGGTCAGGTGGTCAGCGGAATCGGGGAGACGCCCCGAGCGGGCGCCTCCACGGGTCTCCGGCTTCAGGCGCTCGCGCCGGCCCGCTTCGCGAACTTCTTGGTGAAGCGCTCGATGCGGCCCGCGGAATCGACCAGACGCTGTTTGCCGGTGAAGAACGGGTGGCAGGTCGAACAGATTTCGACCCGGATCTCGGACTTGGTGGACCGGGTGGTCCAGTTGGCACCGCAGGCGCAGTGGACAGGGGTCTCGGTGTACTTCGGATGGATATCGGGCTTCATGGCGGTCGGTTCTCTTTCTCCTGATGACTCCCGGTCCCGCTCGTCGCGGCTCCAGCCGAAGGGCGGGCGCGCACTCACGATCCTGTCGAAATCCGGGTGTCGGAACCGGGGATTGTACAACCCAAGCGGGGTTCAGTCCCACCGTCCTCCACGGATGACCCTATAAACTCCGCGGCCGGGTTCGTTTTCAGCCCCACCGCTTTTTGAGGAATCAAGTTGATCAACGAGATCAAGTCGTACGAATTCGAGGAAATAGAGCGACGATGCCAGGAGCGGTGGCGAGCCGAGGGCACGTTCGAGGTGTCGGAGGACCCCACCCGACCCAAGTTCTACTGCCTGGAGATGCTGCCGTACCCCTCGGGCGACATACACGTGGGGCACGTGAGGAACTACTGCATCACCGACGTGGTTACCCGCTTCAAACGCATGCGCGGTTTCAACGTCCTCCATCCGATCGGCTGGGACGCCCTGGGATTGCCCGCGGAAAACGCCGCCATCAAGCACGGCACGCATCCCGAGGGCTGGACCCGCAGCAACATCGCGAGCATGAAAGCGCAGCTTCAGCGTCTTGGCTTCTCCTATGCCTGGAGTCGCGAAATCGCCACCTGCGACGCTTCCTATTACCGATGGAACCAGTGGTTCTTCCTGAAGATGCTGGAGAGGGGCATTGCCTATCGCGCCAACTCCCCCGTCAACTGGTGTCCCTCCTGCCTGACTGTCCTCGCCAACGAACAGGCCGAGGGCGGACTCTGCTGGCGCTGCCGGAGCGTCATCGAGATCCGGGACATGGAACAGTGGTTCCTGCGGATCACCGACTATCAGGATGCTCTGCTCGACGACATGGAGGAACTGTCGGCCTGGCCGGAGCGTGTTCTGCAGCAGCAGCGCAACTGGGTCGGCCGCTCGGAAGGAGCGGAGGTTTCCTTTCCCACCGAGGACGGAGGGACGATCCGGATCTTCACCACCAGGATCGACACCATTTATGGCGCGACCTTCTGCCTGCTCGCTCCCGAACATCCCCTGGTGGACCAGCTCATGAACGGAGCCCCGAAGGAGAGCGCCCTGACCCTCGCCCGCCTGCGCGGCCAGGACCGCCGGGCCCGGCTCGCCGGCCAGGTCGAGAAGGAGGGCCTGTTCACGGGCCGCTACGCGAAGAATCCGTTCTCCGGCGAGCGGATCCCCATCTGGGTGGGCAACTTCGTCCTGATGGGCTATGGAACGGGCGCGATCATGGCCGTGCCCGCGCACGACGAGCGCGACTTCGAGTTCGCCCGGAAGTACGGCCTGCGCGTTCATCCCGTCATTCAATCCCCCGAAGGCGCCCTGGACGGCGCCACCATGACGGAGGCCTACACCGGGCCGGGAGTGGTGACGGGAAGCGCCGAGTTCGACGGCCTCGCCTCCGAGATCGCGATGGAGAAGATGTCTGCGCATGCGAGCGCCCACGGCTTCGGGGGAGTGAAGACCGCGTATCGACTCAAGGACTGGCTCATCTCGCGCCAGCGCTATTGGGGCACGCCCATCCCGGTGGTCTATTGCGACAAGGACGGGGTGGTGGGCGTGAGGGAAGCTGATCTGCCTGTCATCCTGCCTCCGGATGCGCCCTTCACGGGCGAGGGCGGCAACCCGCTGGAAAAGGTGGAGACCTTCGTCAGGGCCACGTGTCCGAAATGCGGCGGTCCGGCGCGCCGCGAGACGGACACCATGGATACCTTCGTGGATTCATCCTGGTACTTCTACCGCTACTGTTCTCCGACGACCGAGGACGCGCCGTTCGACAAGGCGGCGGTCAGGTACTGGTTTCCGATCGACCTCTACGTCGGGGGCATCGAACATGCCATCCTCCACCTCGTGTACTCGCGTTTTTGGACGAAGGTCATGAGGGACCTGGGGCTCATTGACTGGTCCGAGCCAGCGGCGCGGTTGTTTCCCCAGGGCATGGTGCACAAGGACGGCGAGGTCATGTCGAAGTCGAAGGGCAATACCATTGCCCCCGACGACGTGATCAAGCGCTACGGCGCCGACACCCTCCGCCTGTATATCCTCTTCGCCGCCCCGCCTGAGCTCTCGATGGAGTGGAGCGAGACCGGAATCGAGGGTCCGCATCGGTTCCTGCTGCGGGTGTGGCGGGTGGTTCACAAGCGCGCGGGAACCGCCTCCAGGGGTCGTGACTTCGCGAGTCTTTCCGAGAACGGAGCGGCCCTGCGCCGGAGGGTTCATCAGACCATCGCCCGGGTCACTGCGGACATCGACGAACGCATCCATCTGAATACCGCGGTGGCGGCCCTGATGGAGCTGACCAATGACATCTACCGGCTGGAGGAGGGGCTCACCGGCGACTCCGACGAGGCCGCCCTCGGCGAGGCCCTCGATACCCTCGTTCTGCTGCTGAGTCCGTTCGCGCCGCACGCCTGCGAGCAGATGTGGTCGGATCTGGGGCACCCGAAGAGCCTGGTCGACGAAGCCTGGCCGGAGGCCGACCAAGCGGCCATGCGCGAAGACGCCAATGAAGTGGCGGTCCAGGTCAACGGCCGGATACGCGGCCGGGTGATGGTGCCGGCTTTGGCCGACGAGGCCGCGCACAAGGCCCTGGCCCTCGCCGAACCCGGGGTGAAGGCGCAGGTCGAGGGAAAGACGCTGGTCAAAGCCATCATCGTCCCCGGGCGACTCGTCAATCTGGTGGTGAAGTGATGCCCGGCTCTAAAGCCCCGCGCCCGAGGTCTGGCCTGGTTCTCGCTTCCCTGGCTCTCCTCAACCTGAGCAGCTGCGGGTACGGCCTGGTGGGGCGAGGCGGCGGCCTGGATCCGTCGCTCAAGAAGATCGCCGTTCCGCTGTTTCGTGATGCCACCGGCCGGACCAGCCTCGATCGGAAGATCACGGAGAAGGTCATCGAGGAACTCCTGAAGCGGGGGAAGGTCGACGTCGTCCAGACCATCGAAGGTGTGGACGCGATCGTCGATGGCGAAATCGTCTCCTACCAGGTTCAACCGGTCGGATTTTCCGGCGGCGCGGACTCGACCACGGCCAGCCGGTACTCGATCACCCTGACCGCCCGAGTCCGGTTTTCGAAGCCCGGCGAAACCCAGGCGATATGGCAGAACGACGCTTTCGTCTATCGCGATGAATACGATCTTGGCTCGGACCCGTCCACGTTCTTCGACCGCGAAGATCAAAGCGTCGACCGTCTGGCCCTGGCCTTCGCGCGAAGCCTGGTGGCGGCGATGCTGGAGGCGTTCTAGCCGGGGGCTCGAACTCAGGGCCGGCGACCGCCCTTGCTTTCGTCCAGCTCTTCAGCACCCGGGTCGAAGAGCACGCGGAGGCCGGGCATGGCGTACTTCTTGAGCTCGGCCTCGTATTTCCCGAAGAGAACCTCGTTTTCGGGGGCGGTGCGCATCTCGGCCAGGCCCTTCGAAACCTCGCGAGAGCTCGCGGCCAGGTCGACGCCCGCCTGAGCGAGCGCCTCCCGGGCCTCCTTGGGCAGGGTCTCGACCCCGTTGCCTTTCATTCCCTTCATGGCCTCGGCCGCAGCCTGGCCCGCGATGGCCGCGCTCTCGATCGCCATCTTCCCCTCTTCTCCGAAGCCCTTCGCCATCGATTTGTAGACCTCGGCGGTGATGAACTCGTACTCCCGTTCCGACATCCCGTGCCTGCCCAGGGCCAGGGTTTCGGCCCGCCGGATCTCGCCCATGAGGGTGAGGCCGGTGGAGATGTCGCTGAAATCAACCGGCTTGCCCTCCTTGACCCTGGCCATCCGGGATTCGATCTCCCCCCGGTATCGCTCGTAGACCGAAAAAACGCTGGCCCGGATCTCGATGAATCGAACCAGACGGTCCTCCGCGACCACGTGGTCGGGGGGGCGAACGAAGGGCACGGCATTCGCGGCCTTCCGAGCCTCCTCCACCGCGGGGCCGCCCCCGGTGACCTCCTCCATCTTGCCCTTGGCCCAGTAGCCGAGTCCGACCACTCCGGCCACGAAAAGGAAGACCGCGATGATCGACAGGGCCAGGCATCCGATAGCAAACTTCATCCAGGGTTTCATGATGGCTCCAGACTCCACACGAAGCGGGCGGGCCGAATGGTACCTCGAACCCTCCGGTCGACCCTGTGACCATATACTGCGGCCATGGAACCGACCTGGCATGACGGTCTTTCGCGCTCGGCGCTGGTGCAACTCGTCGAAGGCTTGCTTACGGCGATTGATCGGACTGTTCCCAAACTCGACGCCGTGGCCCACCACCTAGGGCTCCTCTCGCAGCAGGCGGAGGAGTTCGAGGTCGTGGGCGGAGTGGCCGATCAGGTGGCGGATATGTCGGACGAGCTCTACGCCGCCTCCGACCGCGAGCGGCTGAGGGAGTGGGGCAACGCCATTGATACTCCGGACAAGGCGCACTGACCATCGAAAAACCGAAGCGGTGAAAGAAGCGGGCGAACCGGAGCAGCTTGTGCCGATGCGGCGCGCGCCTGCCTCTCCGCTGATCGTGCGCCCGTCCGGCCGAGCGCGGGGCTGAGTCCTTGAGTCTGTCCGGCCGCATCGAAGACCTGCCTCTTCTGGACATAGTCCAGATCGTGGCCTTCACCCAGCGAACCGGGTATATCCGGGTCGAGACCGAAGTGGGCGTTGGCGCCATCGTGTTTCGAAACGGGCGGGTGGTCGCCTGCTTCTCGCCCGGATCGTCCGAGCGAGTTCCCCGGACCGCGCTGGCCCCGGCGGAGTGGGAAAAGCGTCTCACCGCCGGAATCGCCGCCGACCTCGGAGCCCTGTCGCGGCTTCGCGACGGCAATTTCGGGTTCGTGCTTTCGAACGAAGTTCCCAAGCAGATCGAGGGCTACTCGCTGGAGCGGGAGACCCTCACGGTGGGCGTGGACGCCCAGGAGCTTCTGCTGGATCTGGCCCGGGAGCTGGACGAGAGCCGGCGCGACGCCGCCACCGCTTTGGGGGCGCCCGAGGCCGCCCCGGCCATCGAGACGCCCATCCCGCCGGTGGCCAGGGGCACGGAGGTTCGGCCCTCCGTGCTGGTCGTGGACGACGAGCCCGATGTCCGCTCCTTTCTCATGAAGCGGCTGGTGGAGGGCGGTTACGAGGACGTGGTCGGAGCGGCCACGCTGGAGTCGGCCCTTCAACTGGCGCAGCAGATGGGTCGGGCCGGGTCCATGTTTCTGGCCGTGGTGGATCTGTCGATTCCCGACCCCACCGGCGGGGAGCTTTCGGGGGGCCTGGAACTGACCATGCGCCTGCGGGGCTTCGCCAACGCTCCCCGAGTGGTGCTCGTGACCCCGGACCCGGACCCGAGCATCGTCCGGAAGGGGCGTCAGGCCGGCGCCCGGCGGGTGGTGTTCCGGCCCACTCTGGGCCGTCTCAACAAGGACCTCTTCGAACGTCATCTTGACGCCTTCTCGACCAAGCTCGTCAGGGTTCTCAGGCAGGTCACAGATGGCCGCCCGCATGGCTCAGTGGCCTCCGCCGCCCCGATTGGTCTCATCGACGGTCTCGACCTGCTCGGTTGCATCGCGGAGAGTGTCGGCATTCGCGATCTGCTCCTCCGGGTCGCGAGCGGTATGGTGGAACGGGTCATCCTCCTCATCCGCAGCGAGGACATCCTTTATCCGGCCTCGGGGGTGGGCTTTCCCCTCGGGCCGATGGGGTTCGACCTCACCCTCTCGGCCTACACCTCGCCTTTCGCCGAGGCTCTTCAGGGTCGCGCGGCTCAGAGCTTCGTGAGCGATGGGGGGTTCTGGAAGGAGATGTCGGCTCTGTCCATCCTCCGGGGTCGCTCACTGGAGGCGGCCCTCATTCCTCTGCGGGCCCACGGGGATGCGGTCGCACTGCTTTTCGTGGATAACCCGATCTCCGGGGAGGCTTTGACCCGGCTCGATCCACTTGAAGCCTTTGTCGAGGAAGCCGGCCGGCGACTGGAGGAACTCCGGGACCAGGATATGTCTCGAACCGGCACCGTGACCAGAAGGGATACGATTCCGAGGTAATCGATGGCTGACTCAACCAATCGCTATCGGGAGTTGTCCGATTTCTTCGTCAAGACTCAGGACCTCGTCAGGACATCGTGCGCGAGAACGCGCAGTTGCGCGCCTGTCTGCGCGCCTTCGAATCGCTGGGCCAGAACGCTGAGGAGGCCGAGGTTAAGGCCCGGCTGCTCCGGTCCGAAGAAGAGCGCATGGCGCTCGACCGCAACTTCGGGCAGGCCCAGGGCGAGCTTCTGGGCATCCGGAAACAACTCATGGAGTCCACCCAGCGCTTCGCCGATTTGACCGAGCAGGTGGACCTCCTCACCAACCTGCACGTCGCCGCCTCCCAGCTCCACGCCTCCCTGGATCCCGCAGCGGTCCTCCGCTCGATTCAGGAGATCGCGACCAACCTGGTGGGGGCGGAGGCGTTCCACGTCTTCATCGTCGATGAGAAGACCGGCCGTGCGGAACTGGTTCTGTCCGAGGGCCAGGAGGCTCTGACGAGCAGCGTGGGCCCGGGCGAGGGCATCATCGGCGCCTGTCTGGAGTCGGGCCTGCCGCACTTCGCCACCGATCCTCGCGTGCGGGCCGCGACTCCGTTCGAGGCTCCCCTCGCCGTGATCCCCTTCGACCTCAGCGGGGCGGTGGTGGGCCTTCTGAGCATCCACAAGCTCTTCCAGCAGAAGACCGCCTTCAGTGAACTCGACTTCGAGCTCTTCCGGCTCCTGGGCGCCCAGGCCGCGACCGCGGTGTTTGCCTCGCGCCTGCACATGACCTCGGAAAGGAAGCTTGCCACCCTTCGCGGCTTCATCGACATGCTCAAGGGGCCGGCCGGCCCCTAACCACTGATCGTGCTCGCCGGTGCGAGAGGAGCCGGCCTCGGCTTGGGCGGGGTCTCAGGATCGGGGCAGCATCTCGAGGATTTCGGACGCAATGTTCTGCAGAGGGACGATACGGGAGGCACCTCCCAACGAGATGGCCTCCTTGGGCATTCCAAACACCACCGAGGAGGCTTCGTCCTGAGCGATGGTCTGAGCGCCTCGATTTCGCATCTCCAGAAGGCCGGCCGCGCCATCGCGACCCATTCCGGTGAGCAGGGCCCCCACGCTCCGTGGCCCGAAAGCCTCGGCCACGGAGCGAAACAGGACGTCGACGCTCGGGCGGTGCCGGTTGACGGGGGGCGCGGTGTCGATCTGAACCACGAAGCGAACCCCGTCCCGGATCACGGACATGTGCCGGTTGCCGGGGGCCAGTAACACCTCGCCCTGCCGGATCGGGTCTCCATCCTCCGCCTCCTTGACCTGCATGGGCGAGAGGCCGTTCAGACGTCCCGCGAAGGCCTTGGTGAATCCTCCGGGCATATGCTGAACTACAAGCACCGCCGGGGAATCGCGCGGCATGGCTCCGAGGAGAAGGGCCAGGGCCTCGGTGCCGCCGGTCGAAGCGCCGATGGCCACCACCCACGAGGCGGCGATGCCTTTCGGAATCTGGGGTGGCGGCAGGCGCGGGGTTCTCAGGGGGAAGGGTCCGCGCTTCGACATCGCGGCGGCGCGAACCGTATCCACGAGAAGGGTCGCGGTATCGCTCAAGAAGTCCTTGACCCCGAGGCGGGGTTTGGGGAGGACGTCGATGGCCCCGCGCGCCAGGGCCTCGATCGCCACCGCCGCGTCCTCGCCCGCCCGGGCCGAGCAGATCACCACCGGAATCGGATCGGTGGCCATGAGCCGGGTGAGAAAGGTCAGACCGTCCATCCCCGGCATTTCGATGTCGAGAACGATCACCTGCGGTCGGCGGATGGCGATGCGCCGTGACGCGATGAAGGGGTCCGCGGCCAGGGCGACCTGGAACTCGCCGGACCGCTCGAGGAGTTCCTTGAGGGTCTGGCGAACCAGGGCGGAGTCGTCGACCACCAGGACATCGATCATGACCTTGCCATCTCGGGCTTCCGGTAGATCGCGGGTTTCACCGGACGCTGGCCTTCGATTACCCCGACCAGACTTTCGGCGTGTCCCACGAACAGAAACCCCCCCGGCTTCAGCGCGCGCCACATGTGATCGATGACCTGGCGCTTGGTCTCCCGGGCGAAGTAGATGAGGACATTGCGGCAAAGCACGAGGTCGAAGCTCGCTGCCGGCGCCGAAGGCGCAAGCAGGTTCATTGGCTCGAAACGGATGAGGCGGGCGGGGGAGGCCCGAAGGCGGATCCGGTCTGCGCCCGCGCTTTCGAAGCACCGGGCGTAGGCGGGCGGGATCTCCTTTTCGCGGGCTACTGGAAAGGTGAGAGTGCGCGCCGTCGCGAGGGCCCGAGTGGAAAGATCGCTGGCGAAGATGCTGATGCGGTGGCCCTCGGCGGCAGGAAGGCGGGAATCGAGCACGGCGGCGAGGCTCGCCGGCTCCTCGCCGGTCGAGCAGGCCGCGGACCAGATCTTCCGTTCCCGGTCCAAGGCGTCGCCTTTTTCCCGGCGCCATTGCGGGATGATCGTCTGCTCCAGAAACTCGAACTGCCAGCCCTCCCGGAAAAGCCTCGTTTCGTTGGTCAGCAGCCGATCGACCAGTTCGGCCATTTCCTCCTTTGGATGCGCGTCCAGATGCGCGACGTAATCCCGGTAAGAACGCAGCCGCAATTCCCTCAGTCTCCGGCCCAGCCGGGCCATGATCAGCGCCCCTTTGGCCTCGGTCAGGTGAACGCCGGTGTGGCTCTCCATCAACAGGCGTATCCGGGCGAACTCCCGCGGGCCGAGTTCGGGCAGAGCGGTCGGATCCGGGACCGGAGGCGGGCTCGTGCGCTCCATGAGCCTGTTCTAGGGGCGCGCTTCAGGGACCGCGGAAGCCGGGCGTTGCTTCACCTGGAACCATTTCCGGAGGCCAGGTCACGAACCGCGACCTGCTCGTTCGCGGAGAGGATCCGGTCGAGGTCGATGGCGAGCGCGAATCCGTCATCGAGCTTGAAAAGGCCCTGCAAAAACTCCACCCGGATCTGTGTTCCCACACTGGGGGGAGGCTCGAGATCGGCGGGGGCGAGATCATGGATCTCGCTGACCAGGTTGGTCACCAGGCCCAGAGTGCTGGTTTCGCCGCCGAGGTCGGCCTCGACCAGAACGATGCAGGTCCACTCATCGGGAAGGATGGCCGGTTCGGAGAATTTCACCGCCAGGTCGATCACCGGAACCACTCGGCCACGCAGATTCATCACGCCCTTGACCCAGGGCGCGGTTTGAGGGACGGGAGTGAGGGCCACGTGACGGATGATCTCCAGCACCTGGGTCAGCGGAATCAGGTACTGCCCCTTCCCGATCCGGCAGCGCAGCATCGACCGTTGCGAGCGGGAGGACGAGGCGTTCGGGGCCAGCGGAGGGGATTGGGTAAAGGTCATGGGCGTTCTCTGCAACCTCATCAGGACGCCTGCGCCGCGCGCAGCGCCACGGTTCGCTTCATGATGTCGGGAATGTCGAGGATCAGGCCCACGCAGCCATCTCCGAGGATGGCGGCACCGAAAACGCTGGTGGCGCTTCGAAGGGCCCGCCCGATGGATTTGACCACGACCGGGGTGTCTCCGATCAGGGCGTCAACAATAAGACCCAGCCGGTGCCCGGCGTGTTCGACCACCACGATGTGACGATCGAGAGAACCGGCGGTGCCGAGAATCTGCTCTCCAAGCCTCAACACCGGGACCATGCCGGAGGGGAGGCGAAGCAGGGCGGTGCCGTCGGTCTGATAGGCGAGATCCTTCGGGGTGGCCAGGCACTGCTGGACCATGTCGATCGGGATCAGGTATCGATGAGAGGCCACTTGCACCAGCAGGCCCCGCAGGACGGCGAGAGTCAGGGGGAGGCGCACGCGGAAGAGGGTTCCCATCCCCGGCTTCGAGAGGACCTCGATGGATCCGGCGAGGTTCTCGATGGAGGATCTGACCGAATCGAGTCCGACCCCCCGGCCCGAGATCTGCGAGAGCTCGGCCGCGGTGGTGAGACCGGTGGCGAAGACCAGTTGGGCGGTTTCCCGGTCGTCGTCGCTGGTCTTGATACCCAGGGCCTCGGCGCGTTGGCGGATGGCCGCGAGGTCCAGACCGCCGCCATCGTCCTCGACCTCGATCACAACCTGACCGGCGGCGGGAGAGGCGGTCACCGAAATCCGTCCGATCGCGGGCTTGCCCTTGGCCCGCCGGGTGGCGGGGTCCTCGACCCCGTGAGCGACCGCGTTACGCACCAGGTGCAGCAAAGCCTCGCTGAGACGATCGACCAGGGCCAGGTCGACCTCGACCTCCTCGCCCGAGATGTGCAAGACCACTTCCCGGCCCAGGCTCTCGGCCACATCCCGAGCCGTTCTTCGCTGGGAAGCCAGAATGGGACCGAGGGGCACCAGGCGAATGCCCAGGGCCAGGTCGGAGAGCCGGCCCAGCAGAGGCGTCGCCTCCTCGAGCGCGTCGCGCGTCTCGTCGGACAGGCCCGGCGAAGCCAGGAGGTTCTCGAGGCGGCCGCGGGAGACGGAAATCTCGCTCGCCAGTTCGACCAGGGCATCGACGCGGGAGGTCTCGATACGCAGAGTCGGACGGGCCGCGCGAGCGTCCTCGGCGGTTTCTGGTTCGTGGCCGACGTCGCCTCCGGTGGCGCGCATCAGGTCACTGGCCCGGCGCCCCCGGGAGCGCTTCCGTTTCCCGCCGCTTGGAGGGGTGTCCCCGGGCTCGCGGGAAGCCGGCGCGCCGAGGCTTCGCAGGTCCAGGGCCAGGCGTTGCTGGGCCAAAGACATCTGGTCCCCTGCCCGGGCCATCGGCAGGGCCAGCCGGATGGCATCCACCGCCTTGAGGAGAACGGCGATTGCCGCCTTCCCGGCGGGCTGGCGCTTCCTGATTCCCGACTTGACCACGGCCAGAGCGTCCTCGAAAGCATGGGCGAGGTGGGTGATCGAGTCGAAACCGAAGATTCCCGCATTGCCCTTCAGGGTATGAGCGTCGCGTTGGAGCGCCTCGATGGGGGAGTCGCTCCCTGGATCGTGCTCCAGGTCGAGGATCGCGGACTCCATCCTGATCAGGCGCTCCTCGGACTCCGCCAGGTTGACCTGCCGGAGGCGTTCCCAGTCGACGTCATCGTTCATGATTCACGGTTCATGATTCACACGGGGTTCATGATTCACGCGGGACTCGTCTCAGGGTGATCGCCGATCACCGGGCGGACGCTACTCCCTCGCCGGCCGGGCCGGCCGCGATGGTCGCGGTGGTGGACGAAGTCCCCTCAATGGTCTTGACCTCGAGGATACCCGTTCCGGTGCGGAAGCGAAGCCGCCGCGCGTGGGCGCCGCCGACATCCTCGAAGCCCACTTCGATGCCGTGGCGGCGCAGCACGCTGCGCGCCATCTCGGCATTGCGCCCGCCCAGACTGTCTCCTTGGGCTCCGATCAGTCGGCCCACATTGGCGCCGCCCACGATGCGGGCCTCAAGGTCGCCGGGTCTCGACCCGGAGGCGAACAGACACTGAACCAGGTCCTCACAGGAGGTGTCGCCGTAGCGGCTGCGCTCGCGAGCGCTTCCTCCTCCCACCGCGAGGAGGAAGTGGTTCATGCCCCCTATCCCGCGAGCCCGGTCAAAAAGGCACACGGCCACGCATGGACCCAGGATGGTCGTCAGTTCCGCCGGTTCGTGAGGAACCACCCACTGGCCAGGCAGCAGGAAGATCTGCTTCATTTGGGCTGGGCGTTGCTTCCGTTGTGGCAGGGCTGGTTCCGGGGCGCTCAGGCTCGAGAGACGAACAGAGCGGTGGCGGCGTGGGTGGTCAAAAGGTCCATGAGTTCGAGGTCCACGTCGCCGAAGCTCCCGCCCTTCTGGGGGAGAAGGGAGAACAGGACTACGGCGCCGCTGAGATCGGATCCCAGGCGCAGGGGAATCACTGCGGTGACATTGTCCGGCACCGGAGACGCGGGCAGGGGGTCCCGGCCCGCGATCCATGGGCCGCTGGCCTCGAAGATATCGGCCACGAAACCGGACCCCGCCGGGAGCTCCTTGATCGGACACGGGTGCGACGGAAATTCTCCAATGAGCTTCAGGTCGCCACTCAACCGCTCGAAGATCCCGAAGTTCTCGCAGCCCACGAGGTTCACCAGAATTTCCGTGATGGCGGCCAGCACCTCGGGGCGCTCGAGCGAACCGTGAAGCTTGAAGGTGGCGACGTAGAGATTGGCCAGACTCGTGCACTGCTGCTCCACCAGGGCGGACCGCTCGATATCCCGGCGGTTCTGGGCCAGCGCCTCATCCAGAACGTGTTTGAGCTTCACTCGCTCGGCTCGATGAGCGTCGCGATCCTCGCGCAGGCTCGAGAGTTCTTCGGAAATCCTGGTGTGCTTCTCTTCGAGTGACGCCACCAGGGACTTGAGCCGCTCGTTCTGCTCGAAGAGCTCCTCGGCGTGCTGGTGGGCGGACGCGGTCAGTTTCTGAACGAAGGCGCTCTTGTTGATGCGTGTCATCGATCAGTCATCTCCCAGGAGGGCGCGAACCTTGGCCACCAGCTCCGTCGCGTTCACGGGCTTGGTGACGTAGTCGTTGCAGCCGGCGGCGAAGCCCTGAGCGATGTACTCTTCCTCGCCCCGGGTGGTGATGAGGATGACCGGGATCAGGCGCGTGACCTCGTTCTGCCGCAGGGCCCGGCACGCCTCGATGCCGTTCATCCGGGGCATCATGACGTCCATGACCACCAGATCCGGAGGGGATGCGACGGCCTTGTCGACCGCCTCCTGTCCGTCCTTGGCCGAGACGACGTGGTACGGCTGTCGACCCAGCAGCATGGTGTTCATCATGAGCGCGGTGGGGGAGTCGTCGACGACGAGCACAGTCTTTTTTGGCATTGGCAGGTTGCTTCCGATGGAATGGTGGGGGTTGAGCCTACTTCCGCGCCCGCTGAGAGTTAAACGCCAGGCCACGTTAAGGCCTCTTGTGGGGTGTTCAAAATCGAGATGGAGAGAACCCCCAGCCTCCATGGGCCCGGAATCGCGGAAGAGCGGCGCCCGGACGGGCTTGGTAGACTGGCTCGTGTTGCCGAGCCATAACTCTTCTCCCCCTGACTGGCAGCCCATTTCTCTGGCCTCGCCGTTCGTGGCGCCGATCGAGCCGAAACGGGTAGGGCTGATCAGCCTCGGCTGCCCGAAGAACCTGGTGGATTCCGAGGTGATGCTCGGATCGTTGAAGCGCCGTGGCCACCAGATCGCCACCGATGTCGCGTCGGCGGACGTGATCGTGGTCAATACCTGCGCGTTCATCGACCGGGCCAAGCAGGAGTCGATCGACACCGTGCTCGAGATGGCGAGGCTCAAGACCCACGCCCCGGACGGCTACCCACGTCGTCTCATCGTCACCGGTTGCCTGGCCGAACGGCACGATGCCGACCTGCGTCGCGAGATCCCGGAGATCGACGCCACCCTCGGAACCGGCCAGATTCCCGAGATCGTGGCCGCGGTGGAAGGGCGGGCCACCATGGTCGATCGCACCGCGAAGCGACCCGAATGGATTTATGACGCGGATTCTCCACGGTTGCAGTCGACCGCTTCCCACACCGCCTTCGTCAAGATCTCCGAAGGCTGCGACTACACCTGCACGTTCTGCATCATTCCGACTCTGCGTGGGCTGCACCGTTCCCGGCGACCTGAAGACATCGAGAACGAAGTGCGACGCCTGGCCGCGGCGGGGGTCAGGGAGATTGTCCTGGTGGCGCAGGACTCGACCCGATACGGTCTCGACCTGGGACAGCGTGGCGCCTTGGCCCCGCTTTTACGGCGCCTCGGCCGAGTCGAGGGCCTGCGCTGGATCCGGGTGATGTACGCGTATCCCTCGACCGTCACCGACGAGATCCTCGACGCCATCGCGTCTGAGGAACGCGTGGTCAAGTACGTCGACATGCCTTTGCAGCACGCCAGTGAAGCGGTATTGAAGCGTATGAAGAGGCCCACGGGTAAGGGGAACCTGCTCGGAATGGTCGAGCGGGTCCGCGAGCGGGTTCCGGGCGTGGCCTTCCGGACCACCTTCATCGTTGGCTTTCCCGGCGAGACCGAGGGTGATTTCAAGCAGCTGACAAGGTTCGTGGAACAAGCCGAGTTCGACCACCTGGGCGTCTTCACCTACTCGGACGAAGAGGGAACCGCCGCCTTCGATCTTGCCGGGCGGGTTCCGGCCAGGGTGAAGAAGGCCCGGCAGAGCGAGCTCATGCGCATCCAGAAGAAGATCTCGCTGCGGCGGAACAAGGCGCGGGTAGGGCAGCGGATGGAGGTCCTGGTGGAGGGTCCTCATCCCGATACCGATCTGCTGCTGGTCGGCCGGCTGGCCTCGCAGGCGCCGGAGATCGACGGTTCGGTGTTGATTTCCGATCCCGGCGAGACGCCACCGGGCCGGGGCGAGTTCGTGACCTGCGAGGTCACGAAAGCCCACAGCTACGACCTCGAAGTCCGGGTGGTTTGAACACGCCGTTCCCCAGGAAAAGAGGAAGTCCCATGCGATCGCTGAAGCTGTCCGTCCTGCTTTTTCTCCTGGGCGCCGCCGTGCCGTCCGGCTTCGCGGAGCCGCCCTCCCGGCGCGAAGCGTTCCGACGGTTCCAGATGGGCTGCCAGATCCGATCTGACAAGTTCAACTACGTCCTGCCCGAGGTGATGCGGGAGAACAAAGTCGACATGTGGGTGGTGACCCTTCAGGAGCAGGCTTACGATCCCCTCTATGAAGACCTGGGCCGCGGCTACCCGGGCTCGATGCTCGGCTTCTACGTCTTTACCGATCGCGGAGGACCTCGCGTCGAGCGCGCCGCCCTGGGCATCGACGGATACATGCTCGAGGAATGCGGGGTCTACGACATCGTCGCCGGTCCGGACCTGGCCGCGTTCGTCAAGGAGAGGGACCCGAAGCGGATCGCTCTGAACTACTCGGAGGAGATCGGAGCGGCCGACGGATTGTCCCACTCCAGCTTCCAGAAGATCTCGAAGCTCCTGGGCGAGCCCTACGTGTCTCGCTTCGTCTCCGCCGAGAGGCTGGTGTCGGATTTCCGGTCCCGGCGCGTGGCCACCGAGATCGCGGCCTTTTCCGAGGCCGGGCAGAACTCGGTCGAGCTGGCCGAGCGCGCGCTCTCCAACGAAGTCATCACCCCCGGAAGAACAACCCTGGAGGAAGTGGCGTGGTGGATGCAGGAGGAATTGCTGCGTCGGGGCCTGGGCTCCTCTTTCGACATGCCGTCCGTCTACATCACGGGGAAGAAGGGCATCGAGGGGCTCTCGAACGATCGCCTCATCCAGGGGGGCGACTTCCTGACCATCGACTGGGGGGTGTGCCTCATGAATTTCTGCACCGACGTGAAGCGGCAGGCCTACGTCCTCAGGGCCGGCGAAATCGCCCCGCCCCCCGGCTATCTGAACGCCTTCGCCCAGGCCATGAAGGTCCGCGAGGTCATCAAGGGGAACGCGAAACCTTCAGGAACGGCCGCGTCCATGCTGAAGACGGTCGAGGGCGCCGTCGCCGCCGCGGGCTTCTCCGTGATGACGACGTTCAATCAGCCGTATGACGGCAACAGCACCGACGTGATGGTGGGGATGCATTCGGTGGGAAACACCGGCCACGGGGCTGGACCGTCCATGGCCTTCTTCAATCCGAAGCGTCTGACCTACGACCTGAAGCCGGGCAATATGATCTCGGTTGAGTTCTTTGCCTACACGCCCCTGCCGGAATGGGGCGGCGCCAAACTCCGCGTTCCCATCGAAGACGACGCCCTTTTGACCGTGCGCGGCCTCGAGTTCCTTCATCCTCACTCCACCCGACTGCTGGTAATCAAGTAGAAGATACCTTCCCGCATTTCCGTTGTGGGGCAGCGGGAATGCAGAATACAGGGCCGCCTTGACCTCGATACTCTCTCTTCCTCTGTCCCTGCTGGGCGGCTTCGGTCGCGGGTGCATGGGCTTCGCCCGCCACGTGGGACAGATTTCCCTGCTCACCGTGCGGATCGTCAGCTCCGTGCTCCAGGGCGGCGTCTCCCTGAAGATGATCTTTGCCCAGGCCTACGAACAGGGCATCGGCAGCCTGCCTCTGGTCCTGGTAACCGCGGTGCTGTCGGGGATTGTCACCTCTCAACAGGGGGGCTACCAGTTCTCGTCCTCTATTCCCCTCTACGTCCTCGGGAGCGTCGTCACGTCCAGCGTGGTGCTCGAACTGGGACCGGTCATGACCGCCTTCGTGCTGATTGGCCGGGTGGGCGCCCGCATCACCGCGGAGCTCGGAACCATGGCCGTCTCCGAGCAGGTGGATGCCCTGATCTCTCTCGGCCGCGACCCCGTCCCCTACCTCGCCGCCCCGCGGGTAATCGCGGGGATGATCGTGACCCCGATTCTGGTGGGCGTGGCCAACGCGGTGGGCGTTTTGACCGGCCTCGTGTCCGCCCGGGCCACCATGGGCCTGGGCCCTGAGGGCTTCCTCTACGGCGCTCGCCTCTACTGGCATTCCTGGGACCTCTTCTACTCTCTGGCCAAGGCCTTCGTGTTCGGCTTTACGATTCCGGTGATCTCCGTTCACATGGGGCTCATCACCCATGGCGGCGCCGAAGGCGTGGGCCGCAACACCACCACCTCCGTCGTGTTCATGATCATCACCGTCCTCGTGGTGGACGCCACCTTCCCGCCCCTCTTCCTGAACTAGGCGCAAACCGTCTTCGCGATATCCATGGACCCCGAAGTCACCATCCAGTACCAGAACGTGCACAAGCGCTTCGACACCCCTGTGCTTTCGGGCGTCGATCTGAGCGTGATGCGGGGTGAGACGGTCTCCATCCTCGGGACCTCGGGAACCGGGAAGAGCGTCCTCCTGAAGACCACCATCGGCCTCGTCACGCCCGATCGGGGAGACGTGAAGATCGATGGAGCGAGCGTCTACCACTCGACCCGCATCCAGGTGCGAGACGTGCGCCGAACCGTCCGGTATGTGTTTCAGTACGCGGCGCTTTTCGACTCTCTGAATATCTACGACAACGTGGCCATGGGCCTCGATCCCGAGGAGATCCGGACCCTCAACCCGCGGGTGATGCTCGACCGGATTGCCAATTCGCTGGAAAACGTCAACCTCGAGCCCCGCAAGGTGCTGTCCAAGTTGCCCGCCGAGCTCTCAGGAGGCATGCGGAAGCGCGTGGGCCTGGCCCGGGCCATCGTGGGCGAGCCGAGAATCATTCTTTACGACGAGCCCGTGACCGGGCTCGATCCGGTCAACGCGGCCACCGTCAATCGGCTCATCATTTCGATCGCCGAGCGCACCAAGGTGACCTCCATCGTGGTGACCCACGATGTCGAGGGATCGCTCGAGATGTCGCATCGGGTGGCTCTGCTGGACAATGGCACCCTTCGTTTCGTGGGGACGCCCGACGAGTTTCGCCGGAGTGAGGACCCCCTGGTGATGGCTTTCGCCGACCGTCGCGCCGCGGCCAAAGCGGCCCTGGGGCTGATCGAGCATGAGGCCGACGATGACGACGACGCTGAATCCGCGCACGCGGTATCGATTGGAGTAAGAGCATGACTGACAAGACCGCCGCGGTTCTGGCCCCGCCGGCCCGAGGAAAGCATCAGGAGTTGTGGGTGGGCCTTTTCGTGATCCTGGGCACCCTGGTGACCCTTTATCTGCTTCTGACCCTCACCGACGCGGCCATGTTCCGCGGCCGCTACATCGTTTCCAGCGTGGTGAAGGACGCGAGCGGGGTGCGCAAAGGGGACCCGGTGCAGATGCGCGGGGTGGGCATCGGGCGGGTCCAGAAGTTTCTGATCTCCGGATCCGGAGTCTCCGTCCACCTCGAGATCGAGGGGGAATACAGCAACATTCCGACCGACTCTCATGTGGAGCTGGTCAGCGCGGGTCTGCTCGGCGGCATGGTGGCCCGGGTGATTCCCGGCACCGGTCAGGAAATGGCTCGAAACGGAACCGTGCTCGCCGGGGAGATACCGGCCAGCATTCAGGATCAGGCCAATGACATCGCGGGCGAGGCCAAGAAGACCCTGACCCGGGTCCAGGAACTGCTCTCGGACCCCATGATCAAGAACACCCACAGCAGTGTCGAGGAACTGGATCGGCTCTTGAAGCGCCTGTCGTCGATCGCCGTCGAACAGCAGAAAGAGCTGAAGGCTCTGACCACCTCGATGCGGGAAGCATCCGACAACGTGGCCAAGGCGACCTCGCGGGAGGAGATCGACCGGGCCATGAAGCGGCTCGATACGCTGAGCGCATCGGCCGAGCGGACCGCGACCACGGTCGAGAGCTCCACCAAGGCGCTGGATGCGGTGCTGGGGCGAATCGAGCGGGGCGAAGGCACGCTCGGGAAGATGTCCACCGATGAAACCCTGTACACGAATCTGAACCAGACCCTCGAGAGCGTCAACGCCGCGTCGCTGGAGATGAAGAACCTGCTTGCCGATCTCAGGGCGAATCCGAAGAAGTACCTCAAGGTCAGCGTCTTCTAGTCGATCCCTGCGGATCCAAAGTCCGAAGACGAGGGCGATCCGGGCCACCACTTTGGTGGCGCCACCGATCCTCGAGGAAATTCATCAACTTGGCCGCGATCGTCGGGGGCCTGACGGTGTGGAAGGACCTGATCTGACCAGCTCGACTGCGCCTCGGGCGCGGCGGGCTAAGATGCCCGCCACTTTGGGCTGACAGGCTCCCCTGTGGGTGCGCCCGATCCAGGAGATGTTGCGATCATGAAACTCACCCCGAGCCTCGGCATCACGCAGGGCGGCGAGGGCCTGCACGATGACAACGCCATCAGTTCGATGATGGCGCTCGGCGGTCCGGCCAAGTGATTCGGCGCCTGCCCCTCGTGGTGGCCGGGGTCGCCGCTCTTTGCGTCCTTATCGAAGATGTGCGCGCCCAACCGGCCCGGGTTCTGGCCCAAGGCTCGCCGGCGCTCCGGCCCGTGCGCCAGATGGCGGTCACATTCGACGATCTCCCCGCGGTGAGGGTGGCCCGGGGCGACCCGACCGCGCTCGCCGCCTTCACCCACCGCCTTCTCGCGAACTTCGCCAGGCGTAAGGTGCCGGTCGTGGGCTTCGTGAACGAGGGGAAGCTGACCGTGCCGGGCGAAGACCTCGCCGGCCGGCAGCAGCGAGTCGGCCTTCTCGCAAAGTGGGTATCGGCCGGGTTCGAACGGGGAAATCACACCTACTCGCACCGGAGCCTGAACGACTTGCCGATAGAAGAGTTCGAGGCTGACGTGATGCGCGGCGAACCGACGACCGCGACCCTTATGGCCGGCCAGGGCCGAAGACTGCGGTACTTTCGACAGCCGTTCCTGCAGGTGGGGCTGGACCTCAGGAAACGCCGCGCCTTTGAAAGCTGGCTCCAGGCGCGCGGCTACGCCGTGGCCCCGGTGACCATCGACAACGACGACTACGTGGGCGGTTGGGGAATCTCCTGGACGCACCATTGGGAGCAGGCCATGGGTCGCCCTCGTACCGGTTCGCCCGACCCGCCGTCGCGGGTCAGCGAAGCCTACGAAGAGGGACGCCAATGAGCCTGTCGCGTTATCTTTCCTTCGCGCGGGACGAGTGGGCCCTGCTCCGCGGAAAGACCCCGCTCACTCTGGACGAGAGCGACCTTCAGGCCTTGCGCGGCCTCAACGAGCGCCTTGACCTGGAAGAGGTTCGTGATATCTACCTGCCCCTGTCGCGGCTGCTAAACCTCTATGTGGCCGCATCGCAGCAACTCGGGCTCGTGACCGATACCTTCCTGGGGAACACCGCGGCCCATGTCCCCTTCATCATCGGTCTGGCCGGCAGCGTGGCGGTGGGGAAGAGCACGACCGCACGCGTTCTTCGGGCCCTTCTCGCCCGCTGGCCCGATCACCCGAAGGTGGACCTTGTGACCACCGACGGGTTTATCTATCCGAACCGGGTTCTGACCAGGCGAAACCTGATGAGCCGGAAGGGTTTTCCAGAGAGCTACGACGTGAAACGGCTCATCGAGTTTATGGCCGCGGTGAAGGCGGGCGAGCCGTTCGTCGAGGCGCCGCTGTACTCCCACGTGGCCTACGACATCGTGGCCGACCGCGTCCAGAGCGTGACCGCTCCGAACATTCTGATCGTCGAAGGTTTGACCGTGCTTCAGACCGCCGCTCAGGTCGCGGGCAAGCCCGCCAGGTTGTTCGTATCCGATTTTTTCGATTTTTCGATCTACATCGACGCCCACGAGTCCGACATCGAAACCTGGTATGTCGAGCGATTCCTTTCTCTGCGGGCCGGGGTATTCCAGGATCCCGCCTCCTACTTCCACCAATACGCGTCTTTGTCCGATGAGGACGCGATCGCCGAAGCGCGCAGGATCTGGCGGGACATCAACGGCCTCAATCTCCGCGAGAATATTCTGCCCACCAGAGAACGGGCCCAGCTCATTCTGGAGAAGGCCCCCGATCACCGGATTGCCAGCGTCCAGCTGAGGAAGATATGACCCCGGGCGGGGCGGGGCCCGGACTGGCCGCGGTTTCTGAACCCGGTGTTGTGGCCGCTTATTCCCCGGTGAAGTTCGGCTTGCGTTTTTCAAGAAAGGCGCTTGTGCCTTCGAGCTTGTCCTGCGACTCGAAGGTCACGGCCTGGATCACCGACTCGAATACCAGCCCCGACTGAAGAGGCATATTGGCGGAGGCGTTGAGCGCCTGCTTGGCCAGCCGGATGGCCAGGGGACCAAGGGCCATCACCCGACCGGCCATGGCCCGGGCCGCGGTCAACAACTCCGGGCCCGGCACGACCTCGCTCACCAGCCCGAACTCAAGGGCCTTTCTGGCATCCCATCGGGCCCCGGTGAGTATCATCTCCTTCGCCCGGCCCATTCCCACCACCCGGGGCAGGCGCTGGGTCCCGCCGGCGGCGGGGATGATGCCGAGGGTCGGCTCCGGCAGACCGAAAAGCGCGTTCTCCGAGGCGATGCGAAGATCGCAGGACAACGCCAGCTCGCAGCCTCCGCCCATGGCGAAGCCGTTGACGGCGGCGATGGCCACCGCGTCGTGATTCTCTATGGCCGACATGAGCTTCGTGTTTATTCCGGCGAGGGCGTCCTTCCGCCCCCGGGCCCGGATGGCGTTGATATCCGCTCCGGCCACAAAGGATTTGTCGCCGGCCCCGGTTACGATGAAGACTGAGCATCCGGCCCTCGCGATCTCGGCGAGGGCGCGATGGAACTCCTCGACCGTGGGAAGGTCGAGCGCGTTGCGCTTGTCGGGCCGGTTCACGGTGACCATGGCCAGACGACCTTCGATGGCGAGCAGAACATTTGGGTCAGACATGGAAGAGGGCGCTCCTGTGACAATTCGCGGGATTGAGGCGGCCTTTGGCGACGGAGAGTTTAGACTGCCGCCGATGAACGCCGTCCGTGCCCGCCTGGGAAGGCTCGTTCCCCTGCTCTTGGTCCTCACGGCAATGGCCCGGGCCGTCATTTCACTTCCGAGGGGCTCCAGGCCCGAGGGGGCAGGCCCAGTCCAGCCGGGCCGAAGCGGGGGCTGCGCCGCGCCGAACGCCTGGTCTTTGGCCGGCCGCGCGAGGTGTTTTGGACGGGTGACCACTACGGAACATTGTTGGCTTGAGGTGAGAGCGTGATCGATCTGGGGAAGTTGCTGCCGGGCGTGAGAGGAAGGTCGATTCATGTGGTCGAAACCGCGAAGGCGGCCGAGGTGGTGCAGAAACTGAAGAGCGCGGGTTTCTCGCTGCACATGATCAACGGCGACCGAGCCAGGGACAAACTGACCTTCCTGGCTGCGGCAGCCGACGCATTCGAATTCTCGGCCCGCTTCCGCACGAACTGGGACGCCTTCATCGACGCCTTCGCGGACTTCCTCGACACCGTCCCGATGCCGGCCGCCATCGTGTGGACCCGGGCCGACGTGCTGGTCCAGGGGGACCTTCAGAGCTTCATCGAGGCCATCACCACGTTCGACTCCGCCGCGGTTGAACGCGAACTCTCGGCGGAGGATGACGAGAAGGTTCAGGTCGAGTTCTTCGTTCTGATGGGCGAGCCGAAGCGGGGGTGAAAGACGAAGGCAGTGCCGCGCTCGCCCGGCGGCGTGTCGCCTGGGTCTAGAATCACCGGGGGTCCGCAGGGAGGATTTTTTATGAGAGCCAGGTTCACGTTCGCGGCGTTTCTCGGGGCGGCGCTTCTGTCGTCGCAGATCCTTTCCGGCGGGACGGAGGGAGGAGTAAGGGGACGGGTGGCCATCGACCTTCAGGGTCTGGAAGGCGTTCCGCTCACCCTGGTGAATTTGTCCACTGGACAGTCGTTCAACGTGCGCACAGCCAGGGACGGTTTCTATTCCGTTTCGCTTCCCAGCGGTTCCTACGTGGTTTCGAGCCCGGGCGTGCGGGGACTCTCCATTGGCAAGGCTCGGCTTCTGATTCAGGTCTCGGCGGGCCGGTTCGCATCAGCGGACGTCGAGATGGCGCGATCGTTCGTGCAGGGTCCGGCCTCGGAGGGGCTGTCGATTTTTCACAACCCGATTGGATGCGTGGCTCGGAGCGAGTTTCCGGTCTTCGATGCGACGTTCGAACCTGCGGGTTTGGTGGTGAGCGCCAAGCTTTTCTTCAAGTCCAATCTGAGCGATGAGTGGTTCTACGTCGATTTTCAGACCCTCTCCGGCGATTTTCCGAGGTACAAGTGGACGCTGGTGCCGGACGCTTCGAATCCGGGAGCGGCGATTGCCGGCGATGACATCCGCCGCCGGTGGAACCCTCAGGGATTGCTTGAATCGGTCGATCCCGGCGTTCCGCCCAGCCATCGGTCCTTCCTTCCGAAGATCAACAAGGACTCGGGGATCAACGAGGTGACCTACTACATTCAGGTCACGCTTGTTGATTTCACGGAGACGCGGTCGACCGAGACGGTCATCAAGGTCCTGACCGGCGGGGAGGCCTGCAAGAACGGCTTGTTCGGGGCTCCAGCCGGGGCGGCGCCCCAGGCGGGAGTGTCCGTCCTGACCGCCGGTGGTGTAGCCGGGGCTCCGGCAGGCTTCGGCGGCCTCGGACTGGGACTGGGCACGGGACTCCTTGGCGCGGGAGCGGGCTTGCTGCCGTTGGTCGTCGCCGAGGCCGCTGCAGGTGGAGGTGGCGCGCCGGGCCCGAGCCCGGACGCTTCTCCCTCAGCCACCGCCACTCCATCCCCGACCGCGACACCCGGCCCGACGCCGACGCCGACGCCAACGCCGACGCCGACTCCGCCCCCTCCGGCCCCGACACCGACGCCGACCCCCGATCCCGGTCTGTGCAGCCTTGAAGTCTCCGTTGACCCCCCAGGCGGGAAGACCCCCCTGTGCCAGGCCGCGGTCTCAACCGGCGGGCCGGTGACCCTGGTGGCCGCTTCTCAGTCGTTCAGTGTGTCATGCGACAGTACAGTCCAAATCAACGCCGTCCTGGCCCTACCGGCCTCGTTCCCGTATCCCGGCCTGGCGGCGAGCTGGGCCGGCAGTGCGTGCACCGGCGAGGCGGTCGACACACCTTGCGTCATCCTCCCAGCACTTCCTGCCGTTTCGACGGTGATTCTTGGGTGTGGGTGCGAGCCCGATATGCGCGGTTTCGCCTCAACTTGCGAGTCGCTCTCGCCAAAGTAGTGAGGAGAAACTCCACCTCGCGCACGAAGTTGAATCGCGCCCGGATAGCCAGCAGCTAGGCGGGCCGGGGAGGGCGCTCTCCCCCGTCTGATCCGTTGCCGGCGAGCGCCAGACAGACGAAGAGAAGGAAGGCCCAGGTCGCGTTCGCGGGAATGCGGAAGACGGAGTCGACGAGGGCATGGGTGAGCGCGGCGGCCAGGCCGGCGAGCGCCGGTCGCGCGTGGATGTCTCGGAAGGCGCGAGGCGCGGCGATCCAGGCGAGCCGGACCAGGTAGGCGGTCAATAGCACTCCGAGGAATCCGCCCTCGATCATCCATTGGAGGTACTCGTTGTGCGCGTGCGGCCAGTATTCGTAGCGCACCACCCGCTGATAGGGCCAGTAGGCGGGCGCGAACGCTCCGATCCCGCAGCCGAAGAATGGGAAGAACTCGACCAGTCGAAGAACGTCCCGCCAGACCAGCAGGCGACTGGCCTCGAAATCGACATCCGCCATCCGCATGAAGGCGGCGGGGACGCCGGTGGCGAATAGAGCGAGGGCGAGGAGTCCGACCGACGCGAGCGCCAGTTTCGGCCGCGGGCACAGGGCCGGGGCCAGCGCGACGGCAAGGCCCACCCCAAGCGCGATCAGCCCTCCGCGCGACCCGGAAGCGGAGTTGGCGACAATGATGAGGATCAAGGCCATCAGAAGCGCGAGGTTCCGGGCGAACTGAGCCGATCGGGTGAAGGCCGAAAGGCTCCTCAAAGTCCCGTCCCTCGCGGCCAGGCCGAGCAGTCCGGCGGCGACGGACCCGGCCATGGCCAGGAGATTGGAGTAGTGGTCGCGGTTGTAGTATGGCCCGAAGATCCCGGCCTCGTGATCTCCAATGCCGGGGACACGATAGACGCCGTACAGCCAGTATGGATGAGAGGACCTGGATTGAATCAAGCCCTCCAGAGCCAGCAGGCCGCCCACGCACGCCATACCCAGGAAGAGAACCTTCGTCCTTTGGGCCCGAGTCGAGAGAGACCCGCCGAACCCGGCGACGGCGAGTCCGTGGAGGCCGGCGATGAAGAGCCAGGCCTGTAGAGTCCCGGTCGAACTCACGGTCAGGGGCGCCCAGGCCGGGATCGCGGGCGGAGGCACGAAGTGAGCCGCGAACGATCCCGGGGAAACGCTTCGCAGCACCGAGGATGGCAGTGGGATGAGTTGCAGGGCGAACAGGATGTGCAGGGCGACCATGGATCTCGGCATCGGGTTAAGGCGGCCCGCGAACGGGACCGAGGCTGACCGCCGCCTGGCCGCCCAGGCGCAGGCGCCGAGAAGGATCCAGAGCCAGGCCAGCGACTGCCAGACTCCAAGTCCGACCGCTCCAAACATGAACGGTGCGAGCAGGGCGGTGGCCAGGGCCAGGGAGGCGCAGGCGCCGGAGGCACGATTTGGGTCGAAGGTCACCGAAGGTTCGGCCTCACGGCCGCGGGTGGCGCCGGGGGGAGGACGGATATCTTCAGAAGAGTGCCGTCTTTCCCATACTCCATTCGGAGATTCGCGTCGCCGTCCTCGTCGGTATCGAAATCCTCGAAGACCATATACCCGTTCCGGAATTCCTGGACTCGGTCGGTGCGGCCGTTGCCATCGCTGTCGATCCGGTTCTCCACCAGGCGGTCGGCTTCGTAGACCCGGGTGAGCTCGAATTTCCCGTCCAGGTCCGAATCCACTTCCACCCGCGAAAGCAGGCCAGCGCGATCATAGGTCGCGACCTGGTCCGGCCGGTCTCCCGAACGGGCGGTGGCCGCCCGGAGCCTTCGACCCTCGGGCCCGAAGGTCTCCCACCTGTCCACCACTCCATCGAAATCCGTGTCGGTCTCCTCCAGCCGTGCGCCACCCAGCCCCTGATAGGTCACGATCCGGTCGGAAATGCCATCCTGATTCCGATCCAGCACCCTGCGAACGACCGCGTGCGTGGTCAGGTCATAGGCGGTGAGTTCGAAGGGGAGTTGGATCACCCGAGCTTCCCGTCCGTTGGGCTCTATCTCAACCCGCCACAGGGGGAGGTCAGCGAGCGAGGACCGGCGGCTGCACGACGCCAGAATCGCCGCCAGGGCCAGAACGAACGGAGCGCGCTGGGACCGGGGAGGTGATGACATCGGGTTCATCTTATTCGGGCTCCGGCCTCCCCCCCCGGCTTCAAGCACAGCGTCATGAGGCGCTAGACTTCAGGAGATCGATCAAGAACTGGAGACCTAACCATGACTCAGCAGGAAAACTCATCAAGCGCCGGCGTCCTTCTCTCTTTCGTTGTCGGCGGACTGGCGGGCGCGGCTCTCGCCATTCTCTTCGCGCCCCGGCCCGGGCGCGAGACCCGCGAACTGATTAGCGATCGCATGAAGGAAGGGCTGGTCAAGGGGCGAGAACTCAAGGATGAAGTGGTGGGCCGTTCCCAGCAGATTCGGGACCACGCGGTGGACTTCGTCGAGGAGCGGAAGGGGCGCCTGGGAAGCGCCATCGAGGCCGGACAGCAGGCCTATCGCGAAGGTCGCGATCGCGGGTAACCGGGACAGGCAGCTCCTTTCACCAGACACCAGCACGCGGGATCAGGCATATGAATGAATGGGCCGTCTTCTTCCTGGGGGTCATGGCCCTCGCCCTGGTGGTGCAGTGCGTCTTCGTGGTGGTGGCGGCGCTCAGCTTGCGGCGCAGCGGCGAAAGGGTCACCGACCTCTGTCAGCGGTTCGAGGCGGACATCAAGCCGACCCTCGAGGATCTACGAAGCGGGGCCGCAAACCTCCGGGCCATCTCGGATTCCGGGAGAGAGCAGGCCCAACGCATCGAGGCCCTTCTTTCCACCACCCTCGGCAGCATCGAGACCACGGTGGAAGCCGCGCGCCTGCTGGTGATGAAGCCTTTGGCCTCGCTATCGGATCTGTCCGCGTTCTGGGGCGGACTTTGGCAGGGAATCCAGACCTATCGGAGCGAGGCGCCCGAGAGACGGACGCCGCCCGGCCCGGGCCGCCGTTCGGAGGACTCCGACGAGCATATGTTCATCGGCTGAGATACCCGGAAATGCGCGTCACTTGGGGGTTAAGAATTCATCGTTGCAACAACCGGGGCAACGACCGGGGGCGCGACACGGGCGTCGAGAATTTGTCCCGCTCCTCTCAAGCTGATGCAAGCTGATGGATGACGCGACATCGGGGCGCGGGTCCAGAGGCCGGGGTGCTGACCTGCTGACCGAGGCCGCCCGTTGCATCGAGACCGACGTGCCGGCAGCCCTCGTCACCGTGGTCGGAGCCCAGGGGTCGACGCCGCAGCGTCCCGGGGCGAGGATGCTCGTCTTCGCCGACGGATCGGTGACGGGCACGATCGGCGGCGGTTGCGTGGAGGCCGAGATGGCCAGGCGGGCCAGATTATCGATCGACAGCGGCCGGCCGATTCTCACCACCTACGACCTGACTCCTGAACAGGCCGGGGATGAGGGGCTGGTCTGTGGGGGACGGATGGAGGTCTTCATCGAACCCCTCGAGGCTACGCCCGAGTTCGCCATTCTGGGCGCCGGTCATGTGGCGCGCCCGCTGTGCGCCCTCGCCACCACGGCCGGCTTTCGGGTTTCGGTTCTGGACGACCGCGAGAAGTACGCCACTGCCGGCCGCTTTCCAGAAGCGCACCGGGTGCTGGTGTCGGGCTTCGACCACGCGGCGGAGGCGCTGGGTCTCACTCCCCGGTCCTACGCCATCGTGGTGACGCGGGGCCACCGCGGGGATGCGATCGCCCTCGCCTCCTGTCTCCCCCTGAGGCCGCGGTTCCTGGGACTCCTGGGCTCGAAGGCGAAGATGGTTCACGTGTTCGCGGATCTACTGGAGCGCGGCTTCTCCTCCGAGGACCTCGCGCGGATCGAGACCCCGGTAGGAATCGAGATCGGAGCGGAGACGCCCGAGGAAATCGCGGTGAGCATCGTCGCGCGGATGATCGCGGTCCGGAGGGGCGTGTCCGCGGGCCGAATCCGGTCGATGGCGGCCCAGGTCCCGGGCCGTCTGGCCCAGGTGGCGGCGACCCGCGACGCCGAAGTTGACGTGAAAGCGAGTGAGCATCGAGAATAACCCTGCAATCATGAAGTGGACCCTGTTCCGGCTGGCCCTGGTCTGCTCGACGCTCGCCTCGGTTTCCCTCGCCCAGACCAGCGACCCTTCGGCGTTGAGGCCCGCCGACCTGATCGATGTCGTGGTTCTGGGGCAACCCTCGCTCTCCGCCGACTTCGTGGTCGATAAGGACGGGGGAATCAACTACCCTCTCATCGGGCGGGTCGAGGCCGCCGGTCTTTCGCCTTCGGACCTCGCCAGGAAGCTCCAGGCCCTCCTCGGGGCGGGCTTCATCCGGCGGCCGGAGGTCAATGTCCGGGTCAAGGAGTATCGGTCCCGACCGGTCATGGTTCTCGGAGAGGTGGCCAAGCCCGGAATCTATTCCCTTACGGGCGACAGATCCCTCATCACGATTCTGGCCGAGGCCGGCGGGCTGGCCTCTAATGCCGGCCACGAGGTGATGGTGGCGCGGCCTCCGGCCGGTAGCGAGGCCCTCGCCATCGAGCAATTCTCATCCGTGCCTATCGTTCCAGGCCTCTCCGACGTGGCTCGCCTGCCCAACGAGGACGAGCTTCCGCCCGGGGCGCTCAAGGGCTCCGACATCTTCAAGGCCAGCTTTCGCGAGCTGCTGAAGGGCAATGCGGAGCAGAACGTCATCCTCGAGGGCGGAGATTCGATTTATGTGCCCCAGGCCGCCCAGATCTTCGTGACCGGCCAGGCCACCCGCCCGGGCTCGTTCAAGTTCATCGATGGAATGACGGTTCAGGACGCGCTTCAACTCGCCGGCGGTACCTCCGACCGCGGGTCGATCAAGCGCCTCAAGATCGTCCGCTTCGAGGATGGGAAGCGCCGCGAGGTCAAGGTGCAGCCGACCGATCTGCTCCAGCCCGGCGACACGCTTAATGTGGGTGAGAGGTTCTTTTGAGTAGCCCGACGCTGCGACCGGCCGGCCGTCGCGGAGACAAGTCCGCGGGTGGTGATCTGATGCCTCGGGAGTCGTCGTGAGCTCCGCGGGAGGGGTTCTCCGGGCCGTCCCTCCTCCGGATGACCGGCGGTATCGCGGGGTGGAGCCTGCACCTTCGCCGGAGTCGACCTCCGAATGGGTTCGCTTCAGCCACTCCCTCTGGCACAGCCGCTGGCTGATCGCGGCGTGCGTCGTGGTGTCGCTCGTCCTCGCCACCGCATACAACTACACCGCGCGGCCTCGCTACGAAGCGGTGGCGCAGATCGAGATCCGCAAGACCCGCCCGGATCTTTCCCCGGGCAAAGACGTCGTCGAGGCGGTCACACCCGAGTGGATCGCGACTCAGTATCGCCTTCTGGTGGGAAAGTCGCTCCTGACCAAAGTGGTGGAGCGCTATGAATTCGGCGCCTCCCCGGAGCTCCGCACCGGGCCCATGCGATCGCCGGTCGAACTCGTCCGCAACCGGCTCTTCGGGCCATCCTCCGCGGACTTTGGGCCGGGCATCCCGGTGGCGCCTGCGGTGGCCGCTTTCCGATCGCGGGTCAGCGTCCGCCCCATCGCCAGCACCAGCCTGGTCGAGCTGGTCTTCCGCGCCTATGACCCGAGGTTCGCGGCGATGGCCGCCAATGGCCTCGCCCAGACCTACATCGATGAATCTCGATCCGACCGGGCGGACCAGTCCACCGAGGCCACCCAGTGGCTGGAAGCACGGCTTCAGGCAGAGCAGCAGCAGGCCCGGTCGTCGTTCGAGGCCCTGCGCAGTTACGAGGATCGAAGCGGAAGCTCGAATCTCGAAGCCCGGCAGCGTTTGGTGGAGGCGAGGCTCCAGCAGGCGAGTTCGCAACTCCTGGAGGCGCGCAGCGACAAGGCCTCGAAGAAAGCTTACCTGGATCAGCTTCGTCGAATGAGCAACGCCGAACTTCTGACCCTCCCGGAGCTCGCATCGAGCGCTTCGTTCCAGTCCAGCAAGACGGATCTCGTGGAAACGGAACTCCGCAAAGCCGAATTGGATCAAAGCCTGGGCCCCAGGCATCCGGATGTGGTGGCGCTCGACATCCGGATCCAGTCTCTGCGGGCCGCTCTGCTGTCCGAGGCTCGCGGGGTTGTTCGCGGCGTTGAGGGGTCCTATGAGGCCGCATCGAGACAGGAAAACGTCCTGTCCGAGTCCGCGCGCGCGGCCCAGACGGAGATGGCCTCCCTCCGCGACAAGTCGCCGGAGTACCAGACGCTGAAGCGCGACGCCGACACCTCGAACGAGATCGCCCAGGCCCTGGCCAAAAGGGGCAAGGAAGCCAGCGTCGAGAGCGCGATCAACGACCGCACGGTACGGCTGATCGAGCCGGCGGACGTTCCGACCAAACCGGTTTTTCCGAACCGCACCGGAAATCTTCAGATCGCACTCCTGGCCGGGCTCGCCACCGGCGTTCTACTGGTGGCGGCGAAGGAGAAGCTCGACACCACGCTCAAGACCCCCGACGACGTAAGGGACTCGCTGAACGTTCCGTTCCTTGGATTCGTTCCCGACCTCAAGACCGTGTCCGACGTGGTTCAAAGGCACAGCCTGAGCGCCATCCGTCACCCAACCTCCCCGTTGTCCGAATCGTATCGAGTCATCCGGACCAACGTCATGGCCGTGGCCGCCACCACCAAGGCCCGGGTTTTGCTGGTGACGAGCATCCATCCCGGCGAAGGCAAATCCACCACCGCCCTCAACCTCGCCGCCGCCATTGCCCAGACCGGCGCCAGCGCGATTCTGGTGGACTCGGACATGCGTCGTCCCACCGTTCACTCCAACCTCAGCCTGCCGCGCGGACCGGGCCTGAAGGATCTGTTGTCGCGCGGGGGGTCGTATCGAGAGGTGGTGCGCCAGGGCCCGATCCCGGGACTTTCCGCTCTCACCTCGGGCGGGATTCCGGACAACCCGGCCGAGCTGATGGGTTGTGAGGAAATGCGGACGCTCCTGAGCGACCTCGCCAAAGCCTACGACTGGGTCGTCGTCGATGCGCCGCCGGTCGGCGGCATGGCCGACTCCCTGGTCATGGGTGGGGTCGTGGACGGGATCATATTGGTGGTTGAAGGAGACCGGACTACGAAGACCGTGGGCGCGGACGGCGTGGCCCAGCTGATTTCGGTCGGGGGGCGGGTTCTCGGTGCGATTCTGAATCGCGTGGACGTCAAACGGAATGCGTATTACCTCTCGCGATACGCCACCGGCTATTACGGGGGCTATGGCTACTATGGGGCTGTCTACTCGAATTATTCGTCCAAGCCGAGGCCGGGAGAGCCAAAGCAGGGAAAATAGGCTGCCCCCTTGCCTTGACTCCCGCGACTCGTGTAGCCTTCGAACCATCCTGTAGGTCGTCGTAGCATCAAGCGGAACGAATTCGGGCTTTTGGAGGAATGAGACTTTGACAACCAAGAAATTTATGGGAGTGTTCCTCTCTGTCGCGATGGCGGTGCCGTCGGGGGCGACCACGGCGACCACGGGCACGGTGCGAGGGATGGTTTCGGTGGCGGGTCGAGGCCTCGCGGACCTTCCCCTGACTCTGGTCAACGTCGAGACCGGGAAGTCTTTCGCTATCCGCTCGGCCGCGGACGGATCCTTCACCGCCACTCTTCCCGCAGGCTCGTATGTGTTCTCCAGCCCCGGCCGGTCCGGTGTGGCCATTTCCAGGGCGCCATTGTCCGTGGAGGTGTTCTCGGGCAAGGTGGCTTCCGCCAACGTCGAAGTCGCGGCCTTCGGCCTGCAGGATGCCATGGCCGCCGCCGGCACCGCGACGATCAATCACGACCCGGTGGACTGCATCACCGAGGGTGAATTCACCCTCATCGAGGCGACGTTCGAGCCCCTGTCTTCCCTGGTCAACGGCCGTTTGTACTTCCAGTCGAACCTGAGCCCCGAGTGGTTCTACACCGAGTTCGAGAAGATCGATCCGCCGGTCCCCGGCGGATGGACCCACCGTGCCTTCATCCCCAAGGTCAATAAGGACGGTGGAATCGAGACCATCACCTACTTCCTGCAAGGGACCTCGACCGACTTCGCGGAGACGAAGTCGCCGGAAAAGACGGCCAAGGTGGTTGCTGGGGCCACGGATTGCGACGGCAAGCTGGCCCCCATTGGGAATCCGCAGGGTGCGATCTCGGTTCTTTCCGCCTCCGGAGGTTCGGCGGGAGCCGTGGCCGGGTTCGGTGGGGTGGCGGGCGCGGGTATCGGAGCGCTCGCCGTGGCAGGCATCGTGGTCGGCGTCGTGGCCGGCGGCGCGGTCGTCCGGGAAGCGACGAAGAGCACGCCCACGCCCAGCCCCACGGCGCCACCTGTGGGCCCAACCCCGCCGCCTTCTACACCGACACCCACACCGGTCCAGACCTGCAGCCTTGCCGTCTTCACCTCGCCCGTTGCCCCCGCGGATCCATTTTTCGGTGGCCGGTTCTGTACGGCTACGGTGGTTTCGAACGGTCAGAACCTGGGCGTCGTCGAGGGCGTGGGGCGGTTTACCGGCCTTCCGTGCACGGCGAGCATCTCGGTCTTCGCCAACGTGGCGCCGCAGTCTTCCATCCTTAGCACCCTTCCGGCCACTTGGTCGGGTGCGTGCGGCGGTTCGGCCCTGGGCGTGCCCTGCATCATCAATCCTCTAGTCACGGACCGGAACGTCGCGCTGGAGTGCCAGACCCGCTAGACGCGGAGTCTTGGCGAAGAACCGGGCCGGCCCCCTTCTGGGTCGGCCCTTTTCTTTGCCTCGCAGGCAGCTGGGAGCCCGCAGCTCATCTGACCCGCAGGCTCAGATCGGGCCGGAGACCTGATCAGGCCGGCCTGTTGTCGATGGTCGAGAGCGCCAGGACGCAGACCAGAACCGCCGCGTTCGCCGGGACGTGGCTTGGGAGATCCAATCCGGCCTGGAGGGCGAACGCGCCGCAGGCTCCAAGGAGGGGATCTCTCAGCGCGGGGTCGGCCTTGATGAACTTCCGCAGGCCCTGAAGGGCCAGGCCGATGGCCAGGATCCCCAATGCACCGCCTTCGATGGCAGCTTGAAGGTAGTCGTTGTGCGCGTGTTGCCAGAATTCGTAGCTGGCGTTCCTCTGGTAAGGCCAGTAGGTGACAGCGAAGGTTCCGAAGCCCGAGCCGAAGGCGGGAAAGAAGCGAAAAAGAGTGGTCATGTCCATCCATGGCTTGAGCCGGCTCTCGAACAGATCCAGTCTTTGCAGGCGATCGGTCGCGGCCGCGCCGCTCAAAGCCAGAGCGGCCAGTCCCACACTCATCCCGGCGATGACGGGCGCCTTTCCAATCGCGCGCGCGGAGAACCAGGCCACCACGACGATCGCGGCGAGGGCCCCGGACCTGGAACCGGACGCGACGCTCACCACCACGAAGAAAAGAGCAATCCCCGACAGCAGGACGGCCCTCGCCAGCCGGTCTGGTCTGGAGAGCAGGGCGCCCAGGCTGCCTCGTTCCCGGACCAGTGTGCTGGCGAGGCCGGCGCTCAGACCGCAGCCCACCGCCATCAAGGTGGCGAAGTGATTTCGATTCAGGTACGGGCCGAAGGTTCCGGTTTCAAATCCTGAGGGAAGCACCACGGGCACGATTCCATAGAGCCAATACGGGTGGGCGGACCGCGACTGCCAAAGTCCCTCGCCGGCCAGAACCGCGAGGACGGCGAGGAGAGCGTGGACAAAGCTCTTGCGTCTGGGCTCCGGCATTCCCTGAACGGCGAGGAAGAGCCCCTGAAGCCCGGCCACGTAAAGCCAAGCCTCCACGGTAGCTCCTTGGGATACTGAGATGGGCCGGAAGCGGCCGTCTCCAGGGTCTGGAAGAAAATGGGCTGCGAAGGAACCCGGTGAAATCAGCCGGAGGAGCTGCGCGGGCAGAGGGACCAGTTGAAGCATGAAGAAGGCGTGAAGGGGCAGAAGGGCGCGCGAAACCGCGACTCCGGCTCCGCAAAGGCCGTCATTCCCCGGTCGCTCCAGGCGAGCCGAGACGAGCCCGAGGCCGAGCCAGAGCGCAAAGAGCGGAATCCATTCCGACCGCTGGACCGTCCCGAACAGAAATGGGGTCAGGCCGGCGCTGGTCAGGGCGCACCCCGCGATGGTCCGGCGTATTCGATCGAGCCGCATGGCGCCTCGGCTAGCCCTATTTGACCAGCCGCTCCACCTTCAAAATGGCGCCGGTCTTCGAGTGGATGATTCGGATATCCGCCCGGCCATCGCCGTCGCGGTCGATCTCCTCGCTGGCCAGATAGCCGGGACCCCAGTCCTGAAAGCGGTCGCGCCTGCCGTCGCCGTCGGTGTCCATCTCCACGCGACCGAGGCGCCCGTCGAGGTAGATCTCGATCCGTTCACGCCGGCCATCGCGGTCGGCGTCGATCTCGACCCGGGTCGTGGCCCTGGTCGCCGGATCGATCTCCACGAACCTCTCTGGGGCCCCCCCTTTAGTGGACAGCGCGAAGCGGGTCATGATGCCCTCAGGGTTGTACTCCTCCCACCGGTCGATCTTGCCATCCCGGTTCTCGTCAATCTCCAGGCGATCCGGAGTGCTTCGGCCCGAGAAATAGGCAAAGACATCGGGCTTTCGGTCGCCGTTGCTGTCGAGGCGGATTTCGCGTAGCGTGCCGTCGAGCGCGTACAGGTACATGTACGGTGGCTTTTCGAGCACCCGGACATCGACGCCGGCGGCGTCCTTCGTCATCTTCCATGGGGGCAGATCCGGCGCGGGAGGCTGTGAGCCGAGGCCACAGGCCGTTGTTCCCGCCGCGATCCCGGCGATAATCAGGAGCCTCACCCGAGCATGATAACAACACCCGACCGAGCATGAACCGATCACCCTGCCGCCGCGAGGGGCCCATCCGTTGAAGGACATCCATCTGTCGACGGAAGAACGGCAGAAATTCGAAGTCTGGGCCTTTGGAGGAGGGAAGGGCGGCACGGGCAAGAGCGCGCTCGCGGCCGCCGTCGGCTTCCAGCTGTCGAGGCAGGGGAAGCGGGTCCTGCTCGTGGATGCGGACTTCGGCGCCTCGAACCTTCACACCTGTCTGGGAGTGGCTCCGCCCGCCCGCTCGCTCCAGGACTTCGTCCGCGAGGGCGGAACCATGGCCGACGACTACGCCGTGCCCACGCCCTATCCCAATCTTCGACTCATGGGCGGCCGCGTGGCCGAAGGAACGGGCGCGTTCCCGGTCGGCTGGGCAGCACGGCTGTCGACGGCCTTGAGGGCGCTTCCAGTCGACCTGGTCATCCTGGACCTCGGAGCGGGGGTCGCGGCGGAGACGATCGAGGCGATGAACCTCGCCGATCTCAAGGTCGTGATCGCCGTGCCCGAGCCGGGCTCCGTCGAGAACGTCGCGAGCCTGCTGCGCAGCCTGTGTCTTCAGCGTCTGGTCCAACGCCTTCCTTCGAACGAAGTGCGGCGGCGTCTGGTCGACCTCCAGGCCGGCCGGGACGGGGCGCATGTGCGGGATGTGAGCGACATCTTCAGGGAAATCGAGGCCGTGGATCCGGCGCTCCTGGGCGCAGGACGAGCCATCGTCGAGGAGATGTCGATCAGTCTGGTCACCAACCTGGTTCGCGACGATGTCGACCGGAACTTCGGAGCCCAGACCACGGCGGTCATCCGGCGCCACTTCGGCCTTCCCGTTTCCTACGCTGGCTTCGTGCATCATGACGATGCGGTCTGGCGGACCCTGCGGCGGGGGAAGATGTTCATGGTGGACGCGAGTCGGTCGCGCGCGGCCGAGGATGTGCGCCGCCTTTCGCGCAACCTCCTGCGGCGCGCCGACCTCTCACCGGTCTTCTAGGTCGAAGGGAGCACTCGGACGGTGATGAACAAGACCTACTACGAAATCCTGGGGGTCGCGCCCCACGTAGGCTCGGGGCAGATCCAGGCCGCTTATCGGTTCGCGCGCAGCCTGTACTCCGGCGAGACTGGTCCCAGCCACGGCCTGCTCGACTCCACCCAACGCGCGCAAATGTTGCTCCTGGTCGAAGAAGCGTACGCCGCGCTTTCCAATCCCAGTACTCGCCGAGAGTATGACCTTCGGCTGAACGAGACCGGAACCCCGCCCACGACCGCGCGGGGGGCGACGGCAGCACCCCAGGCGGTGGCTCCTTCGGCGGTGACCGCTCGCTTCGAGCCCACCGTCCCTGCCCCGCGCGCACCCGAGATCAGCCTCGATCCGGTCCGAGTTCCGGAGGTCGTAAACGGCGCGGTCCTCAGGGCCCTGCGGGAGAGCCGGAACCTGTCGATCGATCAGATCGCAGCGCTGAGCAAGGTCGGGAGTCGGTTCCTGAGAGCCCTCGAGGAAGACCGCCATTCCGCGCTGCCCGGCCGGGTCTTTGCCCGGGGGTTTCTGATCGAGTACGCACGCGCCCTTCGAGCTTCGGAATCGGACCTGGCTGAGCGGTATCTACGGCACTGGAGGGAGGAATGACTCAATCGGAGATGGGAGCCCCCGATTGCCGCAGTCTGCCCGGCAGGGGGATAGTCCCCCTTCCCGTCTCCGGATTCTCCACTCCGCCCTTGAAGGAGGGTCAGGGGTCCAGCCTGTCGGCGTCCCTCAGATAAGCTAATTTCGTGCAGAAGATTCCTCGCGCCCTGGACGACGCGGAAGTTCGCGTCCTCGGCGCTCTTCTGGAGAAGGAGCAGACTACTCCCGAGCTATATCCGCTCACCGTCAATGCGCTGATCCAGGCCGGCAATCAAAAGACCGCGCGCGAGCCTGTGATGGAGATGTCGGAAGGGGCGGTGCACGGCGCCCTCCGCCAATTGCTCGTCGACGGCTTCGTCCAGCGAACCGAAGGCGCCCGGGTCACACGCTGGCGCCATGCTCTGGATCTTCGGTGGGATCTCGATCCCGCCCGGAAGGCGGTCATGACCCTGCTTCTACTGCGTGGGCCTCAGACCCCGGGGGAACTGCGGAGCCGGAGCGAGCGCATGCATGCCTTCGCCTCCATCTCCGAACTCGAGGGCGCCCTGCTCGAACTCTCCGCCCCCCCCGAACCTCTTATCAAGGAGTTGCCCAAAGGGCCGGGACAGAAGGAAACCCGCTGGACGCACCTGGTGGGCGGCGGGGTGTCGGAGGAGACAGTGACGGCGGCGGTCCGGCGGTATGCCGCCGACGAAGGAGAGGACGTCCCCACGCGAATCGCCGATGTCAATCGCCGGGTTCGGGAACTCGAGCGGCTGGTCGCCCTGCTCTGGGCCGCCCACGAGGCCAAGCCGTCATCGACGCCCTCCGCCGATTCCGCCGCCACCGAAACCCGCCGTGATCCCGGCGCCTAGACCCGATACCGGAGCCCATGCCCAACGAATACCAAGTCCAATGCGTCAAGCTCGGAGCGCTGCTTCCCGGGCTGGAAAAGCCGCCGTTCTCAAGTCCTCTGGGTCAACGCATCCATGCGTCGATCTCGAAGAAAGCCTGGGACATGTGGCAGGAAGAGTCACGCACCATCATGAACCACTACGGGCTCTCGATGGCCGACCCGGAGTCGCGCAAAAAATTGCGGGAGGAGATGGAGCGCTTTTTGTTCGGACCGGAGCCGGGCAGGTAGCCGGCCGACAAGACAACTATCCGAAGTGGTGACCCGCGAGGGACTTGAACCCCCAACCAAAAGATTAAGAGTCTTCTGCTCTACCATTGAGCTAGCGGGCCCTTGGCTCGATCAGGCAAGCGGCCCGTCGGCGCGAGCGGGAATTATCTTCGATCTGCCCCTGCCGATCAAGGAAGGCCGGCACTAAAAAGTCTGAACCTGGTCGCCAAACAATTGCACGACCGCATCTCCGAGGCGGGGCATTCGGGCGAATAGGCTGGCCGCCGAGTTGGCCAGCCTCCGGCGAGTGACCAGCCCGAAGAGGATTAGGGCGGCGGCGCCTTTCACCCGGCGGAGGGCCCGGATCTTCCGCTCGTAGCCCTGGAAGGCGACCGGGTCCGAGAACAGGGAGGCCCGAATCGCTTCGGCTCCGAGTACGCCGCTGGCGATGGCGTGGGCGATGCCTTCGCCGGTAAAGGGGTCCAGAAATCCGGTGGTGTCGCCGCAGGCGATGAAGGGTCCTCGAGCCTGCCTCTTCGAGATGAGGCGCAGCGGCCCCACGACTCCGATGGGCCCCTCGAACTCGGACCCGGACAGCCGCTCGGCGATCTCCGGATAGCGATCGAGGTGCCGCCGGAAGTCGGCCTCGATAGTCCGCGGCCTCAGATCGACGCGCCGGTCGAAGACGACGAAGCAGACGTTGGCGGTATTCCTCGAAAGCGGTGCGATTCCACAGTACCCGCGATCCCCCACGTGCATCTCGGCGAGGCTGGACAGGCCCGAAACGCCGCGGCAATGGGCCCGCACCGCGAAGCGGGCCGAGCCGGGGCTTCGAGGTTCCTGATCGATGAAGCCAAGCCGGCGCGCCAGAAGACTCTGGCGACCGTCGGCCACGATCACCCTGCGGGCGGTGATCTGGCAAGTGGACGCGCTTCCCGGGGCTCGCGCGTCCAGGACCGCCTCGCCCGAGGGCGTTTCCCGCCCTCCAACGATCTCGATCCCTTCGATGACTTTCGCGCCGCGAGCCCGCGCACTCGCGAGCATTTCCTGGTCGAACACGGTTCGTCGAATGGCGAGACCGGGGCCGCTCGGTCCGGACCGGTAGCGCCCGAGAAACGTCGTCCCCCGAGGCGACCGGATCCGCATACCCTGGATAAGCATGGGCGCGGAGCCTGGCTCCAGGTCGAGCTTGGGCTCCCACATGCCGATAGCGCGGAGACGCGCGAGTGCGCCGGGGGAGAGACTCTCCCCGCATATCTTCTCCCGAGGAAAGGTGGCCCGGTCGACCAGGGTGACCCCAATCCCGGCGCTCGCGAGCTGAAAGGCCGCGGTAGCACCGGCCGGCCCGCCTCCAATCACCAGAACATCCGCTCTCTCGTCGATCCGTCCGTGGTCGGGCATCGTGGTTGGGAACCGCCGTCCTGCAGCTAGTGTCCTGCCTCACAAGTACGTGGCCTATGCGAGTGTCGAGGCGCCCGGAGCGCAAGGCGCCGAGGAGGCCTCATATCCAGCATATGCCACGACGAGCACGCAAGGTCCGCAGGGCCGGTGAGGTGGACGAGGCCGCGAATCGGGCTCGTCCAGCAACAAGGCGAGCCGGGATGCGTCGGCGCTCCCATGTGACGCGTACCTGCGAGGCAGGACACTAGGTGCCCGACCCGGCCACGGCGCGCCAGAGGCTCAGTTCGATCGCGAAACCCGGGCCAAAGCCGATACCCAGGGCGACCTGACCCGGACCGAGTTCGCGAAGGGCCCGCTCCATGACGAAGAGAATGGTGGCCGAACTCATGTTCCCATGATCGCGAAGCACTGATCGCGAGGGTTCCAGGAGGGCGGGAGAGAGGCCGAGTTCTTCCTCCGCCACATCGAGGACCTTTCGCCCGCCTGGGTGAAGGGCGAAGGCGGACAACTGGTCGAAAGAAAGCCTGTGCTCGGTCAGGAACTCGTCGACCAGGGGCTTCAGGCGGCCCCGCAGAGAGTCGGGCAGGCGTTTGTCGAGCACAAGCTTCAAGCCGCTCTCGATGACGTCGTAGCCCATCGAACCCAGCGAATCCGGCATGAAGCAACTCGCCGCTCCCAGAAACTCGATCGCCGCCTCCTTGACCGCCGGATGTTCGGCGCCCAAGAGCACGGCCGCCGAGGCGCCGTCCGCGAAGAGGGCCGTGGCCACCAGGTTGGTGGCCGACAGATCGCGGGCCTGGAAAGTCAGGGACGAGAACTCGATCGCGATGACGAGGGCGGCGGCCCGCGGGTGAGCGGTGAGGTAGTCGGAAGCGCGGGCGAGGGCCACCGCCCCGCCGGCGCACCCCGACTCGGTGATCGGGAGCCGGGCGAGCCGCGGTCCCAACCGAAGGGCGTTGGCGATGTGCGCGTCGACGGCGGGAATCATAAGGCCGGTGCACGAGCTGGAGACCAGGATGTCCACCCCGGAAAGGCCGGCTTTGGCAAGGGTGGAACGAGCGAGCGCGATTCCCGTATCGATCATGGCCTCCCGGTAGATCTCGTTGCGCTGGGCAAAGGTGGCCTCGGTGAAGACCTCGTCCAGAGGCTTCAGAGAAGACCGGCCGGAGACTCCTGCTCTCGAAAACAGCCGCTCGACCGCTCGGGGGTCCGCCTCGCCTCCCGCCTGCTTGAGCCAGGCCACGACACCCGCGATGACGTCCGTCTGCTGGTGCCGGAACGGCGCGGGGAGAGTCTCAATGGTGGCGAGAAAGGGCAATGATCCCATGGTCAGCAGACGGGCGGAGCGGTATTCATAAGGGGGCGGTGAGGGCACGACAGGAGCAGTCTGGGCGAGACGCCCGAGGTACGCCAACCCGCTAGAACGGGACGTCCCCATCGGAGGCCTGGAAATCGTCGGCAGGGCCGGATTCGCCCGGGCCGTCGGAGCCCACCGGGGCCCCCGAACCGCCGGATCGAGGCGCCGAGTCTCCGCGAGAACCGAGCAGGACGATCCTCGAATTGAATCCGCTGACCCTGATCTTCGTGACGTTCCGCTTGATGCCGTCCTTGTCGGTGTACTCGTCGTACTTGATCGAACCCTCCACGTAGAGGGGCTTGCCCTTCGTGACGTAGTCACGCACGACCTGGGCCGTCTTGCCAAAAACCTCGACCCGGTGCCACTCGGTCTTCTCCTGCTTCTGGCCCGACTTATCGGTCCAGCTCTCGCTGGTGGCCAGGGAAAAATTCGCGATCGGTTCTCCCGACTGCGTATATCGGATCTCGGGATCTTTCCCGACGTTGCCAATGAGGGTCACTTTGTTCACGGAGGCCATGAGGATCTTCCTTTTCTTGTGTCGTGGCTTGAGAGAGTCTGGGCTTGGGAGAGTGAGTTTGAGGGTCAGGGCTGAGCGAGCTTCTCGCGGGCCAGGCGGGCGGCGGGCGACCCCGGGAATCGCTCCACCACGAACCGATACTCGAGAACCGCCTGAGAACGACGCCCCAGGGCTTCCAGAGCCACCCCTTTCTTATATCGCGCGTCCGGCTGCTTGTCGCTGTCCGGGAAGTCCCGGAGCAGAGCGTTGAACGCGGTCACCGCGTCCTCGTATTTGGACTGGGCCTGAAGGCACTCGCCGACCCAGTACTGGGCGTTGTCGGCCAGATCCGTGTCTCGATAGAGTCGCAGATACTCCTGGAATCCCTGGATGGACAATTCGTAGTTCTTGCGGGCGAAGTCGCTGTAGGACTGCTGGTATAAATCACGAGGCGGAATGGGCGGGGGCTCGGCGGCGCCCGGGGCCAGACCGGGGGCGGTGGGGGAGGCGGCCCGGAGCCGGTCCGCGATCTCCGACAGCCGCTCCTGCTGGTCTTTGATGGCCACCATGGCCCGTTCATCCTGCACTCGGAGGTCCTGTTGAAGTTTCTTCAGAAGGGCATTCTGCTCGACTAGGATATCCATCAGCCGGCCCAGCTCCTTCTGTGTCGCCGCCTCGGCGTTGGCGCGAGCCTGCTCCCCTTCGGCCACCTGACCCTGGAGGGTGGCGATTTGCTGAGTGAGGGCCATGAATTCCTTCTTGTCCGCGCGCGCGGCGCTGGGAAAGGCAAGGGCCGAGATGGTGAGAAGGATGATGGTTCTGATTGGGATGATGCGGTGATTCTCTGTCATAGCTGTTCGAAGACCTTCGCTGAGAGGAATGGGAGGATATCGGACGATGCGTCCGGGCCGGGTCCGCTCGAGGTTCAAAGTTACTTCACCGGCTGGCTCCAGTCCGGCTGGACGCTGTTTCCCGGCCCCACCGCGATGGATCTCATCATGGTCCCCATGCGGTCGATCTGGGCGAGTTGCCAGGTCCCCGCTCGATTGCAGGAAAAGACAAGATGTCGCCCGTTCGGCGCCCAGGCTGGATACTCACAGCTGCCCCGCCCCGTGGTGAGCTGCCGAACCTGCCCGGTCGCAAGATCGAGGACGGCGATCTCGAAGCCCCCATCCTCGAGACGCGAAGAGTAGGCGATCTCGGCGAATTCTCGCGAGGGGTTCCAGGCGCACGCATCATTGTAGCTGCCCACCCGGGACAGCCGGCGCAGGTTCAGACCCTCGCTGTCCATGACCCATAACTGGGCAGATCCGCTCCGGCCGGACGTAAAGGCAATCTCGAGCCCGGAGGGACTCCAGCAGGGTGCGGTGTCCTGCGCCAGGGTGCCGGTGAGATTGCGGGCGTGGGTCCCGTCGATGTTGGCCACCCAGATGTCGAAATTTCCCCTCCGGTTGGCGCTGTAAGCGATTCTGGTCCCGTCCGGTGAGACCACGGGGGCGAAGGCCTGACTGCTCGATCCCTCGCGGGTCACATTCGGGACGCTCCGGCCCTCGAAAATCCACGAGAGGTAGATCTGGGGATCGCCGTTACGGTAGGAGGTGTAGACCAGACCGCGGCCTCCGGGAGTCCAGGCGGGGAGGATCGAGAGCGCCCGGTTCACCGTCACCTGGCGGACATTGAAGCCATCGTAGTCGGAGATGTAGAGCTCCTTTCGCTGCCGGTCCGGGTAGTCGCGATCGGAAACGAAGACCAGGCGGGTCCGGGTCACTCCCTGGATCGAAGCGAGGCTCAGGATGTCGTCCGCCGCCTGATGGGCAAAGGCCCGGAAAGTATTGGGGTTCGTGGGCACGATCTTGCCGCCATAACGCTTGCTGATGATGGACGAAGAGCTGTCCACGTGGAACACCCGTGCCTCGACCCCGAAATCCGTTCCCTCCTGCGTGACTTCCAGAGTGGTCAGAACATTGGCGCCCACCGACTTCCAGTCCACGAAGTTCGGAACCCTGGGATCGACCAGGGGCAGGGATCGCATCAGCGACTCGGGAGTCAGCTGAAAGCCTTCGAAGTCGAGGTCGGCCTTCAGGACCTCGCGCACGATGCCGCAGGAGAGTCGCATCGGCTCGGCCATGGCCGAGCACGGGGCGATGGCCACGCGGGTGGCGCCGACCCCGCCGATGGTGATCTGGGCGACGTCCTGCGACTGGGTGGAGGCCGAGACGCCCGCGAGCGAGAGCACGAGGGACCCAAGACCCGCGCTAAGAAGTTGGCTTGAAGTTCGCATGGACTACCAGAGTTTCCTTTTCGTAGGCGTTTGGAAGGGGCCCGAGCTGGGTGCTGAGGACCGCTCTCTCGGCGAGACGGTCCAGAGTCGCCGATCCGGATGACTCGATAACCTCGACGTCAGCGACGGACCCGTCGCGATGAATGGTGAAGCTCACCTTCACGTTGGTCGCGAGGTTCGGGCGAATCTGCCGGGCCCAGGTCGCCCAGATCTTGTTCTGGGCGGCGGCGAGGTAGAACCCCAGGGCGCCGGTGGGGCCGGTGCTGCCGTTGATGACGCCGGGAGTCTGGGCGCTGAAGTCCAGTCCGCTGGCCGCGGTCGCCGCCCCGGGCGCGGGAGCCGACGCCGATGGGGGAGGTGAAGTCGCCGCGATCTTCTCCCGGGCGATCTCTCGCGATTCCGGCTTTCGCGGCTCTCTGGCGCTCCTCTTCCGATCCACGGGGGCGAGCCCCTTCTTGATCGGCACGGTCTCGGGTCTGATCAGTCGGGCCGGCGCGGGCGGCTGGGGCTCGGCCTGGGGAGGAGCGGCAACGGATTCCGGCGCGGGCTCGGAGGGAGAGGGTTCGACGGCGCGCGGGATACCTCCGCCCCGAGGCAGAGGGACCGCGAACCCGTCGATGACGTTGATCAGCCTCTGCGGCGGAGTCAGGAAGGCGAGGATCAGGAGAACGAAGAAAGCGGTGGCGTGGGCGGAACCCGAGATCAGGAGACTCCTCGAATAGCCCTCGTCCGCGAGCGCCTGACGGGTGATGAGGACACGCAACACGGGATCGTTCACGAGGCCTCCTTCGGTCGCTCATAGGCAAAGCCAATACGTTCGACGCCGCAGCGCTTCAAAAGGTCGACCACTTCGATCACCTTTCCGTAGCGCACGTTCTCATCGGCGCGAAGGTACACCACCTGCGTGGGCCGCCCGGCCATGAGCGCTCGAACCTGGTCCTCGAGGAGGGGAAGAGCCAGAGGCTGCCGGCCCAGGTAAGCCCGCCCGCCGGCATCGATGCTGACGGTCACGCGGTCTTCCGGCCGGTCAACCACCTGGTTGGCGGTGGGAAGGGTGATGTCGATGCCCTGGCTCATCAGGGGCGCCGTCACCATGAAGACAAGCAGCAGGACCAGGACCACGTCGACCAGCGGGGTGACGTTGATCTCGCCGATGCTCTTGCGGGAACGCTTCCGTCGAAACGACTGGTAGCCGGAACCGGGCGCCCGCACGCCCGAGTCGCCAGTCGGAGAGCTAAGACCTGCCATCTTCCGGGTTGACCCGCGTCCGCCATTGTCCCGCCGGCTGAGGACGACGGCCGAAAACGCCCCATATTGGCCACTTTTCGGAATGGCCGGGTCCTCGCAAACCGTGACTGCCGAAGGCCGTCGAAGGCTCGCAAGCACGCGTCATGTCGAAGCGCCGATGCATCCCGGATGGCTGCGTGGCTCGTTGTTGCATCTGATGTATATGCGGCCCCCTCGACGTCTCGCGCTCCGGGCGCTTCGATCCTCGCATGGGGCACGTATCGACGAAGAGCGACACTAGGTGAAATTCCGTTCGACCATGCTGGTGAACTCCATGGCGAAATCGTCCATCGTGGCCGAGAGAGAGCGCACACGGTCGTTGAAGAAGTTGAAGAAGAGGGCGGCAGGAATGGCCGCGAACAGCCCGGCCGCGGTCGTGATGAGAGCCTCCGAAATGCCGGGCGCCACGATGGCGAGGCTGGCTGAACCCTGACGGCCAATGTCGCCAAACGCGTTCATGATGCCCCAAACCGTCCCAAAGAGTCCGATAAACGGCGAGACGCTCGCGGTGCTGGCCAGGAAGCTCAGTCGCTTCTCGAGCCGGGTCTCTTCGACGGAAGCTGCCCGGGCCAGCGCCCGCGACACCGCGTCGAGACTCTTGATCGCGGGGCGCTGGGAGCTGGCGCTGGATGCAGGCCGCACCTGCTGATTGATCTCCTGGTATCCGGCCTGGAACATCCCGACCAGGGGGGAGTAGGTGAGCTGGTTGGCCACCGCGTTGACCTCGGAAAACTTCTGACTCTTCCTGAACACCTCCAGGAAGCGCCTGGACTCCCGGGTGGCCCGGGCCAGAGTCGTCCACTTGTTGAAGATGATCCCGAAGGAGACGAACGAGAAGATCAACAGCACGAGGAGAACACTGATCGCAACCGGACCGGCGTGCTTCAGAAAGCCGAGGGGACCCTCGCCGAAGGCGTTCGCCCCGGCGCTTTGAGCGAGCAGGAATTCAATCATCATCTGTATCGTGTTGTAGACCCCTCAGAATCGCACAATATGTTGTGGAGGTCAATGAAGGGACCCTTATTGGGGCAGGTTCCATGCTACCCTCACCGGCCCTCCTATGCTCCGCGTCCTGCGCATCGAAAACCTGGCCATCGTGGCCTCGGCCGAGATCGAATTCGGTCCGGGATTGAACCTCCTGACCGGTGAAACGGGCGCGGGCAAGTCCATCGTCGTCGATGCCCTTGGGCTGGTCTGCGGAGAGCGCGCCGATGGCGATCTGGTGCGGACGGGAGAGGAAAGGGGAACCATCGAGGCGATCTTCGATGTTCCCCGCAATTTCGACTTCGGCGCTCTTGGGCTTGGAATCGAAGACGCGGAGGGCGAGGTGGCGATCCGCCGTGAGATTATGGCCACCGGTCGCAGTCGCGCCATGATCAACGGCGTCACCGTCTCGCTGGCCGGGCTCAGGACCGTCGGTCAGGAACTGGTGCAGATCTACGGGCAGCACCAGCACCACGCCCTTCTCAATCCCGACTTCCACCTCTCCTTCCTCGATCTGTTCGCCGGGCTCGAGACCAGGGCGCTGCGGACGCGCGAGGCCTTCGCCGAAGCGGGTGCGGCCGAGGCCGCCTTGAAGGACTTCCGGGAGGAGGCTCGTCAGTTCGGTCGCGAACGCGAGGCGCTGCGCTTTCAGGTCGAGGAGATTCGGCGCGCTGGCCTTCAGTCCGGTGAAGAGGAAGACCTGAGGGAGGAGCGCGTTCGGCTCCGCAACTCGGAGCGGCTTGGGGAGCTCACGACTGAAGCCTCCCGGCTCCTGGACGGGGGTGATGAAGACGCCGACAGTTCTCTGATTTCGCGCCTGCGCCAGCTGGGGAAGCGTCTGGATGAGATCACCCGTCTCGATGCCTCGGCCCTGCGGGATGCGGGCTCCCGGCATGCCGAGCTTGTGGCCGTCCTCAATGACTGGTCCGCCGAGATGGCCAATTACGCATCGTCGCTGGACGCGCAGCCGGGCCGAATCGACGAGGTGGAGTCCCGGCTGGCAAACCTAGAGCGACTTAAGAAGAAATATGGGTCAAGTATCGATGAAATAACTGCTTTTCTGTCTGAGTCAGAGAACCGTTTGGCCGCCATCGAGGACCCTGAAGCGGAGGAGAAGCGGCTGTCTGCGGCGGCCGCGGCGGCGTGGGCGACCTATTGCAGCCTCGCGGGCGGCCTTTCCAGAGACCGACGCAACGTGGCCGGACGGCTGCAAAAGGCGGTGGCGAAAGAGCTCGGCGATCTCGCCATGGCGCAATGCCGCTTCGAGGTTCGCTTTGAACCCGGGTCGACCCCGACCTCCTTCGACTGGAAGGAACACGGCCTTGAGACGGGTGAGTTCTTCCTCTCCGCCAACCCGGGTGAAGCCCTGAAACCGCTTAAGGCCGTCGCGTCCGGTGGCGAACTTTCGAGAGCTCTGCTGGCTCTCCAGTCGCTCCTCAACGCACATCCGTCCGGGGCCGTGGTCTTCGACGAGGTGGACGCGGGTATCGGCGGGGCGGTGGCCGAGGCGGTCGGCCGCCGCCTGGCCACAGTCGCCCGGGAGAGGCAAGTCCTGTGCGTCACCCACCTGGCTCAGGTGTCCGCTTTTGCGGACCGTCATTACGTGGTTGAAAAGCGAGTGATCAGAGGAAGAACGATTACCGAGGTCCGGGAGGTCTCCGGCCGAGACCGGATCCGGGAGGTCGCCAGGATGCTGGCCGGCGAAGTGGTCACCGGCTCGGCCGAGAAGAACGCCGAAGATCTCATCGTTCGGGTGAAGCGGCTCGGCACTGGATCCGGGGCCTAGCCGAAGCGGGGAACACACGTGGCGAAGGGAAAGTACTTCATCGAGACGTTCGGCTGCCAGATGAATGTCAACGACTCGGAGAAAGCCGCGGGCCTCCTCGAGTCGGACGGCATGGAGCGGGCGGACTCCGTGGAGGGTGCCGACGTTATCTTCGTGAACACATGCGCGGTCCGAGAGCGGGCGGCCGAAAAGCTCTATCATGCGGTCGGCCGCCACAAGGGACTCAAGAAACAGAATCCCGCCCTCAGGATCGCGGTCGGGGGCTGCGTGGCGCAGCTGCAGGGGGGGGACATCCTCGAACGGGCGCCGGCGGTGGACGTCCTTATCGGCACCCACAACCTTCACGACCTGCCCCGGCTCTTGCGCGAGTCGGCCGGGTCGGGTGAGCGCCAGGTCGCCCTCGATTCCAGGGCCGACGCATTCTCCGTCCCCTCCAGTCTCGTCGCCCATTCCAGTTCGGCCCGCGCGTACGTTACGGTGGTCGAGGGCTGCAACCACGTCTGCAGCTTCTGCGTGGTGCCGAGAACCAGGGGGAAGGAAGTCTGTCGGTCTCCGGAGAGCATTCTGGAAGAGGTTCGAAGCCTCCTGGACCGCGGGTACCACGAAGTGATGTTCCTTGGCCAGACCGTGAACGCCTACCGATTCGGCGATGTCGATTTTCCCGATCTGCTTCGTCGGGTGCATGACGACGACGATCGGCTGTGGCGTCTTCGCTTCACCACCTCTCACCCTGAGCACGTAGATGAGAAGTTTGCGCGATGTTTCGCAGAGCTGCCCCGCCTGGCTCCCTATCTTCACCTGCCCGTTCAGTCGGGGGCGGACGGCATTCTGGCCGATATGCGGAGGGGCTACACGTCGGCCGAGTACCTGGACCGTCTGCGCCTTCTTCGTTCCTTTCGAAGAGATCTGGCCCTCACCGCGGATGTGATCGTGGGCTACCCTGGCGAGACCGAAGATGACTTCGAGGCGACCTGTCGAGTCGTCCGCGAGTCGGCCTACGACGGCCTGTTCGTGTTTCTCTATTCGCCTCGACCGGGCACGACCGCCATCCGAAAGCCGGACGACGTGAGCCTGGTGGAGAAGAAGCGGCGCTTCAAGGTGCTGAACGAGCAGCAGCAGCGGCAGCAGCGCATACGGAATCAGAACCTCATTGGCCGGATCGATGAAGTGGTGGTGGAGGAGGTTTCGGCCCTCGAGGGGAAAGGCCGTACCCCGCACTTCCGGTTGGTCCACTTCGCACCTTCCGGGGCGGCTCCTTCAGTTGGGCCCGGGTCCCGCATTCAGGTCCGAATCACCGAAGCCTTCCCGAATTCGCTGCGGGGCCAGGTGGTCGACGGGATATAGATCTCCCTGATCATGAGGCGGAGCGGAGGGAAAAGCGGGGTCGTGTTCCGGCCGTGTGGCTGAAGAATACCGCGGAAGGATCGGCGGTCGTCCGTCTTGGGATCGATAGCGGAGCAGTGGCGTCGATGGCGGTCGGAGGGCGCTCGCATCCTTCGCGTCTGCGCTTCGAAGCGGCGGACATCAGTGACAACGGGAGTTTCTTTCGTTGACCGCGCAGAGATTCGTTCCTAAGATCCGTGGAACAACATGATCGTTCTCGCTATCACGAACCAGAAAGGCGGCGTCGGAAAGACAACCACCGCCATCAATTTGGCCGCTGGCCTGGCCATGCGTGGGAAACGCACGCTGCTCATTGATCTCGACCCCCAGGCCAATTCGTCGATGAGCTACCTGGACCTCAGCCAGGTCGACATGTCGACCTACGACGTTCTGATGGGCGATCGGACGCTGCCTGAGGTTATCCGGCCCACGACGGTGGAGAATCTTGTCATCGCTCCCGCCCGCATTTCCCTGGCCAAGGCGGAGAATAAATTGATCGGCGAACTGGAAGGGCACTTCAAGCTCCGCGATTCGCTCGATCCGTACAAGGCGAGCTACGACTACATCGTCATCGACACGCCGCCAACCCTGGGAATTATCACCGCCAATGCCCTGGTGGCATCGACCCACGTCCTCGTTCCGGTTCAGTCGAGCTACTTCGCCCTTGAGGGCACGGAGGATCTGCTGGAGACGGTTGAGAAGATTCGGGCCCGGCCGAATCCGGAACTGAAGCTCCTCGGCGCTGTCATCACCATGCACGACAAGCGCACCACCCTCGCCCGCGATGTTCAGAAGGCGATCGTGGATCTGTTCGGCACCAAGGTCTTTAAAACGACCATCACGAAGAGCATCCGACTCGAGGAGAGCCCGGCTCACCGGGAGTCGATTTTTACGTTCGCGCCCCAGTCCAGCGGGGCCTTGGAGTACTACAAGCTTTGCGAAGAGGTGATCGAACGTGTCTAACGTCAAACGAGTCGGGCTCCCGTCGTCGCTTCGTATGCGTCATGACCGTCATTTTGTCGATCAGCTTGGACGCGCCGCTGGTTCGCCGGTCGGCCAGTTCATCCCCATCGAGGACATCGACCCGAATCCGAATCAGCCACGGCAAAATGTTGGAGACCTTACGGAACTGACGGCATCCGTTCGTGAGAAGGGGGTCCTTGAGCCGATCCTGGTCCGTCGTAACGAGTCGAGGTTCGAGATCGTGGCCGGTGAGAGGCGCTATAGAGCGGCAATCGAGGCCGGCCTCCCGGAAATCCCCTGCGTGGTGAAGGAACTGACCGATCCAGAGGCGATGGAAATCGCTCTGATCGAGAACCTTCAGCGGAAGGACCTGACCGCCTTTGAGGAAGCGGATGGTCTGAAGGTCCTGGCTGACGCCCACGGCTACACTCACGAAATGATGGCCGAGAAGCTCGGGAGAAGCCGAACGACGGTGACGGAGACACTGACCCTTTCGTCGATGCCCGATAGGGTCCGCGAGCTATGTCGGCTGGCCGACATTTCATCTAAGTCCGTTCTTATTCAGATAGTTCGGCAGCAGACTCCCGAAAAGATGGTGGCGTTCGTCGACGCATTGCAGAAGGCCGGTGGGAGCCCTACCAGAGCCGAAGCCCGGCGCCTGATCAAGGCCGTTCCAGATCGCAAGAATCGGGCTAAGAACTTCATCTTCAACTACAAGACGGGTCGTGATCGGGGACTATCCCTTTCGTTGAAGTTCGGGCGCGCCGACGTTTCAAAGGCAGACGTTCTGGCCGCTCTCGAGGAGCTGCTGGGAGAAATTCGCTCGAAGGACCCGAAGACGATCGGAACGCGCTCTTAAGGGGCAACCTGCTCTCCGGCTTGGTCAACAAAGCCTACCTGCCGGCCAGGACCATCAGGCGGTCCGCCACTTCAGACACGAAGGCCCGGCCCGCGAAGGCCAGCCATCCGGCCGCGAAAGCCACCGCAACCGTCGGTCGATAGGCCCAGAAGCGTGTCCACAGGACACCCAGGGCGAGGGCCAGGAGCGGGGATACAAACTCAAGGTCCTTGAGGTGCTGGAATCCGTTCGGGCTCGGGAGGCCGGCGGCCAGCAGACTGATCCAGACGCAGACTCCGCCCCAGGCGAAAAGCAGATTGCGAGCGCCGCGGTCGGACTGACGCCACTGCATCCAGAATCCGATCAGGATGGCGATCGCGTATAGGCCGTTGAAGCGCCAGAGCCGGGATCCGAGTCGCGCGAATCCCCGCGCAGGATTGAGCGTCGGACCAGCGAAGGGATCGTCTGTCGGATCCTCGCCGGTGCCTCCGGCGAGGGCCGGGTTGGCGCGACGCAGGTTGTCCAGACGATCCAGAACGCGGGATTCAGGCTGAGGCTCGTGACGAGCGACGTTTTCGAGGACGGGCAAGTACCGCCAGTAGAATGTTCCCGCCGCCGCCGCCAGAGCCAGACCGGCAAGGAGGGAGACCCCGACGACCGCCTTCAACCCACCTGGACGCCGCCAGATCACTTCGGCCACCAGCATTCCTGCGATCAGAAGTCCGAAATTCGCGATCGACTGGGTGTAGACGAGAAACCCTGCGAGCAGGGCCGCGCCGGTCAGGAGGACCCGCTGGCGCGATGGTGCGGAAGTTCGGATCAACCTCACCAGAAGCAGCAGGCCCAGAGCGTCGACAAGCTGCCCGGCGAGCCCCGGGAAATAGCCGAGGGCCATTCGCCGGACCAGAAGGGGCTGGAAGGCCACAAAGAAAGCGCCGGCAAGGCTCGCATTCGCGCCGAATTCCAGCAGAACACCCAGAGCGAAGGTGAGCGCAGGGATGAGTGACGCGGCGACGATTCCCATCGCCAGAGTGGCGTCCATGGCATCGAGACCAGACGCTCGCGATACTCCCTGTGCGAGTAGATAAGACCCGGGGGGATAGGGGAACGGATACCAGTTTCCATCGATCTGCTGGAGCCCGAGGCTGCGAGCGTACTGGATCTCGAAGATCTGGTCCAAAAACCTCGCAAACCCCGAATTCTTCAGCGTTTGAAGGACCAGTGCGTGGACGCGGTAATCGGGATAGAAAGCCTGTGGATTCAGGAAGATGGAGCGAGAGACCACCATGGCGATGGTCAGGGCGATGAGACCCAAACGGGAGTGCCTCGGTACCCGAAGCCCCCCGACCAGGCGCCCGATGGCCGCCCCGATCACAAGCGTCAGAACTAGCGCAGGCAGACCGCCACGGAGGATTCGTTCTCCGGCCACCGGATCACCGGCGAAGCTGAATCCGATCAAAGCCGCCAGAGCGACACCCATCCCCCAGACCACGGTTTGGCTGCCACCCGCCAGCAGGAGCGCCAGGGCCGGAAGAGCAATCGCAAGCGCGCCCCGAAGGGTGCTCTCCGGCGGCGCGGAAAAACCCTCGGGCGACCGGATCTCTATCCAGTCGACCGCCACGCCCAGGGGACGAGAGTTCTCCACGATGGATTCAAGTAACACCGTAGCATTTGATGTACAAGCAACCTTTAGAAAATGAAATTCAATGAGTTCATAAGGACTCTCCAACCCCGCGCTTACCGTTCGCTGCCCAACGACCGCTCCGGAGATAGAGGCGCTGAGGAGGGCCGGATCCACGAAGTGTCTTCGCAGTCGAAGCCGTAGGGACCCCGGGCCGCAAAAACGCACCGGCAACATGACGGAAGACGAGGGAACGGAACTCCAGCGAAAATAGATGTCGCCATCGCGTTCCACATCCCGGAAGCCTCGTGCGTAGGCGCCGTCGGTGGGACCGAGGTCCACCACCGCCGACTTCGCGAGGGCATGGCCTGCGACCACGGCCAGCGCGCCCATCCCGCCCATGACGAGCGGCAGCAGCAGTATGAGGCGAACGCGCGAGCCCGGCTTCAGGCCTGCCGCGGGTTCTGGCGGCGCACTCGCCTCGATCGAGTCCAGGTTCACTGCGCGGACGTTATGCTCCGTGGTGAGCGAGGGTCAAGAACCGAGGCAAATGACGGCGAAACTGGCGATGGTGACCGGGGCCTCCTCCGGGATCGGCGAGGCCTTCGCGCGGGAGCTCTCGGCGCGAGGGTTCGCGTTGATACTGGTGGCTCGAAGGCGGGACCGGCTGGAGGACCTCCGGGCCCAACTGGTCCCGGCCAGAGTGGATACCCTGATCGCCGACCTGGCCACGGACGAAGGTGTGGTGGCGGTCTCGAGACGGCTCGAACTCGGCGGCGTGAAGCTCCTCGTCAACAACGCGGGCCTGGGTTACCGCGGCCCGATTGCCTCTCAGGCCGACTCGAACATCGTTCGACTGGTTCGAGTCAACCTGGAGGCGCCCATGCGCCTCTCTCGCGCGGCTCTTGGCCCCATGATCTCGGCTCGAAGCGGGGACATCATCAATGTGGTTTCCATGAGCGCGTTCCAGCCCGTGCCCTACCTGAGTGTTTACGCGGCAGCCAAGGCCGGGCTGCTCTCGTTCACCGAGGCTCTGGCCGACGAAGTGAGCGGAACCGGGGTCCGGATTCAGGCCCTGTGTCCCGGGAACATTCCGACCGGATTCCAGGAGGTCGCGGGCACCCGAGGGAGTCGCTTCGACCGGACGCCCTCCATGACCGCCACCTCGGTGGCCCGAAGCTCCTTGGATGCCGCCCTGGGCGATTCCCGGACCCTGCATCTGCCGGGAAGGCTCGACCGGCTTTCCCTGTTAGCCCAGAGGTTCCTGCCGAGGTCCGTCGCCCGGCGCGTGGCCGGAAGCCTCCTCAAGCCCGACTGATTCGCAGGCGTCGGCACCCCGGCGCCCCGGCACCCCGATCGAGACAGACGCAAGGCCCCCTGATATTATTCAGCCTCACCGCCGAACTATTCGACGAGGAACACCACCATGCCCCCAGAATCCCACCCCGGAGCCAGTTTCGCGGAATACGACTATTCCAACTTTTACTACGGGGCCGGCGACGATCCCCTGAATCTGCTCGGGCCCTTCTCCGAGTGGTACCGGGAAGCCCTGCCGAACGGCTACTACCTGTATTCCGAGCCCCTCCAGGGTGCGCCCGAGACCCGAGTCAGAGTCCGGAATCGCAAGACCGGCCGGATCCATGACCTCATCAATATGGCGTCGTACAACTATCTGGGCATCTCCTATCGCCCGGAAGTCAAGGAAGCCGCCATCAAGGCGGTCGAGAAGTACGGTCTGGGGGCGTCTGGTTCGCCGATCCTGTCCGGGACTTTCGACATCCACGAGGAGTTCAGCGCCGAACTCGCGCGCTTCAAGGGCAAGGAAGCGGTGGTGGTATTCCCGACCGGCTACAGCGCCAACGTCGGTTTTATCTCCGGCCTGATGCGCGCGGGCGACTCCATCATCCTCGACCAGTACTCCCACGCCTCCGTGGTTGACGGCGCGATCCTGGCCAAGTCGAACACGGTGTTCTTCCGCCACAACAATCCCCTCGACCTGGAGCGGAAGCTCGGAAAGACCAGGGGGAAGAAGCTGGTGGTCGTCGAGGGCGTCTATTCGATGGACGGCGACATCTGCACTCTTCCCGAACTGCTGGAAGTGGCCAAGCGCCACGGCGCGCGCGTGCTGATCGACGAAGCGCACTCGACGTTCCTGTTTGGTCCCACCGGCAAGGGGGTGGCGGAGCATTTTGGCCTCGATGATGAGGTTGATTTCCATCTCGGCACCTTCTCGAAGAGCCTGGGCGGGCAGGGCGGTTTCGTTGCGGGCAGCCGCAGGCTGATCGACTACATCAACGCCTTCGGCCGGTCCCGCTTCTTCTCGTGCAACCTTTCGCCCGTCCTCGTGGCCGGCCTGCTGGCCGGGATCCGGATCGTGCAGAAGGAGCCCGAGCTGCGGCAGAAACTGTGGTCGAACGTGGCCTTCCTCCGGCGTCGCTTCGCCGAGGAGGGTGTGGATATCGGCAAGTCCAATTCGCAGGTGATGCCGGTGATGGTCAACAACGACGCCCGCGTTTTCGCGGTCGCCGAGAAGATCCAGGACCGCGGGCTTTTCCTGCAGCCGGTGACCTATCCGGCAGTGCCCAAGCACAAGTCGCGGTTGCGTATCTCGGTGTCGGCCGCCCACACTGAAGAGGATCTCGAGACCGCCGTGCGCGTGATCGCGTCCGTCTTGCGCGAAGAGCGTGTATGTCCCTAACCATCTATGGGTATCGGGACGCGATGAGCGCGTTCTTCGAGTTTCCCACCGAGAACGCCCGCGAAATCCTTCCCGATCACCTGGAGCCGGTCGAGGTTCATCACGGAACCAGCATCTTCGCCATGACCGCCTTCGACTTCAACGAGAGTTCGGTGGGTGAGTATGGTGAAGTCGTAATGGCCGTGATCGTTTCTCCGCTTGTAAAGCCGGGGGAGCGGCTCCCGAAATCGGCGATGTACCCGTATCTGGTGGCCACCACCACGAAGGCCGCGCGCGACCACGCCATCGAGCGCTGGCACCTGCCGCATTTCATGGAGGACGTCCAGATCGAGTTCGATCGCTCGGTTCCGAACCTGGGCATAGCCAGGGTGAAGGACGAGGCGGGCGCCCCCATCGCGGACCTGACCATCGCCGCGCATACCTTCGCGCCCGTTAACCACCTGTATCAGTCCTTCATGAGCGATGACTCCGGGAAATACCTGGCCAGCATCATCATGGAAGGCGACCAGAGCGAGCACGAAGACGAGAAGGGTTCCATCGTGCTCCATGACCACGAGTTCAACAAGGCGCTGAGCATCGAGGACGTCTACGAAACCCCTTTTCGCGAGTTGTGGATGCGAAGCGGACGGCAGACCTTCGATCCGTTGAAGACGCTCTAGGCGGCGCTCGTTCGGGGCCGGGCGGACGAATCAAGCCAAGCAGGATTCAAAATGCCTCGCACCTTCGTCATCCTCAACCCGAATTCCGGCAAGGGCCGGGGTCTTCGTCTGGAGCCGCAAATCCGCGAGGTGTTCTCACGGCAGGGCGCCGGATTCGGTGTGACCAGGGGTCCGGGCGACGAGGAGCGACTCGCCCGCGCGGCCATCAAGGACGGTTTCGACCGGATCGTGGCCGTGGGCGGCGACGGAACCACCTCGAACGTCGGTCACGCCATCCTCGAGTCAGGCCAGAGCGTATCCCTTGGCATCGTCCCCGGTGGAACCGGCTGCGACCTTGCCCGCAGCCTCGACATCCCTCAGAACGACCTGAGGCGCTGCGCGGAGATCGTGGCCGCGGGGAAGACGCGCTCCATCGACGTGGGCCGGGTCGAAGATCGCCACTTCGTCAACATCGCCGGATTCGGCTTCGACATCGCGGTGCTGGAGCGCTCCTTTCGGGTCCGTTGGCTGCGCGGTGAACTTCTCTACCTCTATTGCGCCCTGCTGGAGATGAAGGCCTACCCCGGCTTCGCCCTCACCAGCCTCCTCGATGGGAAGCCCGGACCCTCCGGGACCCACATGATGGTGATCGTCGCCAACGCGAAGAAGTTCGGCGGGGGATTCGCGATCGCGCCCCAGGCCTCCCTCGATGACGGCGAACTCGATATCGTGACCTTCGGGGACCTGGGATTCTTCGCCCGGCTCAAGGCCATGAGCGCCCTCATGAAGGGCCGGCACACCGACCTGCCGGACATCGCCGTCACGCGAGCCCGCCGCGCGGTGTTCGAGTTCGACCGCCCTCCCTCCTTCGAAACGGACGGCGAATGGCGGCAGGCGCGAGGGACATCGCTGGTCATCGAGACCTTCCCTCGAGCCTTGAGCGTCCTGGTGCCCTGATGGCCATCATCCGCGCCCTGCGCAGTCTCATGGGGGTGCTGGCTTGTCTGCTCTTGCTCGGAGTGGTGGCGCCCGTTTGCCTGTATCTCGTGGTCATTCCCGGGGGGGCTCTCCGGCCTCGTCGCCGGCAGGCACTCGGCGTCTTGTGGGCGAGCGCTATCGCGCGCCTTCTGGTGCGCCTCTTCCGAGCCGGCGGGGCCACGTTCCGGATCGAAGGTGAGATTGACTGCGGCCAGCCTGGCATGGTGATCATGAATCATCAGTCGGTCCTTGAAATCGCGCCCTTGATCCACATTCTCACCCCGCGATTACCTCGGTTCGTGGCCCGCGCGCGCTACGCCCGGTGGATCCCGACGGTCTCGCGGGCTATCTGGTATCTGGACTGCATCGTGATCGATCCAAAGCGGGATCGGGCCGGGGCCGTGCTCGCCCTCCAGAGGGCGGCGGAGGCGGGGGTCCATCACGCGGTGATGCTTTTCCCGGAGGGACATCGCACGAGGGACGGCGAGATCGCGCCCTTCCGACCCGCCGGAGCCATCGCTCTCCTTAACGGCCGTCAGATGCCGGTATGGACGATCGTCGTCGACGGATTCTGGGAGCTGCGCCGCGTGGTCGATACGCTCTTCGGCCTGGGGTCGGTGAAGGGACGCCTGAAGGTGGTGGAGCGCGTCACGTCACCGGAGAATCCGGAGGACCTTCCGGCCTTTATCGAAGAGCGCCGCCAGAACATGATCCGTGAGCTCGCGAAGATGCGGGCCGAGGCTTCGCACTGAACCCGCGAGAGAACGACGACCGCGTGCTTGACCGGCGCGGAATCGAACTCCGAGAGGAGATCGCTGCGGCCTCGGAAGGGACGCTGGGCGCGGCGATCTTCTTTGGCTCCCGGAGTTCCGGTGTGGTCACCACGGCGGCCAGCGCCTACGATCTGGTTCTCGTCTGCGATGAGCCGGGGCGCTTCTATCGGTCGGTCCATCACGCCGGCCTGCTTAGGAGAAACCCGAGGATCCTGGCCGTCCTAGACGGGATCCTGGCGCCGACCCAGGTGCGACTGGCTCGCGACCCCTGGTTGGTCAAGGCGTCAGTGATTTCGACCCAGACCCTCCTGCGGGCGACCTCGACCAGACGGCCCGACCAGTTCATGGCCGGACGGCTCTTTCAGGACGTTCACGTCGTTTGGGCGAGGGACGCATCGGCCGCGGACCAGGCGAGATCGGCTATCGACTCGGCTCGCCGGGTGACCCTGGACTGGGTATCGCCCGATCTGCCCGCTCGCTTCGACCCGTCCGACTATGTCAGGCAGTTGTTCCGAACCTCGTTCCGCTTCGAGGTCCGGCCCGAGACGCGCGGACGGGCGGACGCCCTGTTTGCCGCTCAATCCGACTATCTCGTGCCGCTGTTCGCGGGCGTGCTAGCTCTGCTCGCCGCCGAGCGCCGGCTCAACGCGCATCCGGACGGGACGTTCTCGCTCCCTGCGCCGGTCCGAGCAGGGCCGCGGCTGCGCCGGCGTCTCTTCCTCGAGTGGTCCAGAGTCCGGGCCATTGCCCGATGGCCAAAGCACGCGATCACCTTCGACGGCTGGCTCGACTACATCCTCAGAAAGGCGGAACGCCATTCGGGCGAGACCATCGTCCTGAGCCCGCTCGAACGTCGATTCCCCTTCATTTTCATATGGCCTCGGGCCTTTCGGTTTCTGGGCCGGCAGCGGCGCAAGGGAAGACCGTTATAAGGTCCCGCAGGCATTCATGCATTCCTCTCTTCGCAACGCCCTGATGTTCCTCGGGCTGGCTTTCGCTTCCATGGTCGTCTACGCCGCCTTCGGCCGGAAACAGGACCAGGACGCGAAGGACAAGGGCACCCAGTTCGTCATGGGCCTCGGCAACTTTCTGGTCCACTGGTTTATGTGGGCGATCGGCCCGATCGAAAGGGTGAGCCTGGCCCTCAAGCTGACCCCGGACTTCTTCAACTGGCTGGGACTGTTCCTGGGCGGGGTGGCGGGGATCCTCTTCGCCCTCAACCATCTGGGCTGGGGAGGGGTCGTGATTCTCCTCGGCGGGATCTGCGATGTCATGGACGGTCGGATGGCGCGCTCGATGAAGGTCGTTTCGTCCTACGGCGCCTTCATCGATTCCACGCTCGACCGGTTCGTGGAGGTATTCGCTTTTCTGGGCCTCGTCTTTTTTTTCCGCGGGCACGCCTGGGGACCGCTTCTGGCCGCGACCGCCATCACCGGCTCGCTGCTCGTGAGCTACACCCGCGCCCGGGGCGAGTCCCAGGGCGTGCTTTGCAGGGAAGGCCTGATGCAACGGGCCGAGCGCATCGCACTCCTCGTCTTCGCGGTCTTCTTCGATGGTCCGATCACCCTGACCTTCGGCCTCGAGGGCGGCTCGGTGGTGCTGGTGGTTCTGGCCGTCATTTCGCTCGGCACCTTCGCCACCGCCTTCCACCGCACGCTCTGGATCGGAACGCGCCTGCGCGAGCGCGATCAGGCGCCGCCGCCGACTCGGTGAAGCCGGTCTCCATCGTGGTCCGCGAGGACGCGACGGTTCCCTTCGACCGATGGTTCGCCACGGAGCTCGGGCAGATCCTTGAGCGCACGGTGCCGCGGGGGCTCGCACGAAAAGCCATCGTCGCGGGCCTGGTCGCGGTCGGAGGTCGCATCGAACGAAACCCGGGGCTCATGCTCAGGCGAGGGCCTTCGGTGTTCGTCCGAGGTCTGGAGTGGCTCCCAAAGCCTGAGGCGGGGAGGCGACTCCGCATTCTCCATGAAGACGATTCGGTGATCGCCGTCGACAAACCTTCGGGACTGCCCACCCACGAGACCAAGGATCCGGATCGCCCGAGCCTGACCCGACTCGTGGAGCTTCACCTTGGTCGCCGGGTCTTTGTCCATCATCGGCTCGACGCCGGAACCTCGGGCGTAGTCCTCTTCGCCAAGGCCTCGGCTGCGAACGCTTCCCTGGCCCGGAGTTTCGCCGAGAGGGAGATCCGGAAAACCTACGTCGTGCTGGTTCAGCGGCCGCAGGTCGATTGGCCGACGGAGATGACGATCGACAGCCCGATCCTGGTCCTCCCGAACGGCACGGTCCGCGTGGACTCCTCGGGATCCCCGGCGAGAACGGCCGTGCGCGTCCTGGCCCGAACTTCACAGAGACTGCTGATCGAGGCCATACCGGTGACCGGACGAAAGCACCAGATCCGGGTCCACCTCGCCTCGATCGGAGCGCCGGTCATCGGCGACTCGCGATATGGAGGCCCGATTTCCCCGGCCGGACGCCTGATGCTGCACGCGGAGAGGCTCGAGCTCGATCATCCGAAGACGGCGGAACGACTGGTGATCGTGAGCCCGCGGCCCGAGATCTTCACCGCCCAGCCGGTTCGCGCTGGGGCTAAGGCCGACGAGGCTCGTGGTTCAGAACCAGAACCCCGGCGCGCAGCAGATCCGTCGCCACGGCCATCAGGTCCTCGTTCGCAGCCAGCCGCCGGGTCGCGGCCGGCGACACACTCCCGCAAAAAAGCGGTGCTGCAAACGCGTGCCCGCGGGAAAGAACCCGGCTCTCACCATTGACGAAGAGAACCGCCCGCCCCTTATCCAGACGCGCCCAGGCCACACGAGCTCCCGGGGACGGAGCCAGGTGCGCACCGCGAGCGAGCCTGCGACCCACCGAGGCCGCAACCGCGCGCCCGTCGGCGCGACCCGTCGTCCCGCCCGCGGTGACGGCTTCGCCGGCGGCCAGAGTCCAGGCCTCAGCCCCGCCCGTCTCGATCCCGTCAATCACGAATCGGCGGAGGTCCGCCAGGTCGCCGGACGACAACTCTCCCGGGTCGGCGACCGCCGGGCGGGCCGGATCGGAGAAAAGGCAAGGAGACTCGCGCGCCAAGGCCTGCCGAAGCAGGCCTGAGAGCAGATCGGCGCTCGACGGCGCTCTGAACCCGACCGAATAGGTGAGGGCGACCCCGGCATCGCTGCGAACCGTCACCCCCCGGTGACCGATGCCGGGAGGCACGTACAACATGTCGCCCGGTTCGAGAATCCAGGACTCCTGGGGACGAAAGCGCTTCAGGATTCTCAGATCGAGGCCGGGCCGATAGTCGGCGGTCGCGCCCCGATCAACCTCCCATCGTCTTCGACCCTGGCCCTGGATAAGAAAGACGTCGTAGCTGTCAATGTGAGCGTCGACCGTCCCGTGAACGGGCGCGAGACTCACCATGACGTCATCCATCCGCCATCTGGGCAGGAACGAGAAGGCCGTGGCCAGTGCGGCGATTTCCGGATGGTGCCGGTCGACCGCCTCCACGAGCAGCGTCCAGTGGGACCGCGGGAGCTTCCGCAGACCTGCGGCCCGCTGAGGTCCACGAATCACCTGCCAGGGCCTGCGGCCGCCACGCGCCATCACCAGCCGGGAATCAACGTCGGGCTCACACGAAAGCCCCGCCAGGTCATCCGGAGTGAGCGGGTCTTTGAGTCCGGGGAAGGCTCCGCGTACCACCAGGGGTTGTTTTTGCCAGTAGGTCTTCAGGAAGCGGCTGGCCGAGAGCGTCCCCAGAACGCGCGATGGAATCGAAAGTGGCATGCCCTGAAACCCTATCCCAGGTTTAGAGCCAGGAGTTCCGGATCGCAGTGATGGAGGATCCAGAGATCGGAATTCCGGATGGCTTCTTTCCAAGGGAGCGTCCCTGAGCCGATTTCCCCGGGCGCAGCCGCGAACAGCAACACGGTGTTCAAACACAGGCGCAGGTACCTGGCCGCGGCCGCGACGTCGTCAGCTTGATACATGATCCAGCCTGCGATCAACCGGGCGGCCAGATATCGTCTGAGCGGGAGGTCCGCCTCCGCAGGAATGTCGATCCCTTCGGCACGGAACGCGGGCAGGCTCGGGTCGTCGGGCGCTCCCTTGGCGAGCGACGCCATCAGCACTTTGCTCGGATCGCTTGCCTGAGAACGCGAACTGGTGCTGCGAGGATCAGCGAAGGAAGTCCGGACCAGATCGGTCAAAGCTCCCGCCGCCGGCGTCCATCGGCGAAGCGCTGCGGCCGCTACGTCGATCCGGCCGAGGGCCCGCCAAACGTCGCCTTCGGCCAGAACCGAGACCGCCCCTTCCTCGAAGGCTCGCAGTCCGTCAAAGCCAAGAAGTACCCCGGGCCTCAGAAATGGGGGATGGGCCTCGCGGGAGTCCAACCCTTCGAAGGGCCAGGAAGCCGGAAACCCCCGCGGACTCTCGACCAGGGCCAGGCCCGCGTCCTCCCGGAACAGGAGGGCTGCGGCGGTCGGGCAGTAGTGAGAGAGGCTGACCGAGACCGTCCCGGGTTCGAGGACGCACATCCTGGGGAATTGTCGGCACGCCGACGGCAAGGCCGGCTCGCCAAGCTCACGGTGGATCGCGCAGAGACGGGCATCCTCATCACGAAACCAGCAGGAACCGGAGGCGGGCGCGACTCGGAAGGCGGATTTGCAGCCGGAAGGCGGATCTCGGACTGGCCTGAAGCCATCGGGACCGTTGGGGAGGCGTAGTGCACCGGATTGGAGCCGGGGCCAAAGACCGATCTCAACTCGCGTCTCTACTGCGATTTCCCAGCCGGAGGAGCAGCAGACGCCGGAGTTCTGGCACCCGTAGTCAGCGTGGAACGACAGGCAGCGGACCAAAGGGGCCGAAAAGGCCGCCGAAGAGTCCTCAAGCCTCATAATAGTTTACATAATATATCTTATCAGACAGTCCGTCTGGGCTCGGTTGGGCCGGACTGTCCGATAAGATCCTTTCTCGAACACCCGGTACGGTGCTCAACTTTCTTGGTTTAGAGCGAACAACTGCCCTACGCGGGCTTGCCGCTAGCGCCACCTCTGCCTGGGCCTCCGACTGGACCCCAGGCGTACTCTTGGAGATCGGGTTCCCGCGGGATCAAGGTGGTAACCGGCACGTCCGGGCAAATCCCCGAGGTCCAAGACCTACTCCTCGTCTTCACGGAGGCTGGCCAGAACCGAGAAATCCTCCAGCGTCGTGGTGTCTCCGACCGTCTGCGAGCCGGCGGCGATGTCCCTCAGCAACCGGCGCATGATCTTTCCGCTCCGGGTCTTCGGCAAGGAGTCCGTGAACCGGATGTCATCCGGCCTGGCGATGGCCCCGATTTCCTTGGTGACGTGGGCCTTGAGTTCTTCCTTCATGGCATCGATGGCCGCCTGATCGATGCCCGCGACGCCCATCTTCAGGGTCACGAATGCGCACAGCGCCTGGCCCTTGAGCTCGTCCGGCCGGGCGACCACAGCAGCCTCGGCCACGTTGGGGTGAGACACCAGAGCGCTTTCGACCTCCATGGTGCCGAGACGATGGCCGGCCACATTCACGACGTCGTCGACCCGGCCCATGATCCAGAAGTACCCGTCTTCGTCCTCCCGGGCGCCGTCACCGGTGAAGTACGAGCCCGGGAAACGTGTCCAATACTGCTCGACATAGCGATCCGGGTCCCGGAAGACGGTTCTGAGCATCGAGGGCCATGGCTTCCGGATTACCAGGAAACCTCCCTGGCCGGCCGGAACCTTGTGGCCCTCCTTATCGACCACCTCGGGCAGGATGCCGAAGAACGGCAACGTGCCCGAACCGGGCTTGGTCGGCGTGGCCCCCGGCAGCGGTGTGATCATGATGGCCCCGGTTTCCGTCTGCCACCAGGTGTCGACGATCGGACAACGCTCGCCGCCGATGACCGTGTGGTACCACATCCAGGCTTCGGGATTGATCGGTTCGCCCACCGTGCCCAGAAGACGAAGAGATCTCATGTCGTGCTGGTTGGGCCAGTCGTCGCCTTGCCGAACGAAAGAGCGAATGGCGGTCGGCGCGGTATAGAACACCGTGACCCGATGGCGCTCGATTATGTCCCACAGCCGGTCGGGCTTCGGGAAATTCGGCGCCCCTTCGTACATCAGCGACGTGGCGCCGTTGGCCAGCGGTCCGTAGACCACGTAGCTGTGGCCGGTCACCCAGCCCACGTCGGCGGTGCAGAAATACGTGTCCTCCTCTTTGAGATCGAAGACGTACTTCATGGTCAACGAGGCCTGGAGCAGATATCCGGCGGTCGAATGCTGCACGCCCTTGGGCTTTCCCGTCGTGCCCGAGGTGTAAAGAATGAACAGCGGATGCTCCGAGTCGAGTGGCTCGGCGGCGCAGTCCGCGGAAGCCTTCGACATGGCTTCGTGGTACCAGACATCGCGACCATCCTTCATCTCGATGGGCTCGCCGGTGCGGCGGACCACCACTACTTTCGAGACGGTCGGAATCGACTCGCAGGCCGCGTCCACGTTCTTCTTGAGATGGACGATGCTTCCCCGCCGGCACCCGCCATCCGCGGTGATGATGAGCTTGGCCTCCGCGTCATTCATCCGGTCGCTGACCGCTTCCGCCGAGAAGCCCCCGAAAATCACGCTGTGCACAGCACCTATGCGGGCGCAGGCGAGCATGGCCACCGCGGCCTCGGGGATCATGGGCAGATAGATCCCCACCCGGTCGCCCTTGTTGAGCCCGAGGTGCTTCAGGACGTTCGCAAACTTGCAGACTTCGCGGAGCAGTTCTCCATAGGTGATGACCCGGATGTCGCCGGGCTCGCCTTCCCAGATAATCGCCGCCTTGTTCTTCCGCCAGCTCTTGGCGTGCCGGTCCAGGCAGTTCTCGGACAGGTTGAGTTTGCCTCCCACGAACCACTGGGCAAAGGGGACTTTCCAGTCAAGGACAGTGTGCCATTTCTCCTGCCAGGTCAGGGTCTCGGCTTGTTCGGCCCAGAAGCCCTCGGGGTCCTCGATGCTTCTCGAGTAGATGGCCCGATACTCATCGAGGTTCCTGACGTGAGCCTGATCCGAAAAGGCGCGAGGCGGCGGGAAGAGTCGCGCCTCCTTGAGGAAGGTATGAATCTCTGTCATGCCGGCGATTGTACTTTTGGAATGAGCCAAAGCTCACCGCCTGCTCGAGAGATTCAGAAAGCCGCGATCAGCGCATTCCCCGGGTTTTGTGCGGCTGCGTAGATAGAGCCCAATCGGGATGAGCCTTCACCAGCGCGATGCGGTGAACAACTGGGACGGTGAGTCTAATGGGGCCCGAGCCGTGACCGCCTGTTACGATTTCCGGCTTGATGAAGCCGAAGCTGATTCTGCGACCGACTCTCCTCGATCGCTACGTACTGCGGGAGGTCGCATCCCCGTTTCTGATCGGCCTGGTCCTGTTCACTTTTGTCCTCCTTGTCCCCCATCTGGCGGACATTTCCGACCTGTTGGTGGGCAAGAGCGCCACTTGGACCGTGATCGGAAAGCTCGTCTTCAACATCCTGCCGAGCTTCCTGGCCCTCACCATCCCCATGGCCTTCCTCCTCGCCGTCCTCCTCGGCCTGGGCCGCCTGGCCAGCGAGAGCGAGCTGATCGCCATGCAGGCCCTGGGGGTGTCGCCGCTCTTCCTGTTGAGAGCCCTGCTGCTTCTGGGGCTTCTGGCCACCGGAGCGACGTATTACGTCCACGCGTTCTGGGTGCCGGACGCCAACCAGGCCTATCGCGAGACCGCCTTTGCCCTCGCCATCTCGCGGGCCCAGGGAGTCAAGCCGCGGGTCTTCATCGAGGACTTGCTTCCCAACCGGTCGCTGTACCTGACCGATGTGGAGCCGGGAACCGGGGCGTGGAAAGACGCTCTGATCATCGACCGGGGAGACACCACCCGCCCCCGGATCTGGCTGGCGCGGCGTGGTGAGCTCTCGATCAACCGGGCGGAAAAGCGCGTCGAACTCCTCCTGCAATCGGGTAGCGCCTACTCGTACGACGTCCGCGAGCGAAAAGCCTACGACTTCCAGCGGTTCGAGGAAGGCCGCTTCCCCATCGACTTCGGCCAGATCTTCCCCGATCTGCCTCTCTCCCGCGGCGACCGGGAGATGACTCCATCGATGCTCCTGGCCCAGATCGCCAAGTTCGAGCGCGAAGGCAACGAGGCGGAAGCGGCGCGCTATTCGGTCGAGTACCACAAGAAGTACGCGCTCTCGGTCGTGCCCCTGGTCTTCGGCGTGCTGGGGCTCGCCCTCATGCTGGGCGGCCGGCGGGACTCGAGATCGTCCGCCTTTGGCCTCGCCATCGCGGTGATCTTTGCGTACTACGTGGTGGCCCGACTCGGCGAACAGGCGGGAGACACCCGCGTCCTGCCCCCGGGGATCGCGGTTTGGTCCGCGAACCTCGTCCTCGGGGCCCTCGCCATTGTCCTCCTTCACCGGGCGCGCCGCGAAGGGACGGTGGACCCGTTCAGCCTGGGCGAATGGGCGCGGCGGGTCACGGAGTGGTTCCGGCCGCGAGGGGGGGCCGAGTTGCGGCGGCGGTCAACCCTGAGCGCTCATCTCGTGGGAGTCCTGGACCGCTACATCGGCCGGGAGTTCTTGAGAATGCTCCTGCTCGCCACGGTGGCCCTGCTGATCCTGCCCGTACTGCTCGAGTTCATGGATCTACTGGACGACGTCCAGCAGAACCACGTGAAGGGGATCACCCTCGCCTCCTACTTCGCTTTCAACCTGCCTTTCTATCTGTTCAGCCAGATTCTCCCCATGGCGGTGCTGGTGGCCACCCTCGCCACCTACGGAATCATGGCCCGCCAGAACGAGATCACGGCCATGAAAGCAACGGGAATCAGCGTCTACCGAATCGCGGTGCCGGGGCTGGTCATCGCGGGGCTCGCCTCCGCCCTGATGTTCGCCGGCAACGACTGGCTGGTGCCGCCTTACCGCCGCCTGGCCCAAAGAGAGCACGACATCATCAAGGGCCGGCCGCCGCGCTCGAATTCCGCGCTGGACCGCCGCATGGCTCTTGGCTCCGACGGGCGCTTCTATACCTACGACCAGATCGCCCCCTCGACCGATCCGGGCAGCGTCATCTTCCGCGGGCTGTCCGTGCTCGACATCGACCCCAAGACCTGGACTCTGCGCGAGCACCTGATGGCGGATGAAGTCCGCTGGGATGGCCGTCTTTACGAACTCAATCGGGGCTTTCGGCGCACCTTCACCGCGGGCAGCGCCACCGATCGAGTCATCGACACCGTGAGGTCGGCCGAGATCGATCCACCCACGTATTTCAAGAAGGAGGAGCGCACCGCGGATGAGCTGTCGTTCGCCGATCTGGAGACCCACATCGACGCCATCGAGGGTCTGGGCCTGGATGGGACTTCTCTTCGAGTCGGGCTCCACCGCAAGATCTCATATCCGGCTATGTGCCTGGTCATGGCCTTCGTGGGACTGCCCTTTTCGATGTTCGTGGGAAAACGCGGCGCCCTCTTCGGAGTGGGGATCGCCTTATTCCTGGCCGCGTTCTATCAGGTCGGTTTCGTGTTCTCGGAAGCCCTGGGGCGATACGGCTATCTGCCACCCATCCTCGCGGCCTGGGCCCCGAACCTCGCCTTCGTGGGGCTCGGGTCCCTGCTCGTTCTGAGCCTGGACACCTAGTGTCCTGCCTCACAAGTACGTGGCACATGCGAGTGTCGAGGCGCCCGGAGCGCAAGGCGCCGAGGAGGCCGCATATCCAGCATATGCAACGACGAGCAACGCGGCGATCCGGGATGCATCGGCGCTCCCATGTGAC